>NZ_VMQU01000021.1 GCF_007714205.1 Mycobacterium helveticum | reverse complement strand
CGGCATGGTGGTCAGCGCCCCCGCCGCCGCCGCCCCCGCCACGGGTTCGGCGACCGCGGGGCGGGCGTGGGCCGAGGGTCCCCCCGTGGTCAGCTCCGACCACAACGAACGCCGGCTGGGGGAGACCGCCGACGAACTGTCGGCGCTGGGGCTGGGCCGGGTCGAGAAGGTGCTGTGCGACGTGACGTCGACCGCGCAGGTCGACGCGCTGTTCGCCTCGGTGACCGCCCGGATGGGGCGCATGGACGTGCTGATCAACAACGCCGGGCTGGGTGGGCAGACCCCGGTCGTCGACATGACCGACGAGGAATGGGACCGCGTCCTGGACGTGACGTGCACGTCGGTGTTCCGTGCCACCCGCGCGGCGCTGCGGTACTTCCGCGAGGCCGGCCACGGTGGGGTGATCGTCAACAACGCCAGCGTCCTGGGCTGGCGGGCCCAGCATTCGCAGGCGCACTATGCGGCCGCCAAGGCGGGCGTGATGGCGTTGACCCGTTGCAGCGCAATCGAAGCCGTCGAGTACGGCGTGCGGATCAACGCGGTGTCGCCCAGCATCGCCCGGCACAAGTTCCTGGACAGGACCACCTCGGCCGACCTGCTCGACCGGCTGTCCGCCGGTGAGGCGTTCGGGCGCGCCGCCGAGCCGTGGGAGATCGCGGCCACGATCGCGTTCCTGGCCAGCGACTACTCGAGCTACCTCACCGGCGAGGTCATCTCGGTCTCCAGCCAGCATCCGTGAGGCGCTAGCCGAGCAAGCGCTTGGTTGATAGGCTGTCCCGGTGGACGGTCAGCCGAACAGCCGCCGCGGGGAGCTGCTCGAGCTCGCCGCGGCCATGTTCGCCGAGCGCGGGATGCGTGCGACCACCGTGCGCGACATCGCCGACGGTGCCGGCATCCTCTCCGGCAGCCTGTACCACCATTTCTCCTCCAAGGAAGAGATGGTCGACGAGTTGCTGCGCGGCTTCCTGGACTGGCTGTTTGCCCGCTACCGCGAGATCATGGACACCGAGGCCAATGCCCTGGCCCGCCTCAAGGGGTTGTTCCTGGCGTCGTTCGAGGCGATCGAGCACCGGCACTCGCAGGTCGTCATCTACCAGGACGAGGCCAAACGGCTGTCGTCGCAGCCACGGTTCTCCTACATCGAGGACATGAACCGCCGGCAGCGCAAGATGTGGGTCGAGGTGCTCAACCAGGGCATCGACGAGGGCTACTTCCAGCCCGACCTCGACGTGGACCTGGTCTACCGCTTCATCCGTGACACCACCTGGGTGGCGGTGCGCTGGTACCAACCCGGTGGACCGCTCACCGCGCAACAGGTGGGCCGGCAATACCTCGCCATCGTTCTGGGCGGAATCACGAAAGAAGGAGTCTGAAAGATGGCTGCGTTTTCCCAGGCCTATGTCATCGACGCCGTGCGTACCGCGGTCGGCAAGCGCAACGGATCACTGGCCGGGGTTCACCCCGTCGACCTGGGTGCCTACGCGTGGCGCGGTCTGCTCGACCGGGTCGACGTCGACCCTGCCGCCGTCGACGACGTGATCGCCGGGTGTGTCGACGCCATCGGCGGGCAGGCCGGCAACATCGCCCGGCTCTCGTGGTTGGCGGCCGGCTATCCCGAAGAGGTTCCCGGCGTCACGGTGGACCGGCAGTGCGGCTCCAGCCAGCAAGCGATTTCCTTTGGCGCGCAGGCCATCATGTCCGGCACGGCTGATGTCATCGTGGCCGGCGGCGTGCAGAACATGAGCCAGATCCCCATCTCGTCGGCGATGACCGTCGGGGAACAGTTCGGCTTCACCTCGCCGACCAACGAGTCCAAGCAGTGGCTGCACCGGTACGGCGACCAGGAGATCTCGCAGTTCCGCGGCTCGGAGATGATCGCCGAGAGGTGGAACCTGTCGCGCGAAGAGATGGAGCGCTACGCGCTGACCAGCCACGAGCGCGCGTTCGCGGCGATCCGCAGCGGGCACTTCGACAACGAGATCATGACCATTGAAACGGATTCCGGGCCGTTCCGGGTCGACGAGTGCCCGCGCGAGTCGTCGCTGGAGAAGATGGCCGGGTTGAAGACGCTGGTCGAGGGCGGCCGGCTGACGGCGGCGATGGCCAGCCAGATCTCCGACGGCGCCAGCGCGGTGCTGCTGGCGTCCGAGCGGGCGGTCAAGGACCACAAGCTGACGCCGCGGGCGCGCATCCACCACATCAGTGCGCGCGCCGCGGACCCGGTGTTCATGCTGACCGGACCCATCCCGGCGACCCGTCATGCGCTGGGCAAGACCGGCCTGTCCATCGGCGACATCGACACCGTCGAGATCAACGAGGCCTTCGCCCCGGTGGTCATGGCGTGGCTCAAGGAGATCAAGGCGGACCCGGAGAAGGTCAACCCCAACGGCGGCGCGATCGCCCTCGGTCACCCGCTGGGGGCCACCGGCGCCAAGCTGTTCACCACCATGCTGGGCGAGCTCGAGCGCATCGGCGGCCGCTACGGGCTGCAGACGATGTGCGAGGGCGGCGGCACGGCCAACGTCACGATCATCGAGCGGCTGTAGCTTTTTCCTCACGCCGCCGAACGTGAACTGGCTGCGAGTTTTTCGCGGTTTTCTCGCAGTGGTTGCACGTTCGGCGCGGGGCTCAGGCGTCGTAGTCGACGGCGACGAACGGCGTCGTCGGATGTGACTGGCAGGTCAGGATGTAGCCGGCGTCCAATTCGGCGCGCCCGAGGGCGAAGTTGTGGTCCATCTCGACCTCGCCCTCGACCAGCTTCGCGCGGCAGGTGCCACACGCGCCGCCCATGCAGGCATATGGCGCGTCGCTGCGAAGTTGCAGCGCGCCTTCCAGTATCGAGTCGCCGGGGGCCAGGTCGACCGTCGCCTGCGTACCGGACAGTGTGAAGGTGAGGGTCGCGGTCTCGTAGGCGCGCTCGGTCGCCGGAGAAGTGTCGTAGCCGAAGAACAGCTCGAGGTGGATGCGCTCCGCGTCGACGCAATGCTCGGTCAGAACCTCGTGTGCGGTGGTCGCGCAGACGAACCACTCGTCGATGCTGTCGGGCTGCAGGCTGCTCGTCAGCCACCGGTTGAGTTTGTCCCGGTCGATGCGGCCGCGCAGTTCCGGTGTGTGCAACGGATCGCCCGACAGCACGTGCAGGATCTCCAGGCGGTCGGCATAGCGGGACTCGAGCCGGTCCAAGCTCTCGGTTTCGATCTCGAGCGTCGTCGCCAGGATGGACAGCACCGGCGTGATCCCGCTGCCGGCCACCAGAGCGACGTAGTGTTTTCGGGCCAGCGGGTGCAGCGGGGTACCGAAGCGCCCGGTCGGCGTCATCAGCTCGAGCACGTCGCCAGCCTTGAGGTCATTGGCCACAAACGTCGAAAACTCGCCGCCGGGAAGGTGTTTGACGGCGATCCGCAGTTGGGCCCGGGTCGCCGGCGCGCAGATCGAGTAGTTGCGGCGAACGTTTTCGCCACCCGGGTCGGTGCGCACCGTGACGTGCTGGCCCGGTTCGAACCGGAAGGCGTCCCGCAGGCTTTCCGGTACGGCGAAGGTCACCAGGGTGCTGTCGGTGGTGAGGGGGTCCACCGACGCGACCGGGATGCGGTGCAACACCGCGTGCGGCGAACTCGACCTGGCCGGCATCCGCACCGGCAACAGCTTGGCGAGCCTGCCGTTGAGGGCCTTCCACTCCCGAAACTCATCGGGATTGTGTTGCTGGCCAAAGACTGTCGAGATGGCGGCGTTGCGCTCCAGGTAGGCTTCCTCGTTGCGCTTCCAGGTCCGCAGGTAGCGGTGGAACGGCACCGACGGGTGCAGGTGATGCACCAGGTGGTAGTTCTGCGACAGCAGCACCGGGGTGAACAGCCATTCCGCGCCGACCCGGTTGCGGGTTGCCCGGTAGCGATCGGTGCGCTGGGTGTCTGCCAGGCCGTGCTGGGGCAGCCAGTCGAACCACCACGCCAGCACGGTGACCCCGATGCGCTGCGGAACCAGAAAGACGACCGCGAGCGTCCAGAAGTTCCCGGTGATGACGGCGACCGTCAGACCGGCCAGGCTCAGGGCCAGCATCACCAGCGTCTCGGCGAGCTCGAACACTGGCCGGCTGCGGGCACGCGGGAGGTAGTACCTCAGGTAGAAATACTCGGCCAGCGACCAGCGCAACGGCAGCGACCAGGGCGAGCCGTGCGATGCGAACGTTTCGGGGTCCTCGTCGTCGTTGGCGTGGCGATGATGCTGGATGTGGATATAGCCGAATGTCGGGAAGGCGACGATCGGGACGACGAAAAGCCACGCCATCCGCCCGAACAACCCGTTGACCCATCGCGCGGAGCTGATCGAGTGGTGCGAGGTATCGTGCACGACGGTGAACATCACGAACGTCACCGCGGCGTTGACCGGATTCGTGAGCCAGGCCGAGGCCCAGCCGTTGACGTAGCCCACCGTGGCGAACACGAAGGCGGTCAAAGCGCCGAGGAAAACTGCGACGATCGGCAACGCCAACTTCGGCACCGATTCGCCCGGATCGGGCAGCGCATGACGCGCGACGGATTCGGGGGCGTCCTGGCCTACGTCGTCAATGGTCGACACAGCTGAAATAGCCTCACGGGCGGGCGTCCCGGGTACACCGCGTTCAGCGCGCGGCCAGGACCAGCCCGATGCTGCCCAGGGCCAGCAGCCAACTCGTGAAGCTGCCGACGAGGAAATACTCGGTCACCTCGTCGATGCCGACCGCGCCGTTGCGGTCCTTCTGGGCGCTCAGTTCGGGAAATCGGATGATTCCCTTGGCGGCGACGACGGCGCCGGCCGCGGCCACCTGTCCGCCGACGCCCAGGCTCAGGATCAGCAGGCGCTCCAGCGGGCCCAGCAGCCGGCCGCCCTTGAGGCGGTCGGACGGCTGTGGCTCGCCGGCCGGACGCACCGCCCCGACGGAGCCGAGCACCAGGCGCACCAGCTGATTCGCGGCGGCGAACTGCAGCACCACTACACCGACGATCATCAACAGCCGCGTGGGCGTGACGTGGGCGAGCGGCAGGTGCACCCAGGCCGACCACCGGGCGAAGACGCCGCCGACCGGCGAGGACCAACCGGACGCCACCGTCAGAAATGTCAGCGTCCCGGCGAAGACTGCCAGCGGGGCGGCCTGGCGCCTACCGCTGCGTTCACTGCGGATGCACAGCCACTCCCAGGCGGCTACGGTGCAGGCCGCCGGCACGAGCAACGCGACATCACCGCCGTGCCACAGCGCGCCCAACGCCGCGCACCCGACCACCAGGGCCGGTCCGATCGCCAGGGCGGCCACGCCGCACCTATCGTCCGCCGGCACAGGTCGGCGATGCCCACCGCGATCAGGAAGACGGCGACGGCGCTCACGGCAAGCTCCGAAGGTATTGCGATGCAACGACAATCAGATCCAGGCCGTCACGGCTCGCCCGCTGCGACACTGCCGAGGCGCTGATGCCCTCGGCGGCGGCGAGTTCCTTCTTGGTCTGGCCGGTCATCAAGCCCTTCACAATCCGCAGCGATCTTCCATCGAGCGATCCAAGCAGATGGTCCCGACAGATCAGGGCCGCGTTGACGGCCGCGACGTCTGCGCGGGTGTTCTTGTCCGCCCGGAAGGTGGTGCGCACCAGCGTGAAGCCGGGCTGCCGTTGCGTCCGTGCGGTCGCCTGGATGGCCTCGCGCGCGGCCCACCACGCCGGTCCGTCCTGGATGCCGGTCTCGGGGTCCAGGACGGTGACGAGGCCCCATCCGATGCCGAAGCGGACGTCGACCTCGGGGGCAAGGAGCAGTCGCAGCCGCAAGGCGGCGTCGATGGCGGTGCCCACCGAGGGGTAGCTGCCCTGGAACTCGTCGCCGACGCTGAAGGCGGGGGCGGCGATCGCGCCATCGGCGACCTCGCGCAGGGCGGTGCTCACGCGTCGATGCAGCGCGGACCGGTCCGCGGCGCGCCGGGATGCCACGACGTCACCGATCACGGCCGCCCTGGGTGACGATCCACGCTTCACTCCGGCCATATGAAGAATATAACTTAATTCAGGCCAGATACAGCTATTTGCTTAATCACCTAGCCGCCGTCACGAGTCGCGGACGCGGCCACGCCGGCGATGATGTCGTCGACCGTGCGTTCCGCCAGCGCCTCGACCCGGCGGCGACCGGCGTGACGCAGCGGTCCGCGCAGGGCAAGCTCGGCGAATCCGTGCACCGCTGACCAGCAGGGCCATTCGGCGCCTTCGCGTCGCTCGGGGGACAGCATTCCCGCCTCCGACATCGCATCGAGCGCATCGACCAACGCCACGTACGGTGGAGCCCCGGCGGTCTCGCCGGCCGGCGGGCCGGTTCCGAAAAACGCCACGGTGAACCACCCCGGCTCGTCGAGCGCAAATTCGATGTAGCCGAGCCCGACCGCGCGGAGCCGATCGTCCGCCCGCGGCCGGCGCGAGCCGCGCCGGCGTGCCGCGCGTTGCATCCGTTCCGCCATCCGGTGCTGGATCGCGAGCGCGACAGCGCCGAGCAGGGCTTCGCGATCGGCGAAGTGGCGATAGGCGGCGTTGGGGGAGACCCCGACCCGCCGGGTGGCTTCCCGAATGGTCAGCGCTTCGGGCCCACCGGTCCGGGTGAGGTACAGGCCGGCATCGATCAACGCGGCGCGCAGGTCTCCGTGGTGATAGCCGGTTTTCGCGGTGGACACGCTTGACCCTTCTCGGGGCGGAAGTGTACGGTGTCAACATTACCATGTTGACGCTGTGAACATTGGAGGTTTGCACCGTGAGCACCGCAGCATTGCCGCCGGTTGTGGACGAGCGAGTGTGGCAGCGCGAATTGGCCGCGTTGCGCGAGCGGGAGAAGGCGGTTACTCGTGAGCTCGATGCGATCGCCGCGCAGCGACGACGGCTACCGATGGTCGCGATGCCGGACTACCTTCTGAAAGGCGAGCACGGACCGGTGCGGCTGGCCGACGTGTTCGGCAGCAGGTCGCAGTTGATCGTGTACCGCTCAGCCACTCGTTCGCGTTGATCGATCTACTGCCGTACGGCCGCCAGGAAGAATGGCAGGACTCCCCGGACGGCTGGCCCCAGCGACCCACGTACAGCGGATGGGCCGGCTCGCAGGACATTGCGCGGGCATACGGTGCCAACGCTGACGCCCAACCGGAAGGAGCGAGATGACCACCATGACGACCGGCCTCACCACGATCAGCCTGGTGTGCGTACCGACACCCGAACAGGACAAAGCGGTCGAGTTCTACGAGTCGCTGGGGTTCGAGAAGCGAACCGATCAGCCATTCGGTGGCGGCTACCGGTGGATCGAGGTCTATCCCCCCGAGGGCACGACCGGCATCGCGCTGGCTCCGCCGCCGCCGGACGGAGGACCGGTGTTGCCGGCCAACACCGGTATCACGTTGTCCACCAGCGACATCGACGCCACCCACGCGGCGATGGCCGAACTCGGCGTCGACGTCGACGCCCAGGTGTCGCGCATGGGCGGGCCGGTCCCACCGATGTTCTGGTTCCGCGACCCGAGCGGGCACACGCTGCTGGTCGTCGAGTCCTGAATCACGGCTGAGCGGTCACTGCACGAAAGCGGCCGCCGACTGCAGGTGTGTGATCGCATCCCGGACGACGGACTCGATCAGCTCGGCACATGACGGCAGGTCCTCGAGGATCCCGGCCACCTGGCCGGAGGCCAGCACCCCGGCCTCGGTGTTGCCCTCGACCAGGCCGGCCTTCAGCAGCATCGGGGTGTTGGCCGCCATCACCACCTGCGACCAGCTCAACTCCTTGCCGTGGCGCATGGCCAGGCCGTCGGTGATCATCGATCGCCAGGTCATCCGCGACATCTGTTTGAACTTCGCGGCGTTGCGCACCGCGGCCACGAAACCCCTGACGGGTGAGCCGCTTTCCAGCTTCTCAACCAGGCCGGTGCGCAACACCCGATGCGGCATGCCGTCGACTCGGGTGGTCACCACGGTGCCGTCCAGCGCGGCCTCGAGGTAGCGGCGTTTGACGGCCTCGGGCACGGTCGAATCGGAGGTGAGCAGAAACCGGGTTCCCATCGCCACGCCGGCCGCGCCGTAGCTCAACGCCGCGGCCAGTCCGCGCCCGTCGAAGAAGCCGCCCGCCGCGATCACCGGAATCCCGCTGCCCTGCACGGCGTCCAGCACCGACGGTAACAGCAGCGTGGTGGCGACGGGTCCCGTGTGCCCCCCGCCTTCTCCTCCCTGCACGATCAACGCGTCGGCGCCCCACGCCGCGACCTTGCGCGCGTGTTTGGCCGCGCCGATCGACGGGATGACCACCGCCCCGGCCTCTTTGAGCCGGGCTATCAGCTCCTGCTTGGGCGCCAGCGCGAACGACGCCACCTTCACGCCCTCGCGGATCATCAGCTCGATGCGATCACCCGCATCGGCGGCATCCGCGCGGATGTTCACACCGAAGGGCTTGTCGGTGGCGGCCTTGACCTTGCCGATGGCCGTGGCCAACTCGTCGAGCGTCATGGTGGCCGAGGCCAGGATGCCCAGCCCGCCGGCGTTGGCCGTGGCCGACACCAGCCGGGCGCCGGCCACCCAGCCCATGCCGGTTTGGACCACTGGGTGCTCGACGCCGACCAGCTCGGTCAGCGGCGTGCGCAGTCTCATGACCGGATCTCTTTGTCGCGCAGCGATTGCGGGTCGATGACCTCGTGGATCAGGCGCAGCTCGTCGTCGGTCGGCAGCCGCGATTCGCCGGCCCCGTCGAGGTCGTGTACCTCGAACGAGGTGGCTTCCCGGACGTCGCCGGGGGTCACGCCCGGGTGCAGGGAGACGGCGCGCATGGTGTGGTCCGGTCCGCCGAAGTCGAACACGCCGAGGTTGGACACCACGCGGTAGGTGTTGGCGAAGCGAAACGCCGGGTTGGCCGGGTCGACCTTGTCCCAGCCGATGCCGCAGACGATGTCGACCGCGTCGCAGAACACCCGCTTCGAGTGGTTGCCGACCCAGTAGCTGGTCGCGTGGTTGACGGCGTTGCCGGGCGCACCGCGCACGCCGAACATCTGCCGCGTCGGATGCTGCAGCGGGCCGAACGCCGAAAGGTTCTGGTTGCCGAAGCGGTCCACCTGATTGGCGCCCATCACCACATGCCGGCGCCCCCAGGCCAGGGTCTCGAAAACCCGGCCGAACGGCATCCAGCCCTCGACGGGACCGGTCTTGCCGAGCGGCGGGGTGTCGGCGAGCAGCTGCGCCTCGCCGTCGGTCAGCAGGATGTCGGGGGAGAAGGTCAGCCGCGCCAGCCGTGCGCCCACCGAGGCCATGGTGGTCATCGGGCTGACCATGATCTCACCGGCGTCCCGGAACAACTCGGCGCAGGCGACCGCGCAGATCTCGGCTCTGGTGGGGCTCACTTGGCCGCCTCCTTCGCGAACTCGCGCACGGCTGCCTGGTAGTCGTCCTCGCTGCCCGACAGGTAGGTCCGGACGAAACTGTGCCAGCCCTCCTCCGTCGAGGCGGCCTCGGCGTAGTGCCGCTGGAATTTCTCGTCGCGGCCGTAAGCCGGTGCGGCCGTGGTGAAGTGGGCGCCCCCGGGCGCCTCGACGACGGCGTCGACCATCATCCGGTTCACCAGCAGCGCTTGCGGGGGGACGGATTCGACCAGGTCCTGGGTCGAGACGACGCGTTCCACCGACAGGTAGCGCCGGTCGGCGGCCATCAAGAAGAGGTCGTCGAAATAGGGGTCGATGCCGGTGTAGGCCGCATTGCCCCGGCTGTCACCGAGGTTGAGGTGCACGAACGCGGCGTCCAGTCGCAACGCCGGCATGGCGAGCAATGTCTCCTGGCCGCCGCCGGGCGCCGGATACGGGCTCGTCACGGTCTTCAGTTCGCCCTCCCAGAAGTCGGGCACCGAACTGCCCAGACCCGCCCGAATCGGCAGGAACGGCAACCGCTGTGCGGCCGCCTGCAACCCGCAGCGCAGCATGCCCTCGTCCATTTCCCGGGCCTCGATCGCCCCGCCGGTGCGTGCCTTGGCGAACCACGGGTCGTAGAACGGCGGCGAGTCCAGCGAGACGAAGCCGTAGTAGACGCGCTTCACTTTGCCGGCCGAGCACAGCAGTCCCAGGTCGGGTCCGCCGTAGGTGATGACGGTCAGGTCCTTGACGTCGGTGCGCAGCAGGGCCCGCACGAAGGCCATGGGCTTGCGTCGCGAGCCCCAGCCGCCGAGGCCGATCGTCATGCCGCTGCGCAGCCCGGCAACCGCCTCGTCCAGCGTTGTCCTCTTGTCGCTCATGACTTCTGCACAAACGCGTCGCGGTGCTCGTCGGCGACCCCGGCGAGGTTGAGCTCGAATGTAAAGCCCTGCTCCATGCGGTAGCTGGAGTTGACGCGCTGCACGTCGATGAGGTTGAGCGCCTCCTTGGCCGCGCGGATGACGCGGGTGTCCTTGGCGGCGATGTCGCGGGCCACCCGCAACGCGGCGTCGTCGAGTTCCTCGCGGGACACCACCTCGTGCACCGAGCCGAAGTGGTGCAGGGTTGCGGCGTCCACGGTGGCCGCGGTGAAGAACAGCCGCCGCATCATGTGCTGGGGCACCAGCCGCGACAGGTGCGTCGCCGCGCCCAGGGCGCCCCGTTCCACCTCGGGCAGCCCGAAGGTGGCGTCCTCGGAGGCCACGATCACGTCGGAGTTGCCGACCAGTCCGATCCCGCCGCCGACGCAGAATCCGTTCACCGCCGCGATCACCGGCACCGCGCATTCGTACACCGCGCGGAACGCGGCGAAACAGCCGCGGTTGGCGTCGATGAGTGCGGTGTATCCTTGCCCGGCAGCTTGAGTGCGCTGCATCTCCTTGATGTCCACGCCGGCGTTGAAGCCGCGGCCCTCCGCCCGCAGGATCACCACGTGGGTGTCGGGGCTGGCGCCGGCCGCCGTGATCGCGTCGGCGAGGTCGAACCAGCCGCGCGACGGGATGGCGTTGACGGGCGGGAAGTCGACGGTGACCGCGACGATCCCCGGTTCGGGGGTGGTGGAGGTGATTGGCATTGCGCTCCTGGGGGCGTGGCTACCTAAGCAAGCACTTGCTTGGTACGCTAGCACAGTGACCCGCGCCGAAGGAGGCCTCCCTTTCGGGGAGGCCATCAGTTTGGGATTGGCCGGGCGGGTCGTCCTCGTCACCGGCGGCGTCCGTGGGGTGGGCGCCGGCATCAGCGCCGTTTTCGCCCGGCAGGGCGCAACCGTCGTCACCTGTGCGCGCCGCGCCGTCGAGGGGTTGCCGTATGAGTTTCACTCCTGCGACGTGCGCGACGACGAGGCCGTCCGGGCATTGATCGACTCCATCGTCGATCGGCACGGCGGGCTCGATATCGTGGTGAACAACGCCGGGGGTTCGCCGTACGTGTTGACCGCCGATTCCAGCGCGAAGTTCAACCGCAAGATCATCGAGCTCAATCTTATTGGTGCGCTGTATGTTTCGCAGTACGCGAACGACAAGATGCAGGACCAGCGGTGCGGTGGGTCGATCGTCAACATCTGCAGCCTCAGTGGTCGACGGCCGTCGCCCGGGACCGCCGCCTACGGGGCGGCCAAGGCGGGCCTGGAAAGCCTCACTCAGACGCTGGCCGTGGAGTGGGGGCCGAAGGTCCGGGTGAATGCGTGCGTGGTCGGCATGGTGGAGACCGAACAGTCGGAGCTGTTCTATGGTGACGCCGAGTCGATCGCCGCGATTGCGAAGAACGTGCCACTGGGCCGGCTTGCCCAGCCCGAGGACATCGGTTGGGCCGCGGCGTTTTTGGCGTCGGATGCGGCGTCCTACATCAGCGGCGCCTCGGTGGAGGTGCACGGCGGCGGTGAACCGCCGCACTATCTGGCCACCACCAACGCGAGCGCGATCAAGTAGAGGAGACAAGGGATATGGGAGTGGTCGACGGGCGCGTCGTCATCGTCACCGGAGCCGGCGGCGGGATCGGACGCGCCCACGCGCTGGCCTTCGCGGCCGAGGGGGCCCGCGTGGTGGTCAACGACATCGGGGTGGGCCTGGACGGTTCGCCGGCGGGCGGCGGCAGCGCCGCGCAGGGCGTCGTCGACGAGATCACCGCGGCCGGCGGGGAAGCCGTCGCCAACGGGTCCGACATCGCCGACTGGAACCAGGCCGCCGGCCTCGTGCGGGCCGCCGTCGAGACCTTCGGCGGGCTCGACGTCGTGGTCAACAACGCCGGCATCGTGCGCGACCGGATGATGGCCAACACCAGCGAAGAGGAGTTCGACGCGGTCGTCGCGGTGCACCTCAAGGGGCACTTCGCCATGATGCGGCACGCCGCGTCGTACTGGCGCGGGTTGTCCAAGGAAGGTAAGACGGTCGACGCGCGGATCGTCAACACCAGTTCGGGCGCCGGCCTGCAGGGCAGCGTCGGGCAGGGCAACTACAGCGCCGCCAAGGCCGGCATCGCCGCGATGACGCTCGTCGGCGCCGCCGAGATGGGGCGCTACGGTGTCACCGTCAACGCCATCGCGCCGTCGGCCCGGACCCGCATGACCGAGACGGTCTTCGCCGAGATGATGGCGACGCAGGACCAGGATTTCGACGCGATGGCGCCGGAAAACGTGTCGCCGCTGGTCGTCTGGCTGGGCAGCGCCGAGTCGCGCGACGTCACCGGCAAGGTCTTCGAGGTCGAGGGCGGCAAGATCCGGATTGCCGAGGGGTGGGCACACGGGCCACAGATCGACAAGGGCGCAAAGTGGGAGCCCGCCGAGCTGGGGCCCGTCGTCAGCGACCTGCTGGCCAAGGCGCGCCCGCCGGTCCCGGTCTACGGGGCCTAGGAGCGCCTACCGTCGAATGTGCGCTCAGGGGCGCGTTTTTGGCCGACTTTTCGCCCTGGCTACACGCTCGGCACGCAACGTGTGACATGCCAGGGGCCTGATCGCCGCAGATTTCCCGCGAATTTCGCGGCCTCCCGCACTGAAACGCGATACGTTCTCTTCCGGGCCGCTGCGGCCGGTCGGGCGCGAGCAGGACAGCCATGAAACACGGGAGGTTTCAGATGTCGTATGTCATCGCGGGGCCGGAGTTGTTGGATTCGGCGGCAGCGGATCTGGGCAGTATCGCCGGAGCGCTCAACGAAGCGCACGCGTCGGCGGCGGCACAGACCACGGGGATCGTGGTCGCGGCCGAGGATGAGGTGTCGGCGGCGGTCGCGGCGGTGTTCTCCGGTCACGGCCAGGCCTTCCAGGCGTTGACGGCCCGGGCGGCGGCATTTCACCAGCAGTTTGTGCAGGCGTTGACCGCGGGCGCGGGGTCCTACGCCGGCGCCGAGGCCGTCAACGCTTCCACTGTGGCGACCACGTTGGCGACGGCCAACCCCACCACGGGCATCGCGTTGATCATGGGCGGCAGCGGGGAGCCGATACCTTCCCAGAGCTTCCTCACGGCCAATTTCAACCTCTTCATCAAGCCGCTGTTCCCCAATGTCACGCCCCAGGCCCTGTTCACGCCCGAAGGCAATTACGGGCTCTACACCGGCGTCAAGAGTTTGCCGCTGAACACGTCGGAGCTGCAAGGCGTCTCGATTCTCAACAGCGCGATCCTGCAGCAATTCCACCTGAATCCGAATGACCTCATCGTCGTCAAGGGCGAGTCTCAGAGTTCGACGATATCGTCCATGGTGATGCCCCTGCTGGCGTCCGAGCACATACCGAGTTCGGCTGTCTCCTTCGTGCTGACCGGGGATCCCAATGCCCCCAACGGCGGCCTCTTCGAGCGGATGGCCGGCCTGAGCATCCCGTCCCTCGGCATCACGTTCAACGGCGCCACCCCCTCCAACCTGTACCAGACGACCATCTACACCCAGGAATACGACGGCTTCGCCGACGTCCCGCAGTACCCGATGAATTTCCTGTCGGATCTCAATTCCCTTGCCGGGATTTATTACGTGCATCCCACCTACTCGGCGCTGACAACCCAGCAGGTCTCCTCGGGTTTCCTTTTGCCGGGGTCCGAAGCCCTCGGCACCCCCAACAGCATGACCAACTACTTCATGATTCCCACTCAGAATCTGCCGTTGCTGGACCCGCTGCGCGCGATCCCGGTCGTCGGCAACCCCTTGGCCGACCTGGTCCAACCGGACCTGAAAGTTCTGGTCAACCTCGGCTACGGCGACCCCAATTACGGCTGGTCGCAGGGGCCGGCCAACGTGCCCACGCAGTTCGGCCTGTTCCCCCCGCTGCACGACGTGGCGAAGGTGCCCGGCCTGCTGGTCGCGGGAACCCAGCAGGGGATCACCGACTTCGCCCATGACGTCTCCGCCGAATTCTCCTCGGCCGGGCCGCTCCTGCCGTCGCTCTCCTCGCCCGGGTCACTCATGCCGTCGCTCAGTTCGCTCGCCGCCCCCTCGTCGGGGCCGTCGCTCATCCCCACCGCGATGCCCAGCCCGGTCAGCCTGCTTTCCGCGCTCTCACCCGTCAGCGTCGCCGGGGACATCTCCAACGCGGTCAACGCGCTCTCGGCGGCGGCCTCGGACTCCTACGCGATCTTGCTGCCCACGGCCGATGTCGCCAATGCGCTGCTGACCAGCCTGCCCGCCTACAACCTGACCCTCTTCGCGGCCGGGCTGCAGGCGGGCAATCTCGTCGAGGCCATCGGCCTACCCATCGCAGTCGACACCTACCTGATCCCGTTGGCCGGCGCGTTCGAAGCGTTCGCCGTCGTCGGTCAGGCCTCGTCGGTCGTCAGCGACCTGGGAGCCATCTTCACCGGCGCCGTCCCGGTCGACCTGCCCGTGATCATCCCGTGATCGTCTCGTAGCGGCGACGTTGCGCCGAACGTGCACTCAGCGCGAGATTTTGGCGAATTTTTCGCGCTGATTACACGCTCGGCGCGGCCGCGGCGTCAGGGTTCGCAGACGACGACGGGAATCACCCGCTCGGTCCACGACTGGTAGTCGTCGAACGACGGATACATCGCGACCAGTTCGGGCCAGTAGTGCTCGCGCTCTTCGGGCGTGGCGTCGCGCGCCCGTAACTGCAACACTTCGTCTTCGATCTGCACGGACACTTTCGGGTCCGCCTTGAGGTTGAGGTACCACATCGGGTGCTTATCGCGGCCGCCTTGGGATGCGACCAGGATGACGCGATCCCCGTCGCGCAGGTAGAGCAGCGGGCTGACCCGCGGCTGTCCGGTCTTGCGTCCCGTAGTGGTCAGTAGCGCGACGGCACTCTTCTGGAACACGCCGCCGAGCTTCCCGTTGGTGCGCCGGTAGATCCACGCGTTGCCGCGGGACATCCACTTGATGACGAAAGCGACCCATGGCGAATTCAGATGGCGCGGTGGTGGTTTCGGCATGTCGGTGATCCTGGGATCCCAGCGGATCCGCTACCGGCTAGATGCGCTCGATGATGGTGCCGGTGGACAGCGCACCGCCCGCGCACATGGTGATCAGCGCGGTGCTCTGGCCCGAGCGCTCCAGTTCGTGCAGTGCGGTGGTGATCAGCCGGCTTCCCGTGCAGCCGACCGGGTGGCCCAGCGCGATCGCGCCGCCGTTGACGTTGACCCGGGCCATGTCGGGCTCGTGCACCCGCGCCCACGACAGCACCACCGACGCGAACGCCTCGTTGATCTCGACGATGTCGATGTCACCCATCTTCATCCCGGCCTTCTCCAGCACCTTCGCCGTCGCCTGCACCGGGCCGTCCAGGTGGTAGTAGGTCTCCGCGCCGACCAGCGCCTGGCTGACGATCCGGGCCCGGGGGCGCAGGCCGAGCGCCTTGGCCTTGTCCTCGTCCATCCAGAGCACCGCCGCCGCGCCGTCGGAGATCTGCGACGACGTTCCCGCCGTGTGAATCCCGTCCTCCAACACCGGTTTCAGCGCGCCCAGCCCCGACAGCGTCGTGTCGCGCAGGCCCTGGTCACGGCTGATGGTCGTCCGCTCGGACGTCGGCTGCTTGTTCTCGTCGAGCACCGGCGCCACGATCGGGGTGATCTCGCGGTCGAAGCGGCCCTCCGCCCAGGCCTGCTTCGCCTTGGCCTGGGATTCGAAACCGAACTGGTCGATGTCCTCGCGGGTGATGCCGCGCCGCTTGGCGATTCGTTCGGCCGCGGTGAACTGGTCGGGCAGGTCGATGTCCCACGACTCGGGCCGCAGGATGGCGCGGTCGGGTCCGGCGTTGGCGCCCAGTCCGACCCGGCTCATCGCCTCGATCCCGCAGGCGATGCCGATGTCGATGGCGCCGACCGCGATCAGCCCGGCGATCAGGTGGTTGGCCTGCTGGCTGCTGCCGCACTGGCAGTCCACGGTCGCGGCGCCGACATGCTCCGGCAGCCCGGCGGCCAGCCAGCTGACCCGGGTGATGTTGTTCGACTGCTCGCCGAACTGCGTCACGCAGCCGCCGATGGCCTGTTCGACGTCGCCGGCGTCGATGCCGGCCTTCTCCACCACTGCCTTCTGCACCGCGCCCAGCAGCTCGGTGGCGTGCAGTCCTGACAGCCATCCGGCGCGTTTCCCGATGGGGCTGCGGGTGGCTTCGACAATTACCGGGTTACCCATGCGGTCAGGCTAGAACACGTTTCATTACTATGACAAGCGAGGATGCGGCCGCGCCTTTTTTCTGCGGTGGAGGCGTGTTTTACTGGCAACAGAGTTCCACTAGTAGAGCTAGTGCCCTGGATCGCCAGTCTCAGGAACAGCAGATGCGCGAGCAGTGAGGAGAAACAGCGTGCCCAGCCCCAACCTTCCGCCCGGATTCGACTTTCTCGATCCGGACAGAAATCTCAAAGGTCTGCCGGTCGCGGAGCTGGCCGAGCTGCGCAAATCCCAGCCGATCTACTGGCTGGACGTTCCGGGCGGCACCGGGGGTTTCGGCGACAAGGGGTACTGGGTGATCACCAAGCACCGCGACGTCAAGGAGATCTCGCTGCGCAGCGACATCTTCTCCAGCCAGCAGGACTGCGCCATCCCGGTCTGGCCGCAGGAGATGACGCGCGAGCAGATCGACCTGCAGCGACTCGTCATGCTCAACATGGATGCTCCGCACCACACCCGGTTGCGCAAGATCATCTCCCGTGGCTTCACCCCGCGCGCCATCGGACGGCTCCGCGACGAGTTGGACAGCCGCGCACAGAACATCGCCAAGACGGCCGCGGCGGCGGGCTCGGGAGACTTCGTCGAGCAGGTTTCGTGCGAGCTGCCGCTGCAGGCGATCGCCGGTTTGCTGGGCGTCCCGCAGGAGGACCGCGACAAGATCTTCCGCTGGTCCAACGAGATGACCGGCAACCAGGATCCCGAGTTCGCCCACGTCGACCCGGCGACGTCGTCGGCCGAGATCATCGCGTACGCCATGAAGATGGCCGAGGAGCGCGGTAAGAACCCCGGCGACGACATCGTCACCAAGCTGATCCAGGCGGACATCGAGGGTGAGAAGCTCTCCGACGACGAGTTCGGCTTCTTCGTGATGATGCTCGCGGTCGCCGGCAACGAGACCACGCGGAACTCCATCACGCACGGCATGATCGCGTTCTCGCAGAACCCGGAGCAGTGGGAGCTGTTCAAGAGGGAACGGCCCGAGACCGCACCCGACGAGATCGTCCGCTGGGCGACCCCGGTCACCGCGTTCCAGCGCACCGCCCTGGCGGACTACGAGCTCTCCGGCGTGCAGATCAGGCAGGGCCAGCGGGTGGTGATGTTCTACCGTTCGGCCAACTTCGACGACGACGTTTTCCAGGATCCTTTCAGCTTCAACATCCTTCGGAACCCCAACCCGCACGTCGGCTTCGGTGGCACCGGCGCGCACTACTGCGTCGGCGCCAACCTGGCCAAGATGACGATCAGCCTGATCTTCAACGCGGTCGCCGACCACATGCCGGACCTGAAGCCGATTTCGGAGCCCGAGCGGCTGCGGTCCGGCTGGCTCAACGGCATCAAGCACTGGCAGGTCGACTACACCGGCAATCCCCCGCAAGCGGGCGGTACCCCCAGCCCGGTGGCGCACTGAGGGATGTAGAGCTGACAATGGACTTCAATCTCACCGCGACCCAGCAGGCGGTCGCCGACGTGGTCACCTCCGCGCTGGGCCGGGACCTTTCGTGGACGGCGCTCGTCGACGGGGGGGTGACGGCGCTGCCGGTGCCCGAACGCCTCGGGGGCGACGGCGTGGGTCTGCCCGAGGTCGCGACGGTGCTGACCGAAGTGGGCCGCCACGGCGCCATCACGCCGGCGCCGGCCACACTGGGTCTCGGCGTAGTGCCGCTACTCGACCTCGCCTCCGAAGAGCAGCAGGACCGGTTTCTTTCCGGTGTCGCCGAGGGCGGCGTGCTGACCGCGGCGCTCAACGAGCCCGGCGCCGCGCTGCCCGACCGGCCCGGCGTCAGCCTGGCCAACGGACGGCTTTCGGGCACCAAAGTCGGTGTGGCGTATGCCGAACAGGCCGATTGGATGATCGTGACGGCGGACGCCGGGGTCGCGGTCGTTTCGCCGAAGGCCGACGGTGTCCGGTTGGTGCGCACCCCGACGTCGACCGGTTCGGACGAGTACACGGTCACGTTCGCCGACGTCGTGGTCGAGGACTCCGGCGTGCTGGCGAACGCGAACGCGCAGCGGGTCAACCAGCTTGCGCTGGCGATGTTCGGCGCCTACGCCGACGGGTTGGTGGCCGGGGCGCTGCGCCTCACCGCGGACTACGTGGCCAACCGCAAGCAGTTCGGCAAACCGCTGTCCACCTTCCAGACCGTGGCGGCGCAGCTCTCCGAGGTCTACATCGCTTCGCGCACCATCGATTTGGTGGCGAAGTCGGTCGTGTGGCGGCTGTCGGAGGGGGCGGGAACCGCCCCTCAATTAGCGGCAGACCTCGACGTCCTGGGCTACTGGATCGCGTCGCAGGCGCCGCCGATGATGCAGACCTGCCACCACCTGCACGGCGGCATGGGCATGGACATCACCTATCCGATGCACCGGTACTACTCCACGATCAAGGATCTGACCCGCCTGCTGGGCGGGCCATCTCATCGCCTCGAACTGGTGGGAGCGCAATGTTCATCGATCTGACCCCGGAGCAGCGCCAGCTGCAAGCCGAACTGCGGCAGTACTTCTCGAACCTCATCTCGTCCGACGAGATGAAGGCGATGGAGCAGGACCGGCACAACGAGGCTTACCGTGCGGTGATCCGCCGGATGGGCCGGGACGGCAAGCTCGGGGTCGGGTGGCCGAAGGAGTACGGCGGCCTGGGCTTCGGCCCGATCGAACAGTCGATCTTCGTCAACGAGGCGCACCGCGCCGACGTGCCGTTGCCCGCGGTGACGTTGCAGACGGTCGGCCCTACGCTGCAACAGTTCGGCAGCGAGCTGCAGAAGAAGAAGTTCCTCCCGCCGATCCTGGCCGGTGAGCTGCACTTCGCGATCGGCTACAGCGAACCCGAGGCGGGGACCGACCTGGCATCGCTGCGGACCGCCGCCGTACGCCACGGCGACGAATACATCGTCAACGGCCAGAAGATGTGGACCACCGGTGGGCATGACGCGGACTACATCTGGCTGGCCTGCCGCACGGATCCGGAAGCGGTCAAACACAAGGGCATCTCGATCCTGATCGTCGACACGAAGGATCCCGGTTTTTCGTGGACCCCGGTCATCCTGTCCGACGGCGCCCACCACACCAACGCCACGTACTACAACGACGTGCGGGTGCCCGCCGACATGCTGGTCGGCGAGGAGAACGGCGGATGGCAGCTGATCACCACCCAGCTCAACAACGAGCGGGTGATGCTGGGCCCGGCGGGACGCACCGCCGGCATCTACGATCGGGTGCACGCGTGGGCGTCCAAGCCCGGCAGTGACGGGGTCACGCCGATCGACCACGCCGACGTCAAACGCGCGCTCGGGGAGATTTATTCGATATGGCGGGTCAACGAACTGCTCAACTGGCAGGTGGCGGCCGCGGGCGAGGACATCAACGTCGCCGATGCCGCGTCGACGAAAGTCTTCGGCACCGAACGTATTCAGTACGTCGGCCGGCTCGCCGAGGAGATCGTCGGTAAATACGGCAACCCCGCCGATCCGGACACCGCCGAACTGCTCGGCTGGCTCGACTCCCAGACCAAGCGCAATCTGGTGATCACCTTCGGTGGAGGAGTGAACGAAGTCATGCGTGAGATGATCGCGGCCGCCGGCCTCAAGGTGCCCAGGGTGCCCAGATGACCGACATCGCAGAAGCCGTCGCCGAGATCAAGGCGGCCGGCGCCCCCAAGCCGCGCGTCGGGCGCGACCCGGTGAACCGGCCGATGATCAACAACTGGGTGGAGGCGATCGGCGACCGCAACCCCATCTACGTCGACGAGGCCGCGGCCCGGGCGGCCGGCCACCCGGGAATCGTCGCGCCGCCGGCCATGATTCAGGTGTGGACGATGTTCGGGCTGGCGGGTGAGCGCCCCAAGGACGACCCGCTGGGGCCCATCATGCAACTCTTCGACGACGCCGGGTACATCGGCGTTGTCGCCACGAACTGCGAGCAGACCTATCACCGTTACCTGCGGCCGGGCGAGCAGGTCGCCATCACCTCCGAGATGGGTGACGTGGTCGGGCCGAAGCAGACCGCGCTGGGCGAGGGGTTCTTCGTCAACCAGCACATCATCTGGCGGGTGGGCGACGAGGATGTCGCCGAGATGAACTGGCGCATCCTCAAATTCAGGCCCCGCGATGCCGCGCCCGGGACTTCGGTCCCCGAAGGCCTGGATCCCGAGGCCATGATGCGTCCCGCGGCGTCGCGCGACACCGCCTTCTTCTGGGAGGGCGTCAAGGCGCACGAGCTGCGGATCCAGCGGCGGCCCGACGGGAGCCTGCAGCACCCGCCGGTGCCGGCGGTGTGGCAGGACAAGTCCGAGCCCATCGACTACGCGGTGGCCGGCGGTCGCGGCACGGTGTTCAGCTTCGTCGTGCACCACGCGCCGAAGGTGCCGGGTCGCACGTTGCCGTTCGTCATCGCGCTCGTCGAACTCGAGGAGGGCGTGCGGATGCTGGGTGAGCTGCGTGGGGTGGACCCCGCGCAGGTGAAGATCGGAATGCCGGTGCGCACAACCTATATCGACTTTCCGGCGGGTGACAGCGGCCCGGAGTGGACCCTGTACGCGTGGGAGCCCGCGGGAGCCGGAGCATGAGCGCACCTGCCATCGACGTGGGCGCGACGCTGCCCGAGCTCAAGCTCTACGGCGACCCCACGTTCATCATCTCGACGGCCCTGGCCACCAGGGATTTTCAGGACGTCCATCACGACCGCGACAAGGCGCAGGCCAAGGGGTCGAAGGACATCTTCGTCAACATCCTCACCGACACCGGCCTGGTGCAGCGCTACGTCACGGACTGGGCCGGTCCGTCGGCGCTGATCAAGTCGATCGGTCTGCGGCTCGGGGTGCCGTGGTATGCCTACGACACGGTGACGTTCTCCGGTGAGGTCACCGCCGTGGAGGACGGGCTGATCACCGTCAAGGTGTTCGGCCGCAACAGCCTTGGCGATCACGTCATCGCCACCGTGACATTGACGATGGGGGACTCCTGATGTTGTCGGGCAAGGCGGCCATCGTCGGCATCGGTGCGACCGACTTTTCGAAGGACTCCGGCCGCAGCGAGCTGAGGCTGGCGGCCGAGGCCGTTCTCGACGCGCTGGACGACGCCGGTCTGCGCCCGGCGGATGTCGACGGCCTGACCACCTTCACGATGGACACCAACAATGAGACCGCGGTAGCGCGGGCGACCGGGATCGGCGACCTGAAGTTCTTCTCGCAGATCGGTTACGGTGGCGGTGCCGCGTGCGCGACCGTCCAGCAGGCGGCGATCGCCGTCGCCACCGGGGTCGCCGACGTCGTGGTGGCCTACCGGGCCTTCAACGAGCGCTCCGGCATGCGGTTCGGTCAGGTGCAGACCCGGCTGGCCGGTGATGCCCGCGCACAGGCCGACTCGACCGCGGCGGACAACTCCTTCTCGTATCCGCACGGGCTTTCCACGCCGGCCGCGCAGGTCGCCATGATCGCCCGGCGCTACATGCACTCCTCGGGTGCCACCAGCCGCGACTTCGGTGCGATCTCGGTGGCCGACCGCAAGCACGCCGCCAAGAACCCGAAGGCGTACTTTTACGAGAAGCCGATAACCATTGAGGACCATCAGAATTCGCGGTGGATCGCCGAGCCGTTGCGCTTGCTGGACTGCTGCCAGGAAACCGATGGTGCGGTGGCGATCGTGGTGACGTCGGCGGAACGCGCGCGTGACCTCAAGCAGCGGCCGGCGGTGATCGAGGCGGCGTCGCAGGGGTCGAGCCCCGACCAGTACACGATGGTCAGCTACTACCGGCCCGAACTCGGTCTGCCCGAGATGGGCGTGGTGGGCCGGCAGTTGTGGCAGCAGTCCGGGCTCGGGCCGTCCGACATCCAGACCGCCGTCATCTACGACCACTTCACGCCCTTCACCCTGATCCAGTTGGAGGAGTTGGGTTTCTGCGGCAAGGGCGAAGCCAAGGACTTCATCGCCGACGGCGCCATCGAGGTGGGCGGCCGGCTGCCCATCAACACGCACGGGGGCCAGCTCGGTGAGGCCTACATCCACGGCATGAACGGCATCGCCGAGGGGGTGCGGCAACTGCGCGGGACGTCGGTCAACCCGGTGCCCGACGTCGAGCACGTGCTCGTCACCGCGGGCACGGGCGTGCCCACGTCGGGTTTGATCTTGGGATAGCCTGCCGGGTCCGTCCCCGACCGTGACGGTGCAGTCACGCTCGGCCCCGAATGCGCCTGCAGCGTCACGCTCGGCAAAAAGGGAGGAGGTAGGGCGGCTACGCGGGGACCAGTTCGACGCCGGACAGCACCACGGCGTTGTCGCGCGCCGGCGCGACAACGCCGGCCAGGACACGACCGTTTTCCTTCCAGATGGCGACATTGAGCGTCTCGCCGGGAAAGGCCACACCGGCGAACCGCGCGCCGTAGGCGGCGACCGCCCCGGCGTCACCGTCGAACAGGGCGTCGGCGATCGTCTTGCAGGTCATGCCGTACGTGCACAAGCCGTGCAGGATGGGGCGCGGAAACCCGGCCGCCGCAGCGAATGCCGGATCGGAGTGCAGCGGGTTGCGGTCGCCGCAGAGCCGGTACAGCAGCGCCTGCTGCGGCAGGATCGGCATCGCGACCTCGAGATCGGGTGCCCGGTCGGGCGCCCCGTCCGCGCCCGACGGTCCGCGCGAACCGCCGAATCCGCCCTCGCCGCGGGCGAAGATGGACCGCTTCTGCGTCCACAACAGCGTGCCGTCCGGCGCGCTGACCGTCGTTTCGCTCCAGATCACCGCGGCCTTGCCCTTGTCCCAGATGTCCGTGAACCGGGTGACGGCCCGCGCCGAGCCCGACGGCGGAAGCGGAGCGGGCACCTCTACCCGCTCGCTGGCGTGCAGCACCTTGCTCAACTCGATGTCGATGCCGGGAAACCGCACGGTCGGCGGGGCGGTCATGTGGAAGGTGGCGGCGACGTTGCCGAACGTCGGCAGCACCTGCGGCGTGTCGTCCACCAGGTAACGCAGCTCGCGGGGGTCCATCGGATCCTTGCCGGCGCCCAGCCCGAGGTGATAGAGCTGCACATCGCTACTGGTCCAGGAGAATTCGACAGGGTCCAGCTCGGCGGCCAGCGCGACGTCCACGTCGATGGGCATGTCAGGCTTCCTCCTGCGCGAGGTGTAGAGCGGCCAGGTATCCGAAGGTCATGGCCGGACCGATGGTGCCGCCCGGGCCGGGATAGGTGTGCCCCATCACCGGGGCGCTGACATTGCCTGCGGCATAAAGCCCCTCGATGACGCTGCCGTCGTCGCGCAGCGCACGGCCGTGGATGTCGGTGCGGATGCCGCCCTTGGTGCCCAGGTCGCCGGGAACCATCTTGGCGGCGTAGAACGGCGCGTGGCTGATCTCGCCGAGATTGGGGTTGGGCTTGTTGGTCGGGTCACCGTAGTAGCGGTCGTAGGCGCTCTCCCCACGGTGGAAGTCGGCGTCCACACCCGAGCGCGCGAAGCCGTTGAAGCGTTCCACGGTGGAGCGGAACGCGGCCGCCGGCAGGCCGGCCTTCTCGGCCAGCTCCTCGAGAGTGTCGGCCGCGACGATCACCCCGGACTCCAGCCACTTGCGCGGAATGCGTTGTCCGGGCTGCAGTCCCGCGAAGATATAGCGGTCGCGGTACTGCTGGTCGAACACCAGCCACGCGGGAATGTTCTCCCCTGGCCCGGGCCCCTGCCCGAACTCCCCGCCGTACATGTGATGGCAGGCCTCGACGTAGGGCATCGATTCGTTCATGAACCGCTTGCCCGACATGTTGACGATGATCGACCCCGGCGAGTTGCGCTCCGAGAGTGCGAACCACGGTGCGCCCACCAGCGGCACCGTCGGGCCCCACCACGCGTCCTCCATCAAATCCAATGCCGCGCCCAGCTTTTCGCCGGCCAGAATGCCGTCGCCGGTGTTGGCCTTGGCGCCGACGGTCCACTCGGTGGTGATGGGCGCCCGCTGGTATTTCACCCGCATCTGTTCGTTGTGCTCGAAGCCGCCGCAGGCCAGGATCACCCCGCGCCGGGCCCGGATCAGCCGGGGTTCGGTCGACTCGGGTGCGTCGGCGTCGCGGACGTAGATTCCGCGCACCACCCCGTCTTCGACGCAGAGGTCGGTGAGCGCGGTGTTCAACTCGACCGGCACGCCGGCCTGCCGAAGCCCGATCCGCAGGGGGCCGATCAGCGCCCGCCCCATGCCGACGAGGTTCTTCCCGGTCGCCTTGGCCCACAGCGTGCGCGCGCCTACCTTCAGGCTGCGCAGCACACCGCGCGGGTGCCGCTTCAGCTGGTTCAGCCGCACGTAGTCCTGCTGCATCACCACGACGTTGAGCGGCACCTTGCCGTAAGCCGGCTCCAGCCCGGCCATGTCGGTGCCGAGCTTGCGGGCGTCGAACGGCTTGGGTTCGATCGATCGGCCGCCCGCGCGTCCGCCCGGCGCCTCGGGGTAGTAGTCGGAGTATCCCGGCACCCAGCACATCTTCAGCGGCGTGTGCTGCAGCACGAACGAGAGCATCTCGGGCCCGCGGTCGAGGTAGGCGTCGATACGCTCGGGCTCGACCCCCCCGCTGGTTGATTTGTCGCCGACGATCCCGTGCAGATAGGTGCGGGCCGCCTCCGGGGTGTCGCGCACGCCGTAGCGTTGCAGGACCTCGTTGTTGGGAATCCACACACCCCCACCCGAGCGTGCGGTGGAGCCGCCGAAATGAGAGGCCTTTTCGACGACTATTGTCGAGAGGCCCCGGTGCGCGGCGGTGAGGGCAGCTACCATTCCGGCTCCGCCGCTGCCGACCACGACGACGTCGAACTCCTGCGCTGTCATGTAGAACACGTTATAGAATTGCCCGGGCCGGGCGCTACCGGCCCGGTCAAACGGACGAGGGGAATTCGGTAAGTGCTCAGTGCTGCGACGCGCGACGAGTTGGCCGCGAGGTTGTGGCGTGCCGAGTTGGGCCGTGAGCCGATCGCTCCGTTGACGGGGGTCCATCCCGAGATGGATGTGGTCGACGCCTACGAGATTCAGTTGATCAATATCCGGCAGCGCGTGGGCGCGGGGGCCCGGGTCCTGGGCCACAAGGTGGGGCTGTCGTCGCCGGCGATGCAGCAGATGATGGGCGTCGACGAGCCGGACTACGGGCATCTGCTCGACGAGATGCAGGTCTTCGAGGAGACCCCGGTCAAGGCCGGGAACTACCTGTACCCACGGGTCGAGGTCGAGGTGGGTTTCATCTTGGCGGCCGACCTGCCGGGGGCCGGCTGCACCGAGGACGACGTGCTGGCCGCCACCGAGGCCCTGGTTCCGTCGATCGAGCTGATCGACACCCGGATCACGGACTGGAAGATCGCCCTGTGTGACACCATCGCCGACAACGCCTCCTCGGCGGGGTTCGTCCTGGGTGCGGGGCGGGTGGCCCCGGGCGAACTCGACGTCACGGCGATCGAGGCGGTGCTGACCCGCAACGGCGAGGTGGTCGCCGAGGGCCGCAGCGACGCGGTACTGGGAAATCCGGTCACCGCGGTGGCATGGCTGGCCCGCAAGGTGGAAAGCTTTGGGGTACGGCTGCGCAAAGGTGACGTCGTGTTGCCCGGGTCGTGCACGCGAGCGATCGACGCACGCGCCGGCGACGAGTTCGTCGCCGACTTCACCGGCCTGGGTTCTGTTCGACTCGCGTTCGAATAGCCGAATAGCCGAATAGCCGAATAACAGAAGCAGTACGAAGCAGTAATAAGGAGCAACATGCCGTCTAAGGCGAGTGTGGCCATCGTCGGGTCGGGGAACATCAGCACCGATCTGCTCTACAAGCTGCTGCGGTCGGACTGGCTGGAACCGCGCTGGATGGTGGGCATCGACCCGGCAAGCGAGGGTCTGGCCCGGGCCCGCAAGCTGGGGTTGGAGACCACGCACGAGGGGGTGGACTGGCTGCTGGCGCAGTCGGAGAAACCCGACCTGGTGTTCGAGGCGACCAGCGCCTACGTGCACCGCGCGGCGGCACCCAAGTATGCGGCGGCCGGAATCCGGGCCATCGACCTGACCCCGGCCGCGGTGGGCCCGGCCGTGATCCCGCCGGCGAACCTGCGCCAGCATCTGGGCGCGCCGAACGTCAACATGATCACCTGCGGGGGGCAGGCGACGATCCCGATCGTGTACGCGGTGTCACGCGCGGTCGCCGAGCAGGGCGGGGTGCCCTATGCCGAGATCGTGGCGTCGGTGGCGTCGGTGTCGGCGGGGCCGGGCACCCGGGCCAACATCGACGAGTTCACCAAGACCACCAGCAGGGGCGTGGAGACCATCGGCGGCGCCAAGCGGGGCAAGGCGATCATCATTCTGAACCCGGCGGACCCGCCGATGATCATGCGCGACACCATCTTCTGCGCCATCCCCGAAGACGCCGACCGCGACGCGATCGCCAAGTCGATCCATGACGTGGTGGCCGAGGTGCAGACCTACGTGCCCGGCTACCGGCTGCTCAACGAGCCGCAGTTCGACGAGCCGTCGCTCAACTCCGGCGGCCAGGCCCTGGTCACCACCTTCGTCGAGGTCGAGGGTGCCGGGGACTACCTGCCGCCCTATGCCGGCAATCTCGACATCATGACCGCGGCGGCCACCAAGGTCGGCGAACAGATCGCCAAGGAATCCCTGTCGGCGACGGCGCCAGGAGTGCAGGCATGACCGAAGTCTTTTTCAACCCCATCTGGGACGTGCGGATGACCGACACGTCGCTGCGGGACGGCTCGCACCACAAACGCCACCAGTTCACCAAAGACGAAGTCGCGGCGATCGTGGCGGCGCTGGACGCCGCGGGGGTGCCGGTCATCGAGGTGACCCACGGCGACGGGCTGGGCGGTTCGAGCTTCAACTACGGCTTCTCCAAAACCCCCGAGCAGGAACTGATCAAGCTCGCCGCGCAGACGGCCACAGAGGCCAAGATCGCGTTCTTGATGCTGCCCGGGGTGGGCACCAAGGAGGACATCAAACAAGCCCAGCACAACGGCGGGTCGATCTGCCGGATCGCCACGCACTGCACCGAGGCCGACGTCTCCATCCAGCACTTCGGGTTCGCCCGCGACCTGGGCCTGGAAACGGTCGGGTTCTTGATGATGGCCCACACCATCACCCCCGAGAAGCTGGCCGCCCAGGCCCGCATCATGGCCGACGCCGGCTGCCAGTGCGTCTACGTCGTCGACTCCGCGGGCGCCCTGGTCCTCGAGGGGGTGCGCGACCGGGTCGCCGCGCTGGTCGCCGAGCTCGGCGACGACGCCCAAGTGGGCTTCCACGGGCACGAGAACCTCGGGCTGGGCGTGGCCAACTCGGTGGAGGCCGTCCGCGCGGGCGCCAAACAGATCGACGGGTCGTGTCGCCGGTTCGGGGCCGGCGCGGGCAACGCGCCCGTGGAGGCCCTGATCGGGGTGTTCGACAAGATCGGGGTCAAGACCGGCATCGACTTCTTCGACATCGCCGACGCCGCCGAGGACGTGGTGCGTCCGGCCATGCCCGCCGAATGCGTGCTGGACCGCAACGCGCTGATCATGGGCTACTCCGGGGTCTACTCCAGCTTCCTCAAACACGCCGTCCGCCAATCCGAACGCTACGGAGTGCCCGCCCACCAACTCCTGCACCGCGCCGGCCAACGCAAACTCATCGGCGGCCAGGAAGACCAACTCATCGACATCGCGCTCGAGATCAAACGCGAGCAGGCAAGTGGGACGGCCGCCGCGCATCAGGCGAAGGCCACCCGGCCCGGATTATGACCTGGGTCACCCGAATTATTTGAGTTCGCTGAAAGCCGGGCATCCTCCGTGGGACGTGGCTTAAGTTTGTAGTATCGACTGCTGTCGCATCGAGGGGAAACGATGAGTTTTTTGACGCTGCCGCCGGAGATCAACTCGCTGCTGATGTACTCCGGGGCCGGCTCGGCTCCGATGCTGCAGGCCGCTGCCGCCTGGAACTCGTTGGCCAGCGAGTTGTCTTCCGCGGCGGAGTCCTTTGCGTCGGTGACGTCGACATTGGCGGGGCAGGCGTGGCAGGGTGCGGCGGCGTCGGCGATGGCCGCGGCGGCGGCCCCGTACGCCGGGTGGTTGAGCGCGGCGGCGTCCCAGGCGGCCGGCGCGGCCGCCCAGGCCCAGGCGGTGGCCAGCGAGTTCGAGTCGGCGCTGACGGCCATCGTCCACCCGTTGGCGATCCAGGCCAACCGCAACGGCCTGGTCAATTTGGTGATGTCCAACCTGTTCGGGCAGAACTGGCCGGCCATCGCGCAGACCGAGTTCAACTACGCGGAAATGTGGGCCCAGGATGTGGCCGCGATGGTGGGCTACCACGGTGGGGCATCGGTGGCGGCCGCACAACTGACCGCGGGCCAGGCTGCGATGCCGCCGATGCCGTTCCTGGCGGGCATGGGCGCTGTGGCGGGCATGGGTGCCATGGCGGGCATGGGCGCTATGGGCTCTATGGGCTCCATGGGCGCTACGGGCGGTGCCGTTTCCGGTGGCGGCGCCGCCGGCGGTGCAAGTGCCGGCAACCCCGGCGCCGTCGGCCAGCCGACCGGCAACGCGGGTGTCGGCGGGGTCGTCGGCGGAGGCGCGAACGTCGCGGCGACGACGGGCGGCGGCAGTGCCGGCACCGCGGCTCCCGACGGCGGCGCCGTCGCCGCTGGCGGAACCGGGGAGTCCGCCAGTGCCAATGCCGGCGGTGCGGCGGTCTCCGGTGCCGGTACTGCCGGCGGCGGGACCGCGAACGTCACCGGCGCCAACCCGGGCCTTGCGGGAGCGGCCGGGATGGGGGCGATGATGGCGGCGCGGGCAGCCGGCTCGGCGTCGGCCGGCTCGGCGCCGTCCACCGCGGCGGCGCCGCCACCGGAGACCGCCGCCCCGCCGGCCACGGAGGCGATGGAAGCCGCGGAAGGCGTGGAGGCGGTCGAAGCGGAAGCCGTCGCGAGCGCCCCGGCCGCGGGGACACCGCTCGTCACGACGCCGGCGGCGGCGGGGCCGGCGGCGGCGGATGCCCCGAAGGCCCCCAAGAAAGCCTCCGCGGCCGAGGCCGAGGGGCCGCGCGAGCGGCTGGCGTTGGAAACGGAACCACCGGAACGCAAAACCGCGACCCGGTAGTGGTTCACCGAACGTCCGGATCTGCCCAACACCACTACATCTGCCCAACACCACTACGCGCCGGACACGTGCTCAGCCGGCGGGGCGCTCGAGCCACGCGGGGGCGGGCGCAGGCGTACTGACGGGGCCCGGTCGTTCACCGGTTGCGTGGTGGTTGGCGCGGGGCCGGCGCGGGTAATCTGGGCTGCATGAACGTGATTCCGACTGCCGGTGAGCGCAGGGGCGGGGCGACCCGCGTCGTCGCGGCCGGCGTACTTTGCGCCATCGGGGCGGTGGTCATCGCGCTGCCGGCGGCAAACGCGGCTCCGCAGTGCGATGCGAACCAGACCGTGGGCAATTCCATCAACTCCTACCTGGAGCGGCATCCCGACCTGCACCAACAGCTGATCGCCAAGTCGGAAGCGGAGGGCGACGGCGGCAACGTCATCACCTACCTGGAGCGGCATCCGGACGTGCGGCAGCATCTGATCGACCTGTCGCAGCAGTGCGTTCCCTAGCGAGCCGGCCTCGTAGCGCAATGCCGCTCCCGACGCGCGGGAACGTTCGCCATTGACGAAAAAGTAGAACACGTTCTAGCGTCTAGGCGTGTTCTCTGACTCCTTTTCAGGCCCGCTCACCTCTGCCATCGCCGAGGCCGAGCAACTGGTCGCCGCCGCGCCGCACATCCAGACCGAAGCCGATTTGCTCGAAGGGCTGCAGTACCTGGCCGGCTGCATAGCCGGCTGCATGCATCTGGCCTTCGACTACGACCGCGACCATCCGTTCCTGCAGTCGGGTACCGGGCCGTTCACCAAGATGGGCCTGGACAACCCCGACACCCTCTACTTCGGTACCCGGGTGCACGCCGGCCACGACTACGTGGTCACCGGCAGACGCGGCACCACGACCGACCTGAGCTTCCAATTGCTCGGCGGCGAGTACACCGACGACAACGTGCCGGCCAGCCAGGCCGCGTTCGACGACCGGGAACTCGAGATCGCCGCCGACGGCAGCTTCGAGTGGCGGGTGCGGCCGACCAGCCCCGGGCAGCTGGTGATCCGCGAGGTGTACGCCGATTGGTCGGCGCAGCGGGGCATCCTGGCGATCTCCCGACTGGACACCGCGGGCACCGCACCGCCGCCGCTGACCCGAGAGACCATCGAAAAGCGTTATGCCACAGCCGCCAAGCAGCTCGTCAACCGCGTCAAGACCTGGCTGCAGTTCCCGCAGTGGTTCTACCTCGACATCCCGGTGAACACCATGGTCGCCCCCCGGCTGACGCCGGGGGGCCTGGCGACCCAGTACTCTTCCGTCGGCCACTTCGAGCTGCGGCCCGACCAGGCGCTGGTGATCACGATCCCCGTCTCCGATGCCCCCTACCTCGGCTTCCAGCTGGGCAGCATGTGGTACATCTCGCTGGATTACATCAACCACCAGACCTCGCTGAACAACACTCAGGCCCAAGCGGATCCGGACGGCAAGGTGCGCATCGTGGTCGCCGAGAAGAACCCGGGGGTGACCAACTGGGTCGAAACGCTCGGCCACCGGCGGGGCATTCTGCAGTTCCGCTGGCAACGGGTGTCACGCCCGGTCGGCGCGGCCGACGGGCCGGGCGTCGAGCTGGTCGACTTCGACGCGATACCGGACGCGTTGCCGCACTTCGACCACAACAAGATCTCCGGGGACGAGTGGCGTGCCCGGATCACGCTGCGGCAGCACCAAATTGCGGCCAGGATGCTGGGGTGAAAATGGCAGAGATGCTCAAGGACAAGGTAGTCGTCATCAGTGGCGTGGGTCCGGGGCTCGGTACCACGCTGGCGCACCGGTGTGCGAACGAGGGTGCCGACCTGGTGCTCGCGGCCCGCACCCTCGACCGGTTGGAGGCCGTCGCCAAACAGGTCGGCGACACCGGGCACAAGGCGCTGTCGGTCCGCGCGGACATCACCGACGACGACGAGGTGAACAACCTCGTCGAGACCACCATGGCGACCTACGGCCGCCTCGACGTGCTGATCAACAACGCGTTCCGGGTGCCCTCGATGAAACCCTTGGCCGGCACCGGTTTCCAGCACATCAGGGACGCGATCGAGCTCAGTGCACTCGGGGCGCTGCGGCTCATCCAGGCGTTCACGCCCGCGCTGGAGAAGGCGAACGGGTCGATCGTCAACGTCAACTCCATGGTGCTGCGCCACTCACAGGCCAAGTACGGAGCCTACAAGATGGCCAAGTCCACTCTGCTGGCCATGTCCCACTCGCTGGCCACCGAGCTCGGCGAGAAGGGGATCAGGGTCAACTCCGTTGCGCCCGGCTATATCTGGGGCGACACGCTGCAGGCCTACTTCGAGCATCAGGCGGGAAAGTACGGCACCACGGTGGACCAGATCTACCAGGGGACCGCGGCCAACTCCGACCTGAAGCGGCTACCCACCGAGGACGAGGTGGCCTCGGCGATCCTCTTCCTGGCCAGCGACCTGTCCAGCGGCATCACCGGGCAGACCCTGGACGTCAACTGCGGGGAGTACCACACCTGATGACCGGCGGCACCGACCGGACCGATATCGGCACCGTCGAGGAGCTGCACGCCTCGGCCACCAAACTGGTGGGGCTCGACGACTTCGGCGCCGACGACGACAACTATCGCGAAGCGCTGGGCGTGTTGCTGGACTCCTACAAACGCGAGGCCGACCTGACCGTGCTGGGCAGCAAGATGAATCGGTTCTTCCTGCGGGGCGCGCTGGTGGCCCGGCTGCTGTCGGAATCCGCGTGGAAGCAGTACCCCCAGCACGCCGACGTCGTCATCGAACGCCCGATCTTCGTCACCGGGCTGGTGCGCACCGGGACGACGGCCCTGCACCGGCTGCTCGGCTCCGACCCGGCCCACCAGGGCCTGCACATGTGGCTCGCCGAATTCCCGCAGCCACGCCCGCCGCGCGACACCTGGGAGTCCAACCCGTTCTACCGCCAGCTCGACGACCAGTTCACCCGGCACCACCGGGAGAACCCCGGCTACACCGGCCTGCATTTCATGGCCGCCTACGAGCTGGAGGAGTGCTGGCAGCTGCTGCGACAGTCGCTGCACTCGGTGTCCTACGAGACGCTGGCGCACCTGCCGAGCTACGCGAAATGGCTTGCGCAGCAGGATTGGACGCCGTCATATCGGCGGCACCGCAAGAACCTTCAGCTGATCGGGCTCAACGACGCCGACAAGCGCTGGGTGCTGAAGAATCCCAGCCATCTGTTCGCGCTGGACGCGTTGATGGCCACCTACCCCGACGCGCTGGTGATCCAGACGCGACGCCCGGTCGAGACGATCATGGCGTCGATGTGCTCGCTGGCCCAGCGCACCGCCGAGGGCTGGTCGACGACGTTCGCCGGCGCCCGGATCGGCGCCGACGCGATGGACACCTGGTCGCGCGGGCTGCAGCGGTTCAACACCGCGCGCGCCAAATACGACCCGGCCCAGTTCTACGACGTCGACTACCGCGACCTGATCGCCGACCCCCTGGGCACCGTGGCCGACGTCTACCGGCACTTCGGTATCACGCTGACCGACGACGCGCGCGCGGCCATGGAGGCCAGCCACGCCGAGAGCCAGTCGGGCGAGCGGGCGCCCAAGCACACGTACTCGCTCGCCGACTACGGGCTCACGGAGGAGTCGGTCAGGGAGCGGTTCGCGGGGCTGTAGCGGCCGGTGTGGACGCGAACTCAGTCCTCGTCGGGGGATGCGTCGAGGTAGCCTTCGGCGACGGCGTGCTCGATGCTGTCGCCGAGCTTGGGGCACGACCGGGTGCGTGCGGGATCCCCGCCGGAGCACCGGATCTCGGCGAAATACGCGCAACGCTGCGACGCCTCGGTGGTCCACTGGACCGCGGTGTGGCCCGGCCCGGGCCGCCTGACGTTCACCGTCACATGGCAGAACCGGCAGTTCACCGGGCGCAGCCCCGAGCTCAGGTAGCGCTCCCGGTCGGCGCGGCTGGCCTCGGCAACCGCGGCGGCACGCCGCGGATCGTCGCTGAAATCCCTTGACTTCGACCACGAGTCGTTACCGTTTCCCGGACCGGCGGGCTTGTGGGGGTGGTCGTGGCCGTCACCGCGCAGCGACAGCATCGATCGGGCGAGCCGATCGACGTCGGGTACCGCGGGGTGGTCGTCCGGCACGTTCGCTTCAGTGTTGCCCGGCGGGCACGTCGCCTGAAACGGGTTCGGCGCCGGCCTCTTTGGTCTTGAGATTCTCCTGCACCTCGGCGTTCCAGTATTCGTTGGCGCGGGTGGTGTCCACCTCGATCTCGAACCGTTCGACCATCTCCGGCTTGATGTCGGCGACGTCGACGTAGAACTGCTGGTACCAGCGGCGCAACTGGTAGACGGCGCCGTCCTCCTCGACCAGCAGCGGGTTGTCGATCCTGGTCTTGTGCTTCCAGATCTCGACATCCTGCAGGAAGCCCTTGCTGACGCCCTCGGTGAACGTCTTGGACAGCTTGTCGGTCATGGCCTCGTCCATGCCCTTGGGCTTTTCGACGACGACACCCCACTGCAGCACGAAGGAGTTCTGCGTCACCGGGTAGTGGCAGTTGATCAGGATCGACTCGGCCTTGTAGCCGCCGTAGCTGTTGTGCAGCCAGTTGATCATGAACGACGGCCCGAAGTAGGACGCCTCGGAGTCCAGGTGCGCCTCGCCGTAGGACGTTCCCAGGTCGCTGACGTCCGGACGGCCGACGTTGTGCAGGTACTGCGAGGCGATGTGGCCCTCGAACACGTTCTTGAAGTACGTCGGCAGGCCGAAATGGATATAGAAGAAGTGCGCCATGTCGGTGACGTTGTCGATGATGTCGCGGCAGTTCGATCCCTCGATGAGGATGCTGTTCCACCGCCAGTCCGTCCATTCGTCGCTGGCGGCTTCGGGGATGTCGGGAATCCGGACCGCGGGGTCGGGCGGATTGCCCTCGTGGTCGTGCCAGACGAACAGCAGGCCGCCGCGCACGTCGGTCGTCCAGGCCCGGGTGCGCGCCGTCTTCGGCGTGCGCTTGGCGTACGGCACCAGCTTGCAGCGCCCGTCGCCGCCCCAGCGCCAGTCGTGGAAGGGGCAGGCGACCGCGTCGCCCTTGATCGTGCCCTCCGACAGGTCGCCGCCCATGTGCCGGCAGTAGGCGTCGAGAACCGTGACCTCACCCCGGGCGTCGGCGAACACCACCAGCTTGGTGCCGAACGCCTGCACCGCATGCGGCTTCCCGTCCAGGTAGTCCTTCGCGACGCCCAGGCAGTGCCAGCCGCGGGCGTACCTGGTCGGCAATGCGCCGGAATCGATCTCCCGGATGCCGACCGCATTGGTGTCGGTAGTCACCTGTCACCTCCAACTCGCCGGCCTGAAACTCCTCACTGGCCTCTAACTAGAACACGTTACAGTTTTACGTCGGCCGTGCGCAACGACGGCGGGTCTGGCGCCGAATTCCCCGGAAATGTTCATCTCGGGGCGTATAGCTGAGCGGATGCCGCTATTTTCTTTCGAGGGCCGCGCGCCCCGGGTCCACCCCACCGCGTTCGTGGCGCCGACGGCCACCCTGATCGGCGACGTCACGGTCGAGGCTGGGGCGTCGGTGTGGTTCAACGCCGTGCTGCGCGGCGACTACGGCCCGATCGTCGTGCGGGAGGCCGCCAACGTGCAGGACGGGTCGGTGTTGCACGCGCCGCCCGGCATCCCCGTGGACATCGGGCCGGGCGCGACGGTCGCGCACCTGTGCGTCATCCACGGCGTCCACGTCGGGCCCGAGGCGCTGATCGCCAACCACGCCACGCTCCTCGACGGCGCGGTCATCGGGGCGCGCAGCCTGGTCGCGGCCCACTCGCTGGTGACGGCCGGCACCCAGATTCCGGCCGGCATGCTGGCCGTCGGCGCGCCGGCCCAGGTCAAGGGGCCGGTCGCCGGTACGGGTGCCGAGATGTGGGTCAACCTGAACCCGCAGGCCTATCGGGATCTGGCGCAGCGGCACCTGGCCGGGCTGGAACCGATCTAGACCTTGCGGACGCTCGCCGCGGCCCGGTCCGTCTCCCAGTAGGCCCGCAAGGCCACCATTTTGCCCTCGTCGTTCGCCTTGTAGGTGAAGACGCCTTCCGCGGTCACCTGGTAATCACCCGTGGTGATGAGGATGTGCCCGACGTTGGCCTCCTCGTTGCCGCATTGGTAGGTGTCGCGAAAGGCGAACTCGATCCTGGTGGTGGGGGCGATGGCCTTGTCCCAGAACGCCGAGATCGCGTCGCGCCCCCGGTGCCCCTTGCCCTCCGGGTCGAAGGCCGACGGGCCGATCGGGTCCTCGACGACGGCGTCCTCGGCGAACACCGCGAGCCACGCGTGCTTGTCCCTGGCGATGACCGCCTCGCGCGAGCGCCGGCCGGCTTCGTGAGCGGGGTGCTCGCTCACGCGCCGACTTTTTCAGGCGTGGGCTTGTCCGCGCCGACCACCCACATCGAGTAGTACTGCGAGCCGCCACCGTAGGCGTGCCCCAACGCCTTCCGGGCGCCGGGCACCTGGTGGTCGCCGCCTTTGCCCATCACCTGGATCGCCGCCTCGGCGAAACGGATCAGCCCCGAGGCGCCGATCGGGTTCGACGACAGCACCCCACCCGAGGGGTTCACCGGCAGCCGGCCGCCGATCGCGGTCTCGCCCGCCTCGGTGAGCTTCCAACCCTCGCCCTCGGCGGCGAACCCGAGGTTCTCCAGCCACATCGGCTCGAACCACGAGAACGGCACGTAGATCTCGGCGGCGTCGATTTCGTCGATGGGACTCTTGATGCCCGCCGCCTTCCACAGCGCGGCGGCCGCGTCACGGCCGGCCTGCGGGCTCACCTGGTCGCGTCCGGAGAACTGCAGCGGCTCGGTGCGCAACGCGGTGGCGTGGATCCACGCCACCGGATGTCCCTGCGCCACACGCGCATCCGCGATCTCCTCGTTGCCGATGACGACCGCGGCGGCACCGTCCGAGGATGGGCAGGTCTCGTCGTAGCGGATCGGGTCCCACAGCATGGGGGAGTCCATCACCTTCTCCAGCGTGATGTCGGGTTGGTGCAGATGGGCCAGCGGGTTGCGGGCCCCGTTGAGCCGATCCTTGACCGCGACCATGGCGCCGATGTTCAACGGTGCGCCGGACCGCCGGATGTACGACCGCACGTGCGGGGCGAAGTAGCCACCGGCCCCGGCCCCCACCGGCTTGATGAACGGAATCGGAATCGACAACGCCCACATGGCATTCGACTCCGACTGCTTCTCCCAGGCCATCGCCAGCACGCGCCTGTACTTGCCGGACTGGACCAGGCTGGCCGCGACCACCCCGGTGGATCCGCCGACCGAGCCCGCCGTGTGCACGCGGATCATCGGCTTGCCGGTGGCGCCCATGGCGTCGGCCATGAACAGTTCCGGCATCATGACGCCCTCGAAGAAGTCGGGGGCCTTACCGACCACGACGGCGTCGATGTCGTCGAACGTCGCGCCGGCATCGGCCAGCGCCCGGTCGATCGCCTCGCGCACCAGGCCGTTCATCGAAACGTCATGGCGCTTGGCGACATACTTGGTCTGCCCCGTACCCAGGACCGCCGCGAGCTTTCCGGCCATCAGTTCTTCCCTTCCATGACCGCGACCAGGTTCTGTTGCAGTGCGGGCCCGCTGGTGGCATGCGCCAGCACCCGCCCGGCCGAGCCGTTCCAGATGTGTTGTGCCGCAAAGCCGATGCGCTCCAGGCCGGCGACGAACATCGGGTTGGCGGCCAGCGCGCCACCGGACGGATTGACTTTCGTCTTCCCCGGCAGCCGGATCGCCTCCGCGAGGATCAGGTGCTGGTGGGTGAAGGGCGCACAGATCTCGGCCACCTCGATGTTGTGGACGCGGCCGGCGCTGGCCGCCCTGGCCGCCGCCGTGGTCGACCGCGATGCGGTGAGGTCGCGTGCGCCCAGGATCGGGGATTCGATGCGGTGCTCGATCCCGGTGATCCAGGCCGGGTTTTCCCGCAGCTCGCGCGCCCGGTCGTCGGCCGCCAGCACGATCGCCGCCGCCCCGTCGGTGATCGGTGCGATGTCGTGGCGCCGCAGCGGGTCGGCGAAGAACGGCCGCTCGAGCAGGTCGTCCAGGCTGGCCGGCGGCTCGACCGAGTCCACCCGGGGGGCGTTCGCGAAGGAATCCAGCGCCACGCGCGCCATCTGGGTTTCGTCCCACTTGCCGGCGTCGAGGCCCATGCGGGCCTGCAGTCCGGCCATCGACACCGAATCGGGCCACAGCGGGGCGACGGTGTAGGGGTCGGTCTGGCGCGACAGGATACGGCGCAGGACACCGGCCGAGGACTTCCCGAAGCCGTACACCAGCGCGGTGTCGACCTCACCGGTCAGGATCTTGATGTAGGCCTCGTAGAGCGCCCACGCCGCGTCCATCTCCACGTGCGACTCGTTGATCGGCGGCACGGCGCCGATCGAGTCGATCGCGGAGATGAACGAAAACGCCCGCCCGGCAAGGTAATCCGAAGAACCCGAACACCAGAAGCCGATGTCGGCCTGGGTGATCCCGAGGTCTTCGTAGAGCTGGGCGAAACACGGCATCAGCATCTCGACCCCGTTGGTGGTGCCGTCGGTGCGACGGACATGCGGAGCGTGGGCAAAGCCGACCACCGCTACGTTGCGTTCACTCATGAAAAGTAGGCCCTTTACAGGTGGTGCTTGTAGGTGTCGTAGTCGGCGTCGGGCTCCCCGGTCGGCCGGAAGTACTCGATGTTGTCGATCCCGAAGCCCCACTCCTCGCGGGGCCTCCACACCGCTTCCACCCGCATGCCCATCCGCACCTCGTGCGCGTCGATGTCGGCAACCAGATGCAGGAACGGGATGTCGGCACCGTCGAGCAGCACGTAGGCCGCCACGTAGGGCGGCTTGATCCGCTGGCCCTGGAACGGGATGTTGATGATCGCGAACGTCGTGACCGTGCCCTTGTCGGGCAGCTCGACGAACTCCGAGGTCGCCAGGCCGGTGGCCGGGTCGGCGCCGTGCGGCGGGAAGTAGACCTTCCCTTGCGCGCCGTCGGCGCTCCTGGTCCGCGCGCCGAGCAGCTTGCCCCCGGCGATGGCCCGCAGGTAGGCGCTCTCCTCGTGGGAGGCGGTGTGCTGGATCGTCAGCGAGATCGGCGTGACGATCATGGTGACCGGATCCTGTTCGCCCCGCGGCTGTTCGGTCACGGGTTCGGCTTCCCCGCCCAGCGCGAAGTACGCGATGTCGGTGATGGCGCCCACCGTCTCGTCGGCCCAGTGCACGTGCACCCGCGCGCCGGTGCGGATCGCGTCGGAACTGCCCGCATCGACCGCATGCATCAGGGGCGTGTCGGCACCGTCGAGCTTGATCAGCGCCCAGGCGAACGGTCGGTCCAGCGGCTGGCCTTCCAGCGGTTCGGGCTGCCACGTCCAGGACACGACGGTGCCCACGGCCGACACCGGTACCATCTCGCCCAGCGGCTCATAGGTGACCGGGTCATATTCCGCCGGCGGTACGTGCACCCGACCATCGGATCCGCGCACCCCCAGGATGTGGCGTTCACGCAGCGCGGTGAAGAACTTGCTCAGCGTGGGACCCACCGAACGGGTGTAGTCGAAAGACAACGTCAGTGGCGCGGAAAGCGGTGGTTCGGGGTGATCGATCAAGGTCGGGCTACTCGGACTGGCTGTCACGCCATCGAGTAGAACAGGTTCTAACAACGGATTCAAATTTTTCTTTTGTCGGGTCGGCCGCGGGAAGGGCAGAGACATGAAACTGGGGTTGCAGCTGGGGTATTGGGGCGCTCAGCCGCCGGAGAACCACGCCGAGCTCGTGGCCGCGGCAGAGGAAGCCGGGTTCGACGCGGTGTTCACCGCCGAAGCGTGGGGATCCGACGCCTACACGCCCCTGGCGTGGTTGGGCTCGTCGACGCAGCGGGTGCGGCTGGGCACCTCGGTGGTGCAGCTGTCCGCGCGCACCCCGACGGCCTGCGCGATGGCCGCGCTGACCCTCGACCACCTGTCCGGTGGCCGGCACATCCTGGGACTCGGCGTCTCCGGCCCGCAGGTTGTGGAGGGCTGGTACGGCCAGAAGTTCCCCAAGCCGCTGGCCCGAACCCGCGAGTACATCGACATCCTGCGGCAGGTGTGGGCGCGCGAGAAACCGGTGACCAGCGCCGGACCCCACTACCCGTTGCCGTTGACCGGAGAGGGGACGACCGGCCTGGGCAAGGCCCTCAAACCCATCACCCATCCGCGCCGCGCGGACATCCCCGTCATGCTGGGCGCCGAGGGGCCGAAGAACATCGCGCTGGCCGCCGAGGTCTGCGACGGCTGGCTGCCGATCTTCTACACGCCGCGGATGGCCGACACCTACAACGAATGGCTCGACGAGGGATTCGCCCGGCCCGGCGCGCGCCGCAGCCGCGAGGACTTCGAGATCTGCGCGACCGCGACCATCGTCATCACCGACGACCGCGGCGCCGCCTTCGCGGCGATGAAGCCCTATCTGGCCCTCTACATGGGCGGCATGGGTGCCGAGGACACCAACTTCCACGCCGACGTGTACCGCCGGATGGGGTACGCCGACGTGGTCGACGACGTGACCAAGCTCTTCCGCAGTGGACAAAAGGACGGCAAAGAACGAGCCGCCGAGATCATCCCCGACGAGCTGGTCGACGACGCCGCGATCGTCGGCGACCTGGACTACGCGCGTAAGCAGGTCAAGGTCTGGGAGGCCGCGGGCGTCACCATGATGGTCGTGAACGGCCGCGATGCAGAGCAGGTCCGCGAGCTCGCCACGCTGATCTAGCCGGAGCTTGCCCAAGGAATAGAACACGTTCTAGATTGGCCCGATGACAGCCTCGCAGCACACGATCGCGGGCACCGTGCTCACCATGCCGGTGCGGATCCGTCAGGCGACGCAGCGCATGGCGATGTTCTCGGTGGACGCCGACGCGGCCCAGCGCCTGATCGACTACAGCGGCCTGCGGGTCTGCCGCTACCTGCCCGGGCGCGCGATCGTGGTGCTGATGTTGATGCACTACATCGACGGCGACCTCGGCCGGTACCACGAGTTCGGCACCAGCGTGATGGTCAACCCGCCGGGGTCGAGCGCGACCGGGCCGCGCGCCCTGCGGGAGGCCGGCGCCTTCATCCACCACCTGCCCGTCGACCAGGCGTTCACGCTGGAAGCCGGAACCAAGATCTGGGGTTACCCGAAGGTCATGGCGGACTTCACCGTGCGCGAGGGCCGCAAGTTCGGATTCGACTGCAGTGTGGACGGGCAACTGGTGATCGGCATGGAGTTCCGCCGTGGCCTGCCGTTGCGGCTGACCCCGCGGCACCAAGCGCAGCGCAGCTTCTCCCACCGCGACGGCGTCACCCGCGAGACCGCCTTCGAGCACACCCTCGATGGTGTGCACACCCGATTCGGTGGGGTCCGTGTCCGGCTGGGTGATCACCCCTACGCGAAAGAGCTGGCGTCGCTGGGCCTTCCGAAGCGCGCGATACTGTCCAGTTCGGCTGACCACGTGCAAATGACATTCGGTGACGCGCAGGAGATCTCATGACCACGGTTGAATTAGGGACCAGGCCGGATGTCGACCTGACCGACGGAGCGTTCTACGCGGGCGACTCCCGGGCCGTCTACCGCTGGATGCGGGAGAATGAACCGGTCTTCCGCGACCGCAACGGGCTGGCCGCCGCGTCGACCTACCAGGCCGTCATCGACGCCGAGCGCAACCCCGAGCTGTTCTCGAACGCCGGCGGCATCCGGCCCGATCAAGACGGCGTCGAGATGATGATCGAGATGGACGACCCGCAGCATCTGTTGCGCCGCAAGCTCGTCAACTCCGGCTTCACCCGCAAGCGCGTGAAGGACCAGGAGTCCAAGATCGTCGAGCTGTGCGACACGCTGATCGACGCGGTGTGCGAACGCGGCGAGTGCGACTTCGTCTGGGACCTCGCCGCGCCGCTGCCGATGGCGGTCATCGGCGACATGCTCGGTGTGCGTCCCGAGGAACGCAAGATGTTCCTCAAGTGGTCCGACGACCTGGTCAGCTTCCTGAGCAGCACCGCGGCGCAGGAGGATTTCCAGGTCACCATGGACGCTTTCGCGGCCTACAGCGAATACATGATGGGCATGATCGGGGCCCGCAAGTCCGAACCGACCGACGACCTGGTCAGCGTCCTGGTGCATGCGGAAGTCGAAGGGGCACGCCTGGAGGACCACCAGATCGTCACCGAGGTGCTGCTGCTGCTGATCGGCGGCGACGAGACGACGCGGCACACGCTGTCCGGGGGGACACGGCAGCTGCTGCTGCACCCCGACCAGCACCGGCGCCTGGCCGGCGACCTGACGATGCTGCCCAACGCGATCGAGGAGATGCTGCGCTGGACCGCGCCGGTGAAGAATATGGCCCGCACCATCACCGCCGACACCGAGTTTCACGGCACGCCGCTGCGCCAGGGCGAGAAGATGATCCTGCTGTTCGAGTCGGCGAACTTCGACGAAAAGGTCTTCGAGCATGCGGAGAGCTTCGACATCGAGCGCTACCCGAACAACCACCTGGCGTTCGGCTTCGGGACGCACTTCTGCCTGGGCAACCAGCTCGCCCGGCTGGAGTTGTCGATCATGCAGACACGGCTGCTGCAGCGTCTTCCCGACATGCGGCTGGCCTCGGATGCCGAGCTGCCGCTGCGGCCGGCCAACTTCGTGTCCGGGCTGGAGAAGATGCCGGTCGTCTTCAGCCCGAGCGCGCCGCTGGGCTGATGCCCTTTCGCCGAGCGTGTTCTCACTGCGAAAAATTCGCCGAAATGTCGCGCTGGTTGCACGCTCGGCGATCCCATGCTTGTGATACCCGCCAGAAGATGCCGCCTTCGGTGTCCTCGGCGGTGACGCGGACGTTTATCCAACCCAATCCAGCGACGGTTTCGGCGCGCTTGATGTCCTTGTTGAACGTCCGGCGGTCGGTGCGGTGGTGGTCGCCGTCGTACTCGACGGCAACCTTGATTTCTTCCCACCCCATGTCGAGAACCGCGGCGAGTTGGCCGTATCGGTCGTAAACCGGAATCTGCGTCTGTGGTCGGGGGAAACCCGCGCGGATGAGTAAGAGACGCAGCCACGTCTCACGGGGTGACTCCGCCCCCGGATCCACGAGGGCCAGCGCGGTACGGGCGCGCCTGATGCCGCGCCGCCCCTTGTAGCGTTCGGCGAGCAATTCGGTGTCGGCGATCTTGAGTCGCGTTGCGCGGCAAAGCGCATCAATGGCAGCGACGGCTTCGCCGACCGGATACCGGCAGGCAAGGTCGAGGGCGGTCCGTGCGGGCGTGGTTACGGACATGCCCGCGATGAGTTGCACCTCGTCATCGCAGAGTCCATCCGACCAGGTGCGAACGCCTTTCGGTGGACGGCGGCAGGCGTACAGCAGCTGAGCCGGTGCCCGTTCATCCACCCACTTGGCGCCGTGCAGCGCCGATGCCGACTGCCCGGCCACGGTGCCGCGGCGCCGTGACCACAGCCACGCCGCGCGTGCGCGCGCCATCGCCGTGAGTTCGGTGCCGGCGGGGACGTAGACGTCCGGAAGGATTGCGCGGAATCGGCTGCGCAGACGGTATGGCGTCAGGGCCCCCGATTCGAGGGCCTCGCTACCTCTGAAAGGTCCTTGCACGACCGCAGTGTGCCGCGGCCGACCGACACCCACGCCCAGCGTGCACTCACTGCGAGAAATCGGCCGAAAAGTCGCAGTAGATACACGCTCGGCGCAATAGCGGGCGCGTCAGCGACCGCGGAACTGCGGCCTGCGCTTCTCGGCGAACGCCCGTGGGCCTTCCTTGGCGTCGTCGGACAGGAACACCTTGATCCCGATCTGGGTGTCGATCGTGAACGCCTCGTTCTCGTGCATGCCCTCCGTCTCGCGGATCGCCCGCAGGATCGCCTGCACGGCCAGGGGTCCGTTGCTCTCGATCATCTCCGCGATCTCCAGGGCCTTGGTCAGCGCCTGCCCGTCCGGCACGACGTGCCCGATCAGACCCATCTCCTTGGCCTCGGCGGCGGTGATGTGCCGACCGGTCAGCAGCAGGTCGCAGGCCACCGTGTAGGGGATCTGCCGCACCAGTCGCACCGCCGAGCCGCCCATCGGGTACAGGCTCCACTTGGCCTCCGAGATGCCGAACTTGGCGCTCTGTGCGGCGACCCGGATGTCGGTGCCCTGCAGGATCTCGGTGCCGCCGGCGATCGCGGGGCCCTCGACGGCCGCGATGAGCGGTTTGGTCAGCCGGCGACCCTTGAGCAGCGCGTCGATGCGCGACGGGTCGTAGCTGCCGTCCCTGAACGACTCGCCCGGCGGTTTGTTGGTTGCCGCCTTGAGGTCCATGCCCGCGCAGAAGTAGCCACCGGCCCCGGTCAGGATGCAGCACCGGATGTCCGGGTCGTTGTCGACGCGGTCCCACGCCTGCACCATGATCTGCATCATCTCGGTGCTCAGCGCGTTGCGGGCCTGCGGCCGGTTCATCGTGACGATCAGGGTGTGACCGCGCTGCTCCACCAGGGCGTCGGGTTGGTTCTCGGACTCGGTCAAAGTGCCCGCCTTTCTCGTGGAGCTTGTCAAGAAATGTAACACGTTCTAATTTGGTGGCCGTGGCCCTGAATATTGCCGATCTTGCCGAGCACGCCATCGACGCTGTGCCTGACCGTGTCGCCCTGATCTGCGGCGACGAGAAGCTGACCTATGCCGAACTGGAGGAGAAGGCCAACCGCCTGGCGCACTACCTGATCGATCAGGGCGTGCAGAAGGGCGACAAGGTGGGCCTGTACTGCCGCAACCGCATCGAGATCGTCATCGCGATGCTCGGCATCGTCAAGGCCGGCGCGATCCTGGTCAACGTCAACTACCGCTACGTCGAGGGCGAACTGCGCTACCTGTTCGACAACTCCGACATGGTCGCGCTGATCCACGAGCGTCAGTACTCCGACCGGGTGGCCAACGTGCTGCCGCACACCCCCGACGTCAAGACCGTCCTCGTCGTCGAGGACGGCAGCGACGGTGACTCCAGCGACTACCAGCGCTACGGCGGCGTCGAGTTCTACTCCGCGATCGCGCAGGGCTCACCCGAGCGCGACTTCGGCGAGCGCGGTGAGCGCAGCGCCGACGACATCTACCTGCTCTACACCGGCGGCACCACCGGGTTCCCCAAGGGCGTGATGTGGCGCCACGAGGACATCTACCGGGTGCTCTTCGGCGGGACCGACTTCGCCACCGGCGAATTCGTCGAGGACGAGTACGACCTGGCCAGGGCCGCCGCCGCCAATCCGCCGATGATCCGCTACCCGATCCCGCCGATGATCCACGGCGCCACCCAGTCGGCCACCTGGATGTCGATCTTCTCCGGGCAGACCACCGTGCTGGCACCGGAGTTCAACGCCGACGAGGTGTGGCGCACGATCCACGAACATAAGGTGAACCTGCTGTTCTTCACCGGCGACGCCATGGCGCGGCCGCTGCTGGACGCGCTGAACACCGACCACGACTACGACCTGTCGTCGCTGTTCCTGCTGGCCAGCACCGCCGCGCTGTTCTCGCCGAGCATCAAGGAACGGCTGCTGGAGCTGCTGCCCAACCGGGTCATCACCGACTCGATCGGTTCCTCGGAGACCGGCTTCGGCGGCACCAGCATCGTCGCCAAGGACGCGCCGCACGCCGGCGGGCCGCGCGTGACGATCGACCACCGCACCGTCGTCCTCGACGAGGAGGGCAACGAGGTCAAGCCCGGCTCGGGGGTGCGCGGCCTGATCGCCAAGAAGGGCAACATCCCGGTCGGCTACTACAAGGACGAGAAGAAGACCGCCGAGACGTTCAAGACCTTCAACGGGGTGCGCTACGCCATCCCCGGCGACTACGCCCTGGTGGAGGAGGACGGCAGCGTCACGATGCTGGGCCGCGGGTCGGTGTCGATCAACAGCGGCGGCGAGAAGATCTACCCCGAAGAGGTCGAGGGCGCGCTCAAAGGCCACCCCGACGTCTTCGACGCGCTCGTGGTCGGTGTGCCGGACCCGCGGTACGGCCAGCACGTGGCCGCCGTCGTGGCGCCGCGGCCGGGTGCGCGGCCGACGCTGGCGGAGCTGGACCGCTTCGTGCGCTCCGAGATCGCCGGATACAAGGTGCCGCGCAGCCTGTGGCTGGTCGACGAGGTGAAGCGTTCGCCGGCCGGCAAGCCCGACTACCGCTGGGCCAAGGAACAGACCGAGGCGCGGCCCGCCGACGACGTGCACGCCGCCCACGCGACCGCTTGAGCGACTTCGTCAAACGCAACCCGGACGCCCCCGCCGGCTTTTTCGCGTGGGAAGCCGCCGGGCTGCGCTGGCTTGCCGATGTCGACGGCGGCGTGCCGTGCGCGCGGGTCGTCGCCGTCGACGAGTCGAGCCTGACGCTGCGGTGGCTCGAGTCGGTGCCGCCCAGCCGCGAGGCGGCGCACGCGTTCGGCGGCCGACTGGCCCGCATCCACGACGCGGGCGCCCCGGCGTTCGGCGCCGGGCCCGACGGATGGGACGGGCCCGGATTCTTCGGGCCGTTATCGCAGCCGCTGCCGATGTCGCTGGGGCGCCACCAACGCTGGGGACAGTTCTACGCCGACGAGCGGCTGACCCCGATGGCCGAGCTCGCGGCGGCGCGGCTCGGGGCTGCCACCCGCGCCGCCGTCGACACGGTGGTGGCCCGCTGCCGGGTGGGCGACTTCGACGACGACGACCCCCCGGCCCGCCTGCACGGCGACCTGTGGAGCGGCAACGTGATGTGGACACCCGACGGGGTGGTGCTGATCGACCCGGCGGCGCACGCCGGTCACCGCGAGACCGACCTGGCGATGCTCACGCTGTTCGGCTGCCCGCATCACGACGCCGTCCTCACCGGCTACCAGCGGGTGCGGCGCCTGCGGCGCGGCTGGCGTGAGCGCACCGGATTGCACCAGCTCTACCCGCTGCTGGCGCATGTCGTGCTGTTCGGCGGCGGGTACGCGCGGCAGACGGACGCCGCCGCCCGCGCCGCGCTGACCGCCCGGGCTTAGAGTCGACCGAATGACGATCGACGTGTGGATGCAGCATCCGACCCTGCGCTTCCTGCGTAGCGAGATGTTGGCGTCCCTGCGCCGCTGGACCGGCGGGTCGATGCCGGACACCGACGTCCCGATCGGGGCGACGGTGGCGGCGCTGGACGACGCCGGCGTCGAGCTGGGCCTGCTCAGCGCGTGGCGCGGCCCGGGCGGCCAGGACCTGGTCTCCAACGACGAGGTCGCCGAATGGGTTGGCCTGCACCCGAACCGCTTTGCCGGCGTGGCCACCGCCGACCTGGACCGTCCGATGGACGCGGTGCGGGAGTTGCGGCGGCGTGTCGACGAAGGCTTCGTCGGCCTGCGTGTGGTGCCCTGGCTGTGGGACGCGCCGCCGACCGACCGCCGCTACTACCCGCTGTTCGCGGCCTGCGTGGACCTCGGTGTCCCGTTCTGCACCCAGGTCGGGCACACCGGCCCGCTGCGGCCGTCGGAGACCGGCCGCCCGATCCCCTACATCGACCAGGTGGCGCTCGACTTTCCGGAGCTGTTGATCGTCTGCGGGCACGTCGGCTATCCCTGGACCGAGGAGATGGTGGCCGTCGCCCGCAAGCACGAGAACGTCTACATCGACACCTCGGCCTACACCATCGCACGGTTGCCCGACGAGCTCGTCAGGTTCATGAGAACCGGTACCGGACAACGTAAGGTCTTGTTCGGCAGCAACTATCCGATGATCACGCCCGCGCACGCGCTGGCGGGGCTCGACGAGCTCGGGCTCAGCGACGACGGACGCCGCGACTTTCTGCGCGGCAACGCCGAGCGCGTCTTCAGACTGGAGGCAAACCCGTGAACGGTGCCCAGGCCCTGATCAACACCTTGGTCGACGGCGGTGTCGACGTGTGCTTCGCCAACCCCGGCACCTCGGAGATGCACTTCGTGGCCGCGCTGGACACCGTTCCGCGGATGCGCGGGGTGCTCGCGCTGTTCGAGGGTGTCGCCACCGGCGCGGCCGACGGGTACGCCCGCATCGCCGACCGGCCCGCCGCGGTGCTGCTGCATCTCGGACCCGGACTGGGCAACGGCCTGGCCAACCTGCACAACGCGCGTCGGGCCCGGGTGCCGATGGTGGTGGTCGTCGGCGACCACGCCACCTATCACAAGAAGTACGACGCGCCACTGGAATCCGACATCGACGCGGTCGCGGGCACCGTCTCGGGCTGGGTGCGCCGCACGATGGACACCGCCGACGTCGCCGCCGACGCCGCCGAAGCCATCGCCGCCGGCCGATCGGGCGCGCAGATCGCCACACTGATCCTGCCCGCCGACGTGTCGTGGTCCGATGGCGCCCAGCCGGTTGCGGCCATCCAGGGACGGCCGACGGGTGCCGACCCGCGACTGGCGCCCGCGGTGGCAGAGGTGCTGCGGTCGGGTGAACCGACGGTGATCCTGGTGGGCGGCGACGCCACCCGCGGACCGGGGCTGACGGCGGCGGCGCGGATCGCCCAGGCAACCGGGGCGAGGTTGTTGTGCGAGACATTCCCGACGCGGCTGGAACGCGGCGCGGGCATTCCCGCGATCGAGCGGCTCGCCTACTTCGGCGAGGCCGCGACGGCCCAGCTGGACGGCGCCAAGCATCTGGTGCTGGCCGGGGCGAAGTCGCCGGTGTCGTTCTTCGCCTACCCGGACATGCCCAGCGACCTGGTGCCGGCCGGCTGTGAGGTGCACACGCTGGCCGGGCACAGCGGCGCGGCCGACGCGCTGGAGGCGCTGGCCGAGGAAGTGGCGCCCGGGACGGAGGCGCCGGTGGCGCCCGCCGCACGCCCGCAGTTGCCGACGGGCGCGCTGACGTCCGCCTCGGCGGCCGACGTGATCGGGGCGCTGATGCCCGAACGGGCGATCGTCGTCGACGAGTCGAACACGTCGGGCCTGTTGCTGCCGCAGGCAACCGCGGGGGCACCGGCCCACGACTGGCTGACGCTGACCGGCGGGGCGATCGGCTACGGCATCCCGGCCGCGGTGGGTGCCGCGGTCGCCGCGCCGGACCGTCCGGTGCTGTGCCTGGAGTCCGACGGCTCGGCGATGTATACGATCTCGGGGTTGTGGACCCAGGCACGGGAGCACCTCAACGTGACCACCGTGATATACGACAACAACGCCTACGACATCCTGCGGGTCGAGTTGCAGCGCGTCGGTGTCGGTTCGGCGCCCGGACCCAAGGCGCTGGATTTGCTCGATTTGTCGAGACCGACAATGGATTTCGTGAAGCTCGCCGAAGGGATGGGAGTCCCGGCGCGTCGCGTCACCACCGCCGAGGAGTTCGCCGACGCCCTGCGGTGGGGCCTCGCCGAGCCGGGACCGCACCTCATAGACGCCGTGGTGCCGTCGCTGTTCGGCTAGCTGCTCCTACCTACCGAAGAGTGTGGTCCCGACAGCCGTCGGGTCGTAGCTGATGTACACCGGCTGCTGCGCGAAGGGCTCGTAGCCTGTTTCCATCCGGGTGCCCGTGACATACGGGCTGTTGGTCGCGGTGGTCGTATACGAGTACAGCGTCTGACCGTCGGGGGCGTAGACCGAAATGACCGTTCCCGCCGGCAAGTTCCCGGAGCTCTGGCCGGTCGCGAGCAGGGATGACGGGATAGTTCCATATAAACCACCGGAATCGAACATCACGGGAGCGGTGTGCAGAGGTCCGTTATTGATCTGGACGTCCACGGTGCTGATCGGCGCTCCGGTAATCGAGACCCCGGCAGTCAGCGGGTTGGGACCGAACTCCAGCACCCCCCGGGGTTCGTTGATCAGCACACCGTTGTTGAGCAGGCCCGGCAACGCCGGGATGACGGTGCTGGTGCCCGGGAACCCGTTGTTGGGCCCGATGCCCAACACGCCATCCACCCCGTAGGAAGAGAAATAGTTCTGTACCGTCGATCCGCTGACGACGTCGACACCGGTCGGCTGGGTGGCGATTCCACTGCCGAAACTCACCGTCGTCGAATACGTTGTGTAGTTGTAGTTCAGTCCACCTGCGTAACCGGCCGACCCCGATCCTATTGCGGTGCCGAGGTTTTGGGTTGGGACGTATTGGCTTTCGATAACAAGACCGGTGGATCCGGTGTCAACCTCCACGGGCACCGACGGTCCGCCGTTTACCGAGATGTACACCACCGGGTTGGTCACATTCTGCATGTACAGCGGGACGGTTGCGTCCGCCAGCGAGGTGGCGCCCGTACCGCCTGTGGCGCCGTTGGCGCCGGCGCTGCCGGTGTTGCCGCCCGAGGCAGTGCCCGCTCCACCGGTGCCGCCGGCGCCGTTGGTGCCGAACGTGCCGTCCGGGCCGCCGCTTCCGCTGTTTCCGCCGTTTCCGCCGTTTCCGCCGTCGGCGCCGGAGCCGGGGGCGCCGACGCTGCCGCCCGCACCGGCGGTGCCACCGTCGCCGGCGGCCCCCGCGGGCGCGCCGGCGCCGCCGGTGCCACCGGTGCCACCGTAACCGCCTTGGCCGGTGTATTGGACCGTGCCGCCGTTGCCGGCGTTTGCGCCGGCGCCGCCCGCGCCACCGTAACCGCCGGCGCCGCCGCTGGCGCCCACGCCGCCGGTTCCGCCGTTGCCGCCGGTTCCGCCGGTGCCTCCCGCGCCGCCGTTGCCGCCGTTGTCGCCTTGGATGAAGTAGTTACCGCTGCCGTCGCCACCGTAACCGCCGGTTCCGCCTTGGCCGCCGTTGCCGCCGGTGCCGCCGGCCAAACCGTTGTCGCCTTGCCCGCCGTTGCCGCCGGATCCCGCGGCGCCGCCGGTGCCGCCGGTTCCGCCGGTGCCGACGGGCAGTGCCTCGCTCGCGGGCGCGGAGTAGTAGCCGTTGCCGGGTGCGCCACCCGCGCCGGCGGCCCCGCCGTCGCCGCCGTCGCCGCCGGCACCGGCGATGGTGCTGACCCCGGTGCCGCCGGTGCCGCCGTTTCCGCCCGCACCGCCGTTGCCGCCCGGACCGCCGTTGCCGTTGGATCCGAACAAGCCGTGGTTCGATGCGGGTTGGTCGGCCGCGCCACCGTGGCCGCCCTGGCCGCCGTTGCCGCCGTTGCCGCCGGCAAAGCCAGGATTATCGCCGGCCGCCCCGTTGTCGCCGGTGCCGGCTTCGCCACCGTTGCCGCCGGCGCCACCGTTGCCGCCGCTACCGTAGAACACGTTGTTGGCTGCGGCGTCTTGTTTGCTGGCGCTTTGGCCGGGGCTGCCGCCGGCTCCTCCTGCGCCGCCGTTTCCGCCGTTTCCGCCGCCGCCGCCGACGCTGCTGATGCCCGGGCCCCCACCGCTGCCCTGGCCGCCGTTTCCGCCGTTGCCGCCGTTGCCGCCGCTGCCGCCGGCGACGGCGCCAGCGCCGGGGTCGCCCCCGGTGCCACCAACGCCGGCATCGCCGCCGTCGCCGCCGTCACCGCCCCGGCCGCTTCCGGTTGGCGCTCCGCCGTTGCCGCCGTTTCCGCCGTTGCCGCCGTTGCCGCCGGCGGCGCCGTTGCCGGAGGTGTCGCCGTTGCCACCGTTGCCACCCGCGCCGCCTTGGCCGCCGGCGCCGCCTTGGCCGCCGTCGCTGCTGACGCCGGTGTTGGTGCCGGTACCTCCCTGGCCGCCGATGCCACCAGCGCCGCCCGTGCCGCCGACCGCGCCCACACCCCCGGCACCGCCGGTGCCGCCCTGGCCGCCGGCGCCGCCGTCACCGGCGAGCCCCGCCGCCCCGGTCACCGACCCGGCGCCGCCCTGGCCGCCCGCGCCGCCGGCACCACCGTCGCCGCCAACAAAGGCGCTGCCGCCCCCGGTCGGGCCGGCGCTTCCCGCGCCGCCGGTGCCGCCCATCCCGCCAGCTCCGCCGGCTCCGCCCAACCCGCCGAACATTCCGCCACTGCCGCCGGCCCCGCCGTCGC
>NZ_VMQU01000219.1 GCF_007714205.1 Mycobacterium helveticum | reverse complement strand
GCCCTACCCGCCGCCCGGCCAGTCCGGCCCGCACGGTGTCCCCGATCCGGCACGGGCGCCCGACCGGCCCGATGACGACGTCCGCCGGTTCAACCCGCCGGCCCGAGGCTGAGGAACGGAGGACTCGATGGCCTTGCCCGATCTCGATCCCGGCGCCCCCATCGCGCCCGGACGCATGCGGTCGTTCGACCAGCAGCGTGCCGAGTCGGCGGTGCGCGAATTGCTGTACGCGATCGGCGAGGACCCCGACCGGGACGGTCTGCGGGACACGCCGGCGCGCGTCGCCCGGGCCTACCACGAGATGTTCTCCGGGCTCTACATCGACCCCGGCGCCGTGCTGAGCACCATGTTCGACGAGGATCACGACGAACTGGTGATCGTCAAGCAAATCCCGATGTACTCCACGTGTGAGCACCATCTGGTGTCCTTCCACGGTGTGGCCCATGTGGGCTACATCCCCGGCAAGGACGGCAGGGTGACCGGGCTGTCGAAGATCGCCCGCCTGGTCGACCTGTACGCCAAGCGGCCTCAGGTCCAGGAACGGCTCACCAGCCAGATCGCCGATGCCCTGGTGAGCCGTCTCGATCCGCGCGGGGTGATCGTCGTGGTCGAAGCCGAGCACCTGTGCATGGCGATGCGCGGTGTCCGCAAGCCCGGCGCCGTCACCACGACGTCGGCGGTGCGCGGCCAGTTCAAGCACGACGCCGCCTCGCGAGCCGAAGCGCTCGACCTCATCCTGCGTAAGTGAGCCCGCGCCTGTGCAGGTCATGGGGGTTCTGAACGTCACCGACGATTCGTTCTCGGATGGCGGGCGCTACCTGGATGCCGACGCCGCCGTCGCCCACGGTCTGGCACTGGCCGCCGCAGGCGCGCAGATCGTCGACGTCGGTGGCGAGTCCACCCGTCCCGGCGCCACGCGGATCGATTCCCGGGTCGAGGCATCGCGCGTCGTTCAGGTCGTCAAAGAGCTTGCCGCGCAAGGCGTCACGGTGAGCATCGACACCATGCACGCCGACGTCGCGCGGGTGGCGCTGGACAGCGGCGCGCGGATCGTCAACGACGTGTCCGGCGGGCGGGCCGATCCCGCGATGGCGCCGCTGCTGGCCGAAGCCGGCGTGCCCTGGGTGCTGATGCACTGGCGACCCGTGTCGCCCGCGTACCCGCACCGCGCCCCGCGCTACCGCGACGTGGTGGCCGAGGTGCGCGCCGAGTTGCTCTCCAGCGTCGACGACGCGGTCTGCGCGGGCGTCGATCCGGCCAAGCTGGTGATCGACCCGGGCCTCGGGTTCGCCAAGACGGGGCGACACAACTGGGCGCTGCTGCATGCCCTGCCGCGTCTGGTCGCCACCGGGATCCCGGTGCTGCTGGGCGCCTCGCGCAAACGGTTCCTCGGCACCCTGCTGGCCGGGCCCGACGGGTCGCCGCGCCCGCCCGACGGCCGCGAGACGGCGACCGCGGTGATCTCCGCGCTGGCCGCCCTGTACGGTGCCTGGGGGGTGCGGGTGCATGACGTGCGTGCCTCGGTCGATGCCCTCAAGGTCGTCGGGGCCTGGACGCAGACCGAGACGCATCCCGGGCCGACGGGACACGATGGCTGATCGAGATGGCTGATCGAGATGGCTGATCGAATCGAATTGCGCGGCTTGGCACTGCACGGCCGGCACGGGGTCTTCGAACACGAGCGCGCCGACGGGCAGGAGTTCGTCGTCGACATCACCGTGTGGATCGACCTCGCCGACGCGGCCGCCAGCGACGACCTGGCCGACACCTACGACTACGGCGCACTGGCCCGGCTGGCCGCCGACGTGGTGGGCGGACCGCCCCGCAACCTGATCGAAACGGTCGGGGGGAAGATCGCCGACCAGGTGATGCAGGACCGGCGCGTGCACGCCGTCGAGGTGGTGGTGCACAAGCCGGCGGCTCCGATCCCGCAACAGTTCGCCGATGTGGCGGTCGTGGTCCGGCGCTCGCGGCGCGGCGGCCGCGGCTCGGTGGTCCCGGCCGGCGGGGCGCTGTGACGCGGGTCGTGCTGTCCATCGGCTCCAACCTGGGGGACCGGCTGGCGCGGCTGCAATCGGTCGTCGACGGGCTCGGCGGGGCGGTGCTCGCGGTGTCCCCGGTGTACGAGACCGACCCCTGGGGCCGCGTGGACCAGGCGCCGTTCCTCAACGCGGTGCTCATTGCCGAAGACCCCGCGTGCGACGCGCAGGGCTGGCTGCGGCGCGCGCAGGGATTCGAGGGTGCGGCCGGCCGGGTTCGCGGCGAGCGCTGGGGCCCGCGCAGCCTCGACGTCGACCTCATCGCCTGCCACGGCGAGGCGGAGGTGATCTCCCGCGAGAACAACCTGACGCTGCCGCACCCGCTGGCCCATCTGCGGGCTTTCGTGCTGATCCCGTGGCTGGCCGTCGACCCCGAAGCCCGGTTGACGGTCGCCGAGGGGCCGCGGCCGGTCGCCGAATTGCTCGCCGAGCTCGAGCCCGCCGACCGGCAGAGCGTGCGGCCGACCGACCTGACGCTCGCGCCGAGGGAAGAATCCCCGGCCGGCCCGGAATCGGGAAGCTGATGGGCCCGACCCGCCGACGCGATCTCACGGCCGCGGTGGTCGGCGCCGCGGTGCTGGGATACCTGCTGGTCACCGCGATGTACCGGTGGTTCCCGCGCATCACCGTGTGGACCGGGATCTCGCTGCTCGCGGTGGCCGTCGCCGAGGCGCTGTGGGCGCGCCATGTGCGGACCAAGATCAGCGACTGCGAGATCGGCCCCGGGTCCGGCCGGCTGCACCCGCTGGCGGTGGCGCGCAGCCTGGTGGTGGCCAAGGCGTCGGCCTGGGTCGGCGCGTTGATGCTGGGCTTCTGGATCGGGGTGCTGGTGTACTTTCTGCCGCGCCGGTCCTGGCTGCGCGCCGCCGCCGAGGACACCACCGGGACGGTGGCCGCGGCCGTCAGTGCGCTGGCGCTGGTCGTCGCCGCGCTGTGGCTGCAGGATTGCTGCAAATCACCGCCGGAACCACCCGAGCCCGCTGAGGGTGCCGAGAACTGACCCACCCGGGGCGTGGCGGACGTCGAAGCGAGAATCGCCGGACCGGCGCGACACGCGGAATGACCTCGCACAGGTAAAGTCGGGCCATGACCGTTCTGTCCCGCGGCGCCCGGGTACGGCGCGGCGGCCGCAGGCCGGGTTGGGTGCTCTTGACCGCGTTGCTGGTCCTCGCGATGGGGGCCAGTTCCGCGCTGGTTTTCACCAACCGCGTGGAGCTCCTCAAGCTCGCGGTGATCCTGGCTTTGTGGGCCGCGGTCGCCGGCGCCTTCGTGTCGGTGCTCTACCGCCGGCAGAGCGACGCCGACCAGTCGCGGGTGCGTGACCTCAAGCTGGTCTACGACCTGCAACTGGACCGGGAGATCTCGGCCCGCCGCGAGTACGAGCTGACGGTGGAATCCCAGCTGCGCCGCGAACTGGCCTCCGAGTTGCGGGCCCAGGGCGCCGACGACGTCGCGGCGCTGCGGGCGGAGCTGAACGCGTTGCGGACCAGCCTGGAAATCCTGTTCGACACGGACCTCAAGGAGCGGCCCGCGCTGGAGACGCTGGACGCCGAGGCGCCCCCCGCCCGCGCGTACAGCGAATGGGACCGCAACGGGCACGGCGCGCCCGTCGATTGGGTGTCCAGCGACCGGGTGGCGTCGGTACCGCAGGACCATTCGCCCACAGTCCCGGGGGCCCTTGGGGTCCCGGAGGTCCCCGACGGCCGCGCCGACGAGGCGGCCATCATCGACGTGCCCGAGGAGCCCCTGCTGCCGCCCCGGCAGCAGCCGCCCCCACGCGAACGCGGGCGCTTCTACGCGGCGCCGCAGGAACCGTCCCACGTGCCGGCCCGGCCGCCGGAGCCGGAGCCGCTGTTCGACTCCCGGCACCGGCAGCCGCCGCCCCCGCAGGCGCAGGCCCGGGCGCAGGATTGGCGGCCGGTCGCCAACGGCCTGTGGCTGCCCCCCGGAACCGCGACACCGGCCGCCGGCGAGCCGTCGGACCGGTGGCGCCGCGCCCGGCACGTCAGCCCCGACGAGCCCGCCGACGAACCCGGAGAATCCCGTCAACCCCGCGACTCGCGCGGGGGACCCGGCCCCGCCGGCGCACCCGGTGAGCGGGAGGCCCCACGGCGCTACGGCGAGTCCGGCCGCCGGTCGCGGTCGCGCCATTCGGCGGAGTACCGCGACTTCGGCGTGCCCAACTTCACCGCCCCGGACGAGCCTGTGGTGGTCCCGCCC
>NZ_VMQU01000218.1 GCF_007714205.1 Mycobacterium helveticum | reverse complement strand
AGGCCAGCGGCTGCGCCACCCCCAGCACGCGCAGGTCGCGGGTCCGCGCGCACGGCTGGACGCGGGCGGCGTCGTGGGGGGGGCCCCCCCCGGGGGCCCCCCCCCCCCGGGGGGGGGGGGGGGGCGGGCCCCCCCCCGGAGGCAGGCAAAAGTGGTGGAGTTAGCCCTGCGCGACGACCTCGAGTGCGACGTCGACGTCGACCTCGGGGTGCAGGTGCACCGACACCCGGTGGGTGCCGACGGCCTTGATGTGCGATTTGGGCAACCGGACGATCCGGCGGTCCAGGTTGGGGCCGCCGGCCTTCTTGATGGCCGCGACCACGTCGCCGGCGGTCACCGAGCCGAACAGCTTGCCGGAGTCGGCTGCGGTCTTCACCGGCAGCGAGACGGAGCCCAGCGCGGCGATCGCGGACTTCAGTTCGTCGGCGTGCTCACGGTCGCGCACCATCTTGGTCTCGCGGGCGCGGCGGATCTCGTCGGCCTGCTTCTGGGCGCCGCGCGAGGCGACGATCGCCAGCCCGCGCGGGAGCAGGAAGTTGCGGCCGTACCCGTCCTTGACCTCGACCGTGTCACCGACGGTCCCGAGGTGGTCAACGTCAGCCGTCAGAATCAGCTTCATCGTCTTCGTACTTTCGGTTGAGCGTCCGGCGCTTATCGCGCCGTGGAGGTGAAGGGCAGCAGCGCGACCTCGCGGGCATTCTTCACCGCGATCGCGATGTCGCGCTGGTGCTGCACGCAGTTGCCGGTTACCCGGCGCGCCCGGATCTTGCCGCGCTCGCTGATGTAGGTGCGCAACAGCGTGGTGTCCTTGTAGTCGATCTGCTGGCCCTTCTTCGAGCAGAAGACGCACTTGCGTGCCTTGACCGGCTTCTCCGGAGCCGGGCGCCGCTTACTGGACTTGGCCATGTGTGTTGTTCTTTCCGTTCTCGTGGGTGAAGTTCACGTGTTCTAGAAGGGCGGTTCGTCGTCACCGCCGCCGAAGGAGCCCGACGCCGGTGCGCTGCCCCAAGGATCGTCGGCCGGTGCGCCGCCCGCCTGCGGGGCCGACTGGCGCGATCCGCCGCCACCACCAGCGCCGCCACCGCCGCTACCGCTGCCGCTGCCGAAGCCACCGCCCCCGCCGCCACTGCGGCTGGCCTTGTTGACCTTGGCGGTGGCGTAGCGCAGCGACGGCCCGATCTCATCGACCTCGACCTCGACCACGGTGCGCTTCTCGCCCTCGCGCGTCTCGAAGGACCGCTGCTTGAGCCGCCCGGTGACGATCACGCGGGCCCCGCGGGTCAGGCTCTCGGCCACGTTCTCGGCGGCCTCCCGCCAGATGTTGCACCGCAGGAACAGCGCCTCGCCGTCCTTCCACTCCCCGCTCTGACGGTCATAGATCCGGGGCGTCGACGCCACGGTGAAGTTCGCGACGGCGGCCCCCGAGGGCGTGAACCGCAACTCGGGGTCAGCGGTCAGGTTTCCGACGACGGTGATGGTGGTGTCACCAGCCACAATTTCCTCCTGGGTCCGCTGCTGCAACGGTCGATGTCATGAGCATGTTCTCGCGAAGCCTACGCAGCCGCACCGACGGCGAACAGTCAGTGTTCGCCGGGTCAGTGTTCGCCGGGTCAGTGCTTGTCGGTGCGCATCACCTTGGTGCGCAGCACCGACTCGTTGAGGCTCAGCTGGCGGTCGAGTTCGGACACCGTCGCCGGCGCCGCCTTCACGTCGATGACGGCGTAGATGCCCTCGGCGTGCTTGGCGATCTCGTAGGCCAGCCGGCGCCGGCCCCAGATGTCGACCTTGTCGACAGTGCCCCCGTCCTTGCGGATGACGTTGAGGAACGTCTCCAGCGACGGGGCTACGGTGCGTTCGTCGAGCGTGGGGTCAAGAATGACCATGATTTCGTATGGACGCATGGAAACCTCACCACCTCCTCTGGTCTGTACGGCCACGGTCGATCCGTGGCAGGAGAGTCGCCTGCGTCGGCAACCGCCCCAGGGTACCGGACGGCGGGCGGCCCCGGGAAATCCGGGCACTCGGGCCCGCGCTCACTCCCGGAAGCGCACGTACTCCGCGGCCCTGGCCATCGTGGCCTCGTCGGCCTTGGCGAGCGAACCCGAGTCGAACGGCGGCGGCGGGTCATACTCGATGAGCAGCTGCGCGGCCTCCGCGGCCTCGCGGTCGACGAGCAGTTCGACCAGCCGCAGGGCCATGTCGATGCCGCTGGACACCCCCGCGGCGGTGATGATCCGCTGCGGCAGGTGCTCGACGACGCGTTCGGCCACATAGCTGCCGCCCAACCCGTTGAGCACGTCGGCCGCGCCCCAATGGGTGGTCGCGGTCAGCCCGTCGAGCAGGCCCGCGGAAGCCAGCACCAACGCGCCCGTGCACACCGACGTCGTCAGCGTGGTGTTTTGGTGCACCGACTGCAGCCAGCCGCGCACCGTCTCGTCGTGAATGAGTTGGCGGGTTCCCACGCCGCCGGGGAACACGACCACATCGGGCGCCGCGACCTCGTCGAAGGTCGCGTCACAGGTGAAGCCGAGCATCCCGTTTTCCGTCCGCACCTCACCGCGCCGGTGCCCGACGAACACGATGTCGATCGACGGGATGCGTTGCAGCACCTCGTAGGGCCCCACCGCGTCGAGCGCGGTGAACCGGGGGAACAACGGGATCGCGACTTGCGTCATGCCTGCCTCCGGATCGCCGCTGCGGTGTCAGTCTCCGCCGTCGCCGTCGACCGTCGTCGCCCGGCCGGGCGCAGCCACTGCGGAAGCCAGCCGGGCGGGGCGTCGGGAGCCCGGTCGAACGGCCCGCCGCCGGGGTCGTCCAGACGCCCACGCATGCGCACCAGATCCTCGTCGGGCCGGTAGATCTGCCGGACGACCAACGCGCACAACGCGAGCACCGCGACGTCGCGCAGCAGCACCGCCGTGGTGAAGAACTGCTGCGGCAGCGACCGGTTCGGCTCGGAGTACAGGTAATACATCCGCGGCACCCAGACCAGCGCGTCGATGGTCATCCACGCCAGCAGGATCCGCCGGTGCGGCAACGCCAACACCGCCAGCGGCACCAGCCACAGCGAAAACTGCGGGCTCCACACCTTGTTGGTCAGCAGGAACACCGCCACCACCAAGAACGTCAGCTGCGCCACTCGCGGCCGCCGGGGAGCGGTGAGCACGACGTAGGCGATTGCCGCGCAACACGTGGCGAACGACACCGCGACCACGGCGTTGAGCACCGTGGGCGGCTGCCAGAAACCGAGGCGGGGATCGAAGCCGCGCCACCCGGTGAACGACTTCACCACGGTGTACAGCGAATCCATGTCATCGCCGCGGCGGGTGTTGAGCCGGAAGAACTCCGACCAGCCGCGCGGAAACAGCACCAGCACCGGCAGATTCACCAGCAACCACGTCGACGCGGCCGTCGCGGCCGTACGGGCCCACGCGCCGAGGCGCCCCGTCCGGATTCCCAGCACCAGCATCGGGCCCAGGAACAACAGCGGATACATCTTGGCCGCGGCGCCCAGCCCGATCAGCACCCCGGCGAGCACCGGTCGTCGCCGCGCCCACGCCAGCAGCCCGGCCATCGCCAAACCCGTTGCCAGGGAGTCGAAGTTGGTGAAAATCTGAAAGATGACCAGCGGCGAGGCGGCCACCAGGGCCGCGTCCCAAATCCGGCGTCCGGCCAGGCCCGCGGTCGCCCAGACGGTCGCCAGCCAGGCCAGCGCCAGGCCGAAGGCCGCGACGTCGAAGAACATCACCACCTCGGCGACCACCGGCAGCGGCACCAGCTTGCTGAGCGCGGTGTAGGTCTTGGCCAGCGCCATCGACGCGTACTGGTACAGCCCGGTCAGCACCGGATACTCCATGTACCGCACCGCGGGGCGACCGTCGTACTGCAGCTGCGGCGCGCCACCGGCGTCGGTTTCGACCCAGCTCGACTTGTACGGAAACTCGCCCTGGTTCAACAACTCCGCGCCGTAGAGCGGCACCGTGTCGGAGTAGCACAGCTCGTAGTAGGCGCGCTGGTTGTCCCAGTTGGCCACCCGCTGATCCCCCGGCCCGGTGCCGTGGCTCTGCAGGCACGCCGCCTTCGTCGAATAGCCCAGCGCCAGAAACGCCAGTGCGATCACGAACATCACCCGCAGCGGGGTCATCAGCCGGGTGCGCCCGATCAGCGCATGTCGGCCCACCGGCCCCCCGACGGCGTCGGCGAAGGCTGCCCCCAGAAAGTCGGTGCGGCTGGGGCAATCGCGGGTGTCCAGGCTGCGCCGGTCGGCGGCCAGCGGCGCCGGCGAAATGGTGGCGCTCTGCTCCGCGGCCCCGGTCACGGTGGCGGAGTCGGAGCTTGCGGGCCACCCGGCGGGGCGCCGCCCGGTGCGTTCTCGGGCGGCGGGGGCCCGAGGGGAATCGTGGTG
>NZ_VMQU01000217.1 GCF_007714205.1 Mycobacterium helveticum | reverse complement strand
CATTGCGTTGCAGGATATTATCCCTGACCAGGGCATTCTCCCGCCGAAAACACGCCGAAGGTTTGTGCAACAGGCTCTGCAGGGAGGACCAAAATCATGAGCGACGTCATCAGCACATGGATTGCCAACGGCGGCAGCACCAGCGGGTTCGGGCCGCTGACAGCCGCGGTACTTCAGACCCAAAACGTCAGCCAGGCCTCGCAAGCCGGCATCGTCGCCTCCCAGGCGTTCCTGAGAGCGTTGATCGACGCCGCGACCAACGGCGGCACCGTCTGACGATGTTTCCGAGACAGACACTCAACCAGGCGCCGCGCGCCTCGTCCCGCGCGCCGGCCATCAGACCGCCGCGCCAACGCGCGCCGCGCAACCTGCCGACCGGCCCGCAGTTGCTGAACCAGCCGTTGCCGCAAGAAGCCGCATCAGACGACAGCCGCGGCTGCCCATGAACTCGGCGCCGGCGCGACCGCGACCTGAGACGCGAGCTACGCGCCGGCGCCGACCACCCACAGCAGCCCCAAAAGCACAGCGACAGAACCACAACACGGGAGTAGGTGATGTCATGGCATGGAAAGACGCCGCGCGCAGCCCATCGAGCCACGTCACGGCGACCGCCGAATGGCGACGTCTGCGCCTGACGATCCTCAAGCGCGACCGCTACCGATGCCAACTCGACGAACCCGGGTGCACGGGCGAAGCGGACCAGGTCGACAAGATCATCAACGTCGCGGACGGCGGCGATCCGCTCGACGAACACAACCTGCGCGCGGCGTGCGCACAGTGCAATGCCCGCAAAGCCCAGCGCGAAGCGACCAAAGCGCGGAACGCGTGGAAACGCCAGCCCGAACCACACCCCGGATTGAGACGACGATGACCGCGGCGCTCACGCGCGCGGACGGCAGCGCGACCATCGACAAGACCTCGAGCCCCGGCGACGCGCCGCGACCTCCGAGCACCGACCATCGCCAACCATCCGCGCGGCATCGCCCCAGCTCAGCAGCAGTACCAGCACCGCGACCCCAGGCACTCCACCCCCTCCCCGGGCGGTCGCGCACATCCGGGACGCACTGTGGCTCGGGTTCCGAGCACGCATTCGGCTGGTTTTCTGTCACGGTTCCGCGGGCCCCGATGGGCGCTCTGATCGAGCCGTGCGGGTGAGGAGACGACGACATGGTTGCTGCTAAGAAAAAGTGTCAGAGCTGCGGAAACGGCTTTCTCGGCCGTGCTAATTCTCTGTTCTGCTCGCAGGCTTGCCGGCAGCGTGCGCACCGCGGAAACCGTGACACGAAGCGTGACAGCTCGGCCGTAATGGTTTCTACAACGAAGCGCCGGCGTCGGCGCACCCGAACGGCCTCCGCTGAAGCGGAGGCCGTTCTGCGCTCCCTGAATGAGCAGTTGGCTCTGGTGGGGCAGGAGCGCGGCGAGACGCTCGAGTGGTCACCGCAAGAACGCTTCGCGCTGGATCTGCTCGCCGCCGAGATTGACCGCACTGTCGACCTGGCAGCCATGTACGAGGCCTGCGGTGATGACGTGAAGTTGCGGGTGAAGTTGTCGGCTGAGTTGCGGCTGCTGCGGCAGTCGACGGCCCGCATGATCCGGGACAGCAAGACCGAGTTGCCGGAACGTCCGACGTCGACAACCCGAAAGGCGCGGCGGGCGGCGAATGCTCGCTGGCAACGCGGAGGCGGTGACGATGCCGCAGGCTAGGCGGGGCGGCCGCGGCGCCGGCGTGCATGTGCCGGGCACCTATGAGGCGTTGCGGGAGTTCGAGCGCGCCAAGTATGAGCGGCGAGGCGGCGAGCCTGTCGTGGTCGATGGCCGCGAGATAAGGAAAAAGAGTCCGGCTGGTGTGGACGAGCATGGTCGGCAGACCTATTTTCTCTACCCGCGGCGCGATTCGCTCAATGGGCTTGAGGCCGGCGAAACGGTGGGTGTCAGCGTCGGGTGGCTCGAGGATGCGCTGTGGGATCGCGACCGTGAGCGGGATCCGTCGGCGCCGCGGCCGCGACTGCCGTTCGCCCGGGGTGCGCGGCAGCGCGTGCGGGTCTTGCCGGATGATCGCATCGTTCTACCTGGTGAGTGAGATCATCAGAGACCTGAATCTCACCAAACGAGCACAGCAGGACTTGGTGCGTAAATAATTGAAGTGAAGCGAACCGGGGTACACCACCGAACCGTCTTAGTTGGTGATGAGCGGTTACTTCACGACGGCTGGAAGGTAGGCTGCGAAGCGTGTACGAGCGGTGGGTCTCGATCCATGCGTTCCGGTGGACACCGATCCTCACTTTTACCCGGCGTCACCTGGCACTACTTGATTGGCTTGAGGAAAACGTGCAGCCAGTCGCCTTCCTAGATGAGCCGCAGACGATCGGGATCGCAATCGGTGCGAGCGACCTTCGCCTTACAGTCAGTCGCGCCGGGATGACGATTGAGTCAGGTCTTTCCGGCCTCCCAGTCAATCGTGTCGTGCCCGCGCTAGAGGGGGTTTTCGACCTGCTGCAACCGAAGGCGACTATTCTCACAGTGTCGAACGTCGTTTCGACTCGCGAGCTGCCAGGTACAGACTATGACGAGATGAGAAGAGCTTTCGCGATCGACGTGGCAGGGGTGCCGTCAGAAGTTGCGGAGCTGTCCGCGCTCGATGGGTCAAGCCTCGTCGACCTCGAGTCAGATCAGCAATCTGCCCAGGTAGAGTGGGGAATTGTTGAGGCAGACGAGTTGTTGATGCGGCTGAGTAACCCAAAGGTGAGTCGGATTGTCCGTGGAAGGTCAGGCGAGGAGCCTAGGCCCAAACGTCAACTAGTGAGATCCCAGATACCGCGAAGCTTGCCAGAAGTGAGCGTCTTCGCAGAGTTGGTGATAACGCGGTTGGCTGGCGGGGCGGTAACAGACGCGCAGAGCGTTAGTGACATTATCGAGAAAGTCGAGGACACAGCGAAGACTGTGACGCTATCTTTTGCAGATCGGTTCGATACGACGGGTAACGCGGTGAGCAAGGAGGGGGCAACGTGGTGAGCGCGCTCTTGGAGTACACCCCGCTCGAGCAGGTCGTGGTCGCCAGCGATGGTTGGACGTCGGTCCAGCCGCCCAGAGGTGCGCGAGAGCGCACGCTCGACGAGCTGATTGCTGCCAAGCGTGCGCGACTGCGCGATGTGGCCCGCGGGATGCGCGACCAGCGGCGTGAAGGTGATCTTTCCCATCTTGTCCGCGAGCACGCGGAGATCGCGCCACTGCGTCAGCGGGCAAATGGAAAGACCCTCGACTAAACGCCTCCACTAAATGACGTTCCCATTCCCCATTCGGAAGGGATACATCTATCAAGTTCGAGATGAGATTCTGCGGCTACCGCCTGAACCAGAGCGCGAAGTTCACGAAACCCGTAGACCTTTTCTTATTTACAGCGGTGATCCCACAAATAACGACCAATCATATCCGGTTGTCTCTGGCTTCCCGCTTTCGAAGTCAACGAGGTACCGCACAGAGTTCGACGTCAAGCTGGCCGCGGGCGAGGGCAATGTTTCCGAGAAGTGTTGGGTACGCATTCACGCGCTCCAACCGTTGCTGAAGACGGATCTTGGTGACTGCGGCGGCAAGCCACTGACACCGGAAAGAATGGAAGAGATCGAGGCGCAGCTTTTCCGATACCTCGACGCACTCTGATCTGCACCAACATGGCGCGTCCTCGCAGCGCCAGTGAGAGCGGACGCCGAGGTCATCGTCACAAAGCCAGCAGGGTAGTCGTTGATGCAGCGGTCCCACGTCGGCGGTGCCGTAGTGCTTGGCTGCGGGCCGCATACAGGGTGCCGGAAAAGTTGATGCGTAGTGCTGTGACCTTGGCCGTTATCGCCGCGTTACCGGCGTGGCGTATGTGGCGGGTGTGACCAACGGGCTTGGATGCAGGTTGCGAAGCCAACCATCCGAACCCGAGGTCACACCCGCATGCCATCTTCTCCGACGCCACCTGCCGATGCGAACCCGACGCGCCACGAACGACTGTTGGAAGCCCTGCAGAGGGTGCCCGACCCGCGCGACCGGCGCGGGCGTGCGCTACCCACTGGTCGGAGTGCTCGCGCTGGCGGTCACAGCTACCGTGGCCGGGTGCCGGTCGTTCGCGGCGATCGGTCAGTGGGCCGCAGAAACCACTACCGACACACTGGCTTCGTTTGGGCTGGCGAGAATGAGCGCGCCGGAGGAGTCGACACTGCGCAAGCTGTTCGCCCGCATCGATGCCGACGCCCTCGATGCGGCGCTGGGGGTGTGGATGTGGACGCGAACTTTCACCGTCGAGCAGCGCCGCGTGATCGCCATCGACGGCAAGACGATCCGCGGTGCGCGCACCCGCGTTGGTGGTAAGGCCCCACACCTGATCGCCGCATTCGACCACGGTGCCGGAGTCGTGCTGGGACAGGTCGCCGTCGAGGTGAAGAGCAATGAAATACCGGCTGCCCGAACAC
>NZ_VMQU01000216.1 GCF_007714205.1 Mycobacterium helveticum | reverse complement strand
GCTTCGGGGGGTGACGCAGGGGATGCGGGTGTGGGTGCAGCGCCGGCGGCGACGCCATCGGTTGGGGCGTTGGAGACCACTTGGCCGCCACCAGGTTCGGCGGCGCTGGTCGGATCATCGATGACGGCGATGGGCTGACCGATGGGAACCGTACTGCCTTCGGGAGCGATGATTCGGGTCAGCACCCCGCTGTCGTAGGCTTCGAGCTCCATGGTGGCCTTGTCGGTCTCGATTTCGGCGAGTGTGTCACCACGCCGGACGATGTCACCTTCGCGCTTGAGCCATTGCCCGACAACACCTTCGGTCATGGTGTCCGACAACCGCGGCATCAGCACGTCTGGCATCAACGGTCCTCTCCGTAGGCGAACCGGCTGGCGTCGAGAACCTCACGGATGACCTTGGTCAGGTCGGCGGCGTCGGGCAGGGCCGCCAGCTCGAGCGGCTTGGCATAGGGCAGTGGTACTTCGGCGGCAGCGACCCGGCGGATCGGGGCATCGAGATAGTCAAATGCGCCCTCGGCGATTGTCGCCGCGATCTCAGCGCCGACCCCGTAGCTGAGCCAGTCGTCTTCGAGGATGACGGCCCTGCTGGTCTTGCGCACCGACGCGCAGATCGTCTCGCGGTCCAGCGGACGCAAACTCCGTAGGTCGACCACCTCGATCGACACGCCGTCGGCCTCGAACTGGCGGGCGACGTCCAACGCGATCACCGTCGAGCGCGAGTAGGCGACGACCGTCAGGTCGGTTCCCGGCTTGGCAATCGAAGCTATCCCGATCTGAGCGATCTGCTCGCCGTCGGGAACCTCGCCCCGGGTGTTGTACAGCGCCAGATTCTCTAAAAACAGCACCGGGTCGTCGTCGCGGACGGCGGCGGTCAGCAACGCCTTGGCATCTGCCGGGGTGGCGGGGGTGACGACTTTCATCCCGGGTACGTGCGCATACCACACCTCCAGGTTCTGCGAATGTGTCGCCGCCAGCTGCTGTCCGCCACCCCCCGGGGTGCGGATCACCAGTGGCACCGACACCTGGCCCGCGAACATCGCGTGCATCTTGGCGGCGTGATTGACGATCTGGTCGATAGCCAAGAGGCTGAAGTTGATCGTCATGATCTCCACGATCGGTCGCATGCCCAGCATCGCTGCGCCGATCGCGGCACCGACGAATCCTCCCTCGCAGATCGGTGTGTCAACCACCCGGGTGGGCCCGAATTCTGTCAACAGGCCGGCGGTGATCTTGTAGGAGCCTTCGAAGACACCGATCTCCTCGCCGATGAGAAATACCGACTCGTCGCGCAGCAGTTCGGCGCGCAGCGTGTCGTGCAGGGCTTGCCGATAGGTCAGCACGGTCATGGCTGCCCCCGCGAGAGCGCGATCACCGGATCGCCGGGCAGTTGGTGTGGCGCATTGGCAACCGCCGTGGCATAGACGTAGCCGAACAACTGATCGGCACCGGGGTCGGGGCTGGCATCGGCGAAATCCACAGCGGCATCGACCTGCGCCTCGACCTGTTCCTCGACGTCCTGCGCCGCCCTGTCGTCGAGGATCCCGGCATCGACCAAGCGCCGACGAAACGCCGGAACGGGATCGAGCGCGCGCAGTCGCGCAACCTCGTCGCGGGAACGGTACTTGTCTGGATCCACCACCGAGTGGCCGCGCAGCCGCTGGCACACTGCCTCGATCAGGCCCGGCTCGCGCTGGATCCGGGCACGCGACAGCGCAGCCCGGGCCGCATCACGCACCGCGAGCACGTCGTCACCGTCAACCCGTTCCCCCGCAATCCGGTAAGAACAGCCGCGCTTGTACAGGTCGGGTTCTGCCGCCGCTTTTTCCACCGGCGTCCCCATGCCCAAGCCGTTGTTGACGATCACGTACACGATCGGCAACTGCCACAGCCCGGCCAGGTTGAGCGACTCGTGAAACGCACCGATGTTGGTGGCCCCATCGCCGAGCACACACATCACGGCCTCCGCGCCGGGACCGGGGCTTCCGCGGTAGGTGAGCGCCAGCGCCGCACCGGTGGCCGGCGGGATCTGGCCGCCGACGATGCCGTATCCGCCGAGTAGGCGCAGCTTGCTGTCGAACAGGTGCATCGAGCCGCCGCGGCCCCCGGACACACCAGCGGCCTTGCCGAACAGCTCCGCCATGACACGGCCGGGCTCGATCCCGCGGGCAAGGGCATAGCCGTGATCGCGATAGGTCGCAAACAGGTAGTCGCGGGACTCGAGCGCCGCCATCAGGCCGACCACGGTGGCTTCCTCGCCCACATTGAGGTGGCAGTACCCACCGACTTTCGCCCGCTGGTACATCTCCGCTGCCCGCGACTCGAATGCCCGGATCAGCGCCATCTGCCGGTAGTAGCCGCGCAGTGTCTCCGCGGGTTCCTCGGCCGGCAATCCGCCGAGTGCAGCGGATTCGGGTCTGGGGCTTGGCGTGGGCGGGATTGTCATTGCCCTCCTGCTTCGGTGATATCACACAAACGGGGTTGTCCGGCCAGACACCCGTTCAGGCACCAGGGGGTTGCTCCTGCAGCACGAACTGCTCGCTCGTTGCCTGACACTTCGGACACCTGCCGGGGGGATGCTCACCGCGCACCGGCTCACCGCATACCTGGCATACCCATTCGGTGGCCATCACGGCCACCAGGTCATGACGGCTCACGATTCCGACCAGTCGCCCCTCCTGCACCACCGGAACCCTGCGGATACGACGGTCGACCAGCAGGTGTCGGATATCGTCGGCCGCGCTGTCCACGGTCACGCTGATCACCGCCGTCGTCATCAGGTCACGTGCTAGTGCACCGGTTTTGGAGAGCAGGTCATGTTCGCTGACAAGTCCCAACAGCGTGCCTGCCTGATTAACCACGGGTGCTGCGCTGATCCGGTGCCGCGTCAAGATGCCGGCTACCTGTTGGGTTGAAGCGTCAGCGAGGACGGTGATCACCGGCGAGGACATGATGTCACCGGCTGTGAGATGGGCCAGTGACACTGCGGCGGTGTCCTGCGGATACACCTTCGCAGGGTACGCCTGCCGGGTTTCAGATATCAGGCATCTGCTCGAAACACTGGTGATCTGGACCATCATTACCGCTCGCTCACGCAATCGCAGTGCGCCAGTTCATGAGTCGAAAAGGCACTTTCTTCCGCTGAGCTCGGTGGAGAAAGTCGCAAAAGTGCCCGCAAGCAACAGGCCGCTTGCTTCGATTGCATGCTCACTCCTGACGATCGCTCTAGTCAATGCGCATGGTGACGGTCTAGAGTTTACACAAGTAGCACTTGTACAAACATTACGCGTTCCAGAAAGGGGCCGAGGAGTATGAGCATTGCGGAACGGACCACGCAGACCACGTGGGAGGGCCCGCTGGCGTCTGGCGAAGGCAAGCTGTTGGAGGGCAGCAGCGGAGCGCTGGATGGCCTGTCGCTGACCTGGGCCTCGCGGACTGAGCAGCCTGGCGGCAAGACCAGTCCGGAAGAGCTGGCGGCGGCGGCGCATTCGTCGTGTTTCGCGATGGCGTTGGCGTTGAAGCTGGGTGAGAACCGCACGCCGCCACAGCGCCTCGATGTCACAGCTACCGTGATCCTGGATGAGGTCGACGGAATCCCGACGATCACAACGTCCCGGCTGAAGGTCAGCGCGCAGGTGGCCGGGCTGGACGCCGAAGCCTTCGCGGCCGTGGTAGGCCAGGCCGCTGCCCTGTGTCCGGTATCACGATTGTTCGCCGGCGCCACGATCAGCGTCGACGCCGAGCTCGACGAGACCGAATCTGTCCGTTCTGCGGGCTGACGCCCAGGAGCACATGATGCCCGACTTGCCGCTATCTGTTGAGCTGGCGCGAGAGCACCGCGAAATCGATAATGGGATACAGACTTTCATCGAGAAACTCGTCTGTGGCAGCGTGCGACACGAGCTACTGACCGAGACTCTGGCAGCGCTGCGCCGGCACATCTACCTCGAGGAAGTCTTCCTGTTCCCGCCGCTCCGAGAGGCCGGTATTGTGATGCCGATCTTCGTGATGATGCGCGAGCACGGTCAGCTGTGGCGCACCATGGACGCCCTGACGGATTTGCTCGCTGATTCAAACGACACCGGGCGGCTCGCGGATACGTGTACGCAGCTGCTGGACCAACTTCACCAGCACAACTCGAAGGAAGAGCCGATTATCTATCCGAGCGCCGACACCGCGCTGCCGCTGCAGACGAGCGCCGAACTAACGCGGTTTATCGAGACCGGTCGCGCCCCCGATGGATGGATGTGCCAGCAGGCGGGTGCCTGAGGCTCTCACCTGCCGAAGTTCCGAAGGAGGACTCTCATGCGCGTCGTGGTAAACCTGGATCGCTGTGAGGGCAATGCTTTCTGTGTCAATATCGCGCCCGAGGTGTTCGAGCTCAGCTACGACGAGTACGCCGTGGTCATTACTGACCCCGTCCCTGTCGAGCAGGAGACGCTCGTCGAGCAGGCCATCGCCGCGTGCCCTCGCGCGGCCTTATCCCGCGAAGACTAGATTCAGAGGCGAGCTCGTCATCGTCGCGGCGAATTACATGGGTATCAAAGAGATGTCGAGTTGGTCTTGGGTTGCACTGGCATGCCCGCACGCTGGTGTCAGAGCCTGGTCCAGTTACTAAGGAGTTCGTAAGTAAGTCGAGACACGCCGGGGAAAGCCTTTGCTGGCGAACGATATTCGTCGAGAATA
>NZ_VMQU01000215.1 GCF_007714205.1 Mycobacterium helveticum | reverse complement strand
CACCAGCCCCCAGACCACCTGGAACCCGCGAACCCGGCGCGACACCCGGGCCACCACCCTGCCCAGCCCACAAAACCCACACCCCACAACACAAATCACAGCGCCGCCGCATCACCGCGCGCACTACTCGCGGATTCGGGTCTAACAGTCGCCAAAGCGCTGAAGATGATCGAAGATGACGCGTTGCGCATCGACTCGCGCAAGGTCATCGTCGTCGACGAAGCGTCCATGGTGGGCACCCCGGAGCTGAAAAAGCTGCTGTCGTGCGCGGTGGACGGGCGCGCCAAAATGGTGCTGGTCGGCGACGCCTACCAGCTCTCGCCGGTCAAAGCGCGCGGCGGCATGTTCGAACAACTCTGCGACGAACTGCCCTGGAGCCAGCGCCTCTCGGAGGTGTGGCGGATGCGGGACGCCGAAGAACGCGACGCCTCGCTGGCGCTGCGCAGCGCACACGGAAACCGGCTATGCAAAGCGGTCGGCTGGTACCGCAACCACGACCGGCTACACACCGGGGACCCGATCGCCATGGCCGATGACGCAGTCAACGCCTACACCAGCGCGCGGCGCGACGGCAACGACGCCGCAATCATCTGCGACAAATGGGACATTGCCGAACGCCATCAACCTGCGACTGCACCGCACCTACACCGACGCCGAGACCCCCGCCGTGCGGGTGGCCCGCGACCAAGATGTCCGTGCCGGAGAGACATCATCATCAGCCGCAACAACGACGCCAGCATTGAACTCGGGCCCGGCCGCGGCCACCGCCGCGGGGAGCGTATCGACCAGGTCCGCAACGGCAACCGGTGGCGGGTGGTCTTCGTCGACGCCGAAACCGGGCAGATCGCCGCCGAACGACTCACCGACAGCGCCCGCGGGATCTTCGAAGGCGACTATCGCCGCGAACACATCACCTTGGGCTACGCCACCACCGTGCACGCCGCCCAAGGCATCACGGTCGGCAACGCCACCGCCCGCGGCACATGCTTCACCGTGCTCAGCGACCAAGCCAGCCGCGCGATGGCGTATGTCGGCATGACCCGCGGCAAAGACGAAAACCACGCCTTCATCTACCAGCCCATCACCGGGGAAGCCGACCACGAACACAACGACCTGGCCGCCGGCGGCCAAATCCACAAATTGCGGCGCGGCAACAAATACGCCGCAGCCCACTACTTCCGGATGATCCTGGCCAACGACGACCGCCCGCGCACCATGCACGCCGAAGCCGAACGCACCGACCGCGCGCTGCTGCCCGCCATTGTCGGCGCGCTGCTGGACCGCAACGACGAACGGCGCTCCGCGCGCCAAGCCCACTGGCGCCAACACAGCGCCCAAGCCCGCAGCCGCGAGGCAGCCTACCAGCGCCTCGTCAACGCCACCCGGCAGGCCAGCGAACGCTCCGCCCAACGGCAACAAAGCGTCGACGGTGACAGCCTGGAACTTTGATTTGAGCCACGCGCACGGTCACGCTCGCCGCCCGCATTATCTCGTGAGACAGCACAGCTAGGCGATCAGGCGTTGGGGTTTTCCCAGTCGGTGAACCGCACGGCACGACTGGGGTCCGCGGCGTCCCGTTCCAAGCGCTCGATGTAGCCCGGCTGCTGGCGAAGGACGTCTTCGAGAGCCGGACGCACGACCGCTGGCGTAAGGGTGAGCGTGCCATCTGGGCTGGTGGAGACCATGTAAAGGTCATGGCGCGCCGACTTAGGCAGCGTGATCCGCCGGCGGTTGTCTACTTCGATCAAGTCCATGATCAGGCCCTCCTGGCCGCTGGGCCTGCCCGTACGGTGTGCCTCACATAAGCCAGTATAAATTGCCAATACCCATATCGTCCATATGGGCTTACGGGTATTGGGGCCTTACGGTATACACTGCGCCTGCTCCCGGCGCATCCGGAAGGCGGCACACCTCGTGGCCCTCTCATTCGACCCCGAAGCAGCGGAGCGGTGGAAATCGCTGTGCGCGAGCGACAAGCCATACGAGCGCGCAGTCCGGGCCGCGGTCGGGACAGTGCTACGCCGCCTCGATCAGGCACCCGAGCTACACCGCGTCGGCGCGATCCAATTCGGAACCACACCGACCACCTGGGCGCGAACCGTCGACGCCGGCCTCGGTGCCGACTGGATTGTCATCTGGACCACCGAAACAGAGCGTGAGATCCGGATTCTGCGGATCGAGCCGACCCCCTCGCTCTAAAACTTCCCTACCTCCGCACAACTTCGCCGCCGCTTCGGAAGAAGAAACCGCTAAGACCGCCTCACCGCGAGGCCAGCACCCCGCGCCGGGGTCCACATGCGACACGAAATCCCCGCTTAGGTCGGTCGGGTTGCCGAAGATCTCATCGAGCACTGCGACGGCTTCACGCCAGGTGGTCGGGATGACTTTGGTGCCGTAAGTCGAGCACCCTACGGATCGTGGGGCGCTCCGTATTCGACGATGAAGGGCCTATCAGTAGCCGGAGAGCAAGGCTTGCAACCGGGCGAGTGCCTCTGGGGCGAGGTGGCTGCGGATGCGGCCACGCTGGCCGGGACGGCGCCCCCAGATGAACAGGGTACGGGCAGCTGCATCGAGTTCGACATACGGTTCTTCTGCCTGCTCCTCGGTTTGTTGCAGGTGAGCCCGCCCTGCCTCCACGACGACGCGAAGGTCGGTGGCGGCGGAGCGCAACCGGACGTGGAAATCCTCCTCGGGGAGGGGATCGTGCTGACGGCCGCGGCGCAGCAGGATCTCGCCGAGCACCCCGACAGCGTGCTCGGTCAGCTCGGGTTGGGCCAGCAGCTGATTGCTGGTGTCGTCATCCCCGATGAAGTCCCACCGGTGGATGGCGAACTCATTGCGCAGGTGCAGCAAGAACTTCGCCACCGGCATCTGCCGGCCGGTCCACGGGATGACCGCGGCCGGCTCACGAGCCAGCACAGTGGCGATCGTGGCACGCAGGTTCGCCTCTTCGGCTTCAAGACGGGTGAGCAGGGCTGAGTCGTCCAGCGCTCGGTAGGGCGGTTCTCGTTCCTCGAAGCTGCGGGTCTCGGGAACATGCTCACCCTGCAGGTAGGGCTCAAGGTGCCGGCTGACCTCGGCGGCGGCCGCGGCCAGGTGAGCGGTCACCTCGTGCGCGGTCCAGCCCTCGCAGGCACTCACGACCTCCGGAGCAGTGTGTTGGCGTGCCTCGAGAAACGCCTCGGCCTCCTGACTACGCTTGATCGTGTCCATGTCACCCACGCTAATGGCGCAATACTTAGACGTCGGTCGAATCAACAGCGCCTACCCTGATCGCATGCGCCAGCCACCCACCGAACTCGCCCCAGTCCGCACGCAAGGCGGCGGGGACGCGGACATCGCTGCGGTCGGGACGCTGGTTGCCGACCCGAGACGCTGCCAGATCCTGCTCGCCCTCGACGAGGGTCGCGCCCTGCCAGCCAGCCGACTGGCCAGCGAAGCCGGCGTCACCGCCGCGACCGCCAGCAGCCACCTCCGCAAGCTCACCGACGCCGGCCTGCTCACCGTGGAAGCACATGGCCGCAACCGCTACTACCGCCTCGCCGGACCCGCGGTCGGGAGTCTCATCGAGGCTCTACAGCAGCTAGCCCCGGCCGCGCCGGTGCGTTCCCTGCGGCAAGGCGTCCGCGCCCGCATGCTACGGGAGGCGAGGACCTGCTATGACCACCTCGCCGGCCGCCTCGGCGTCGACCTCATGGCCGCGATGATCGGACGCAGCCAACTCACCGGCGGTGACGGCACGTTCGACCCCACACGCGCCAGAGACGACCACCGCATCGGCTACGGCCATGACGTCGACTACACCCTGACCCCGGCCGGCCAGCAGTTCCTCGCCGACTTCGGCGTGCAGGTCCCGGCCCGGCGGCGGCTCATCCGCTATTGCATCGACTGGTCCGAACAGCGTCACCACCTCGCCGGAGCACTCGGGCGCGGGTTGCTCGACCGGCTCACCGAACTCGGTTGGATCCAACGCTCACCTTCAACGCGCGTCGTGAAGATCACCGACGCCGGCCAGCATGGACTACATGACACCTTCGGCATCGATTTCAACGAAGCGTCCCTGCCGCCCCGCTAACCGAGCCTTGACCGCACACACCGGCAGCCACCACGCCCCAGTTCGTTTCCACATCCGAAATCCCACAACACCCGCCCGCAATAATTCCTGGTGATGGTGGCCTGACCGGTACAGTCATCCGGTGGCCCGAATGCTCGTCGGGTACGCCCGATGCTCAACCGACGCCCAGGATCTCACCGTCCAACGCGATGCGCTGACGGCGCTGGGGGTGAAGCCGAATCGGATCTCCGTCGACCAACGGTCTGACCAGCGCCAACCAGGCGCGTCCGGGGCTGCGCGAGGCGCTGGCCGCAACATGGTGCGCAGGGCCAAGCCGAAGCCCGACCCGGACAACCCACAGCGGTTCCTCCCGAATGGGGCCCGGGCGAAGTCCGGGCTGAACTGTGATCTTCGGCGGTAAGTGGCGGTGAATCCTCAGCGGTAAATGTCGTCAGACCCGATTCCGCGATTAAGCCGGGCAGTTGATCTTGGGGTCTTGGGATGATCTTGATTGTGGTGGAGGGTATCCGCGTTCGCCGGGTTGCGCCCGGTTCGCGTTTCGTTGTGGGTTTGTGGGGGTTCGGGGCACGTGGGGCCTGAGTATCGGCGTCGGTGACGGTGCGCGGCAACGGTTTCGGTCGGCGGTCAGGGGGCGGGCAGGGCGCGCAGCCGGGCCAGGATGTGGCACAGCAGGTCGCGGTGTCCGGACGCGGGTCGCAGGGTGAGGGTGCGGGCGTGGCGGATCAGTCGGGCCGGGATCGCGATGAGCC
>NZ_VMQU01000214.1 GCF_007714205.1 Mycobacterium helveticum | reverse complement strand
CATAACTGGCAAACGGGTGGTCCAATGAAACTGGCTAAACCCTGGTCAAAGTGGTCCCATCACCGTGGCGGTCGACACATTACCTGCCGTGGCTGCCACGCCGGCACGTCACCGGCTGCCCGCACTGATCAGCCATCAACGCCGCCGTCCGCTCCGTATGCAGCCGATTCACCCCAGCCAATTCCTCGGGCGTGGTGCATTCCAGATCCGCGCCGACCCCGGCCGTCTTCTCATGGCACACACCCGTTGCAGCACGACGTGATACGCACCAAGAACGACTGTGCTCATCGCATCGTCAGCATTCGACACCCGGCATTGCGGTTGATCGGCATCGACCAGGGACCCTTCGCCATGCGCTGACGATTCCATCGAGCATTGGCCGCTCGCCGCGTCGTCAGTGATATGGCCGACAGCGGCGCGGCGACCTCGGTCGAAATCTGCTTGAACAGCGGGCCCATCGCCTACTCTGTCAGCCCAATCTCGGCGGCGCTCCAAACCAATTCGCGGCCTGACCTATTCGCCGCGCCGGCCAGCTCGGCGTCCGGCGAAGCACAAAGCTGCTGCACTGCAGAACTTTTCGGTACGACTCGCATCGCTGCAGTCTAGCGCGCCGGAGCAGCAGAACCGCCGTAGCCGACCAGGCCACGATGGGTATCGACGCCGATCAGTGCAGTCCAATTACCCCCGAAATCAGGCACTTTACCGCTCTTGTCAGCGTGAGTCTTGATCGCGGCATACTTCGGGTTCACCAGCAGCCCCGGACATGCCGCCCGGTACACTCGCCGGACGCGGTCACAGCCTGGCCGGTGTGGGGGTTCTCTGACCCCTGCCGTGCGACCGAACCGAGAATACGGGCCACCATGCGGCCCGCGGAGGTGGACAGGTCCAGCTCGGCGCCCTGTACGGTACGGAGTACGCCCCGCACAGGCGATCGCCCCGTCGACGCAAAGTGCCTCGGCCGCGGCACAGGCTTCTTCGAATTGGGTGAACGCCTGAGCGGAAAGCCAGTGTGGCCGGCCACAGGCCGATTCCCCGGCGCTGAGCCGCGCGTCCACGGCGCGGACGTTGTCGTCGAGTTGTGCGAGCCTGCGTGCCCCGATGATGGCGTGAGGCGGCTGGCTTCGTGCGTCGCGAGAGCGACCCGGCCGACCTGCGGCGCCATCGGCTTGCGCTCACGGCGGCCGGACGCCTCACCGCCGCGGCGCAGAAAGACCTCAAGGACCTGCTCGAGAAGATCAGCCGAACCGGCTGCTGTGGTCGTGCGGTCCCTGCCCGGCTAGTCTGACGTCTCGTGCGCGTCCTGGTGATCGGCTCCGGTGCCCGTGAACATGCGCTGCTGCTGGCGCTGCAGCGAGACCCGCAGGTCACCGGCTTGGCCATCGCTCCCGGCAACGCCGGCACGGCCCGCATCGCCGAGCAGCACGCCGTCGACGTGACCTCGAGCGCGGAGGTCGTCGCCCTGGCGCGCGCGGTCCGCGCCGACCTGGTCGTCATCGGCCCCGAGGTTCCGCTGGTGCTGGGGGTGGCCGACGCTGTGCGCGCCGCCGGCATCGTGTGCTTCGGGCCCAGCCGGGATGCCGCTCGCATCGAAGGATCCAAGGCGTTCGCCAAGGACGTCATGGCCGCGGCGGGCGTTCGGACCGCGACGAGCGAGATCGTCGACAGCCCAGCACATTTGGATGCGGCCCTGGACAGGTTCGGGCCTCCGGCCGGCGACGCCGCCTGGGTGGTGAAAGACGACCGGCTGGCCGCGGGCAAAGGCGTGGTGGTGACACCGGATCGAGATGTGGCGCGTGCCCATGCCGCCGGGCTGCTCGAGACGGGTCACCCGGTGCTGCTGGAGTCCTACCTGGACGGCCCCGAGGTGTCGCTGTTCTGCGTGGTCGACGGCAAAACCGTGGTGCCCCTCCTGCCGGCGCAGGACTTCAAGCGCGTCGGCGTGGGAGACGCCGGCCCCAACACCGGCGGCATGGGCGCCTATGCGCCGCTGCCGTGGCTGCCCGACGACGTCTACCGGGACGTGGTCGGCACCATCGTCGAACCCGTTGCGGCCGAGATGGTTGCGCGTGGCAGTTCCTTCTCCGGCCTGCTGTACGTCGGACTGGCGATCACCGCGAAGGGTCCCGCGGTGGTCGAATTCAATTGCCGCTTCGGGGATCCGGAAACCCAGGCGGTGCTGGCGCTGCTGGAATCGCCGCTCGGCCAATTGCTGTACGCGGCGGGAACCGGCGCGCTGGCCGATTTCGGCGAGCTGCGCTGGCGCGACGGCGCCGCGGTCACGGTGGTGCTGGCGGCGGAGAACTATCCCGGGCGACCGCGGGTCGGCGACGTCATCACCGGGTCCGAAGCCGACGGGGTGCTGCACGCCGGTACGGCGCGTCGCGACGACGGTGCGATCGTCTCCTCGGGCGGCCGGGTGCTGTCCGTGGTGGGCATCGGCGACGACCTCTCCGCCGCCCGGGCCCGGGCATACGACATCATCGGTTCGATTCGGTTGCCGGGCAGCCACTTCCGCAGCGACATCGCCCTCTTGGCGGCGCAGGGCAAGATCCGCGTGTAAAACGCCTCAGAAACCCGTGGCCTGGCCGTCGCGGCGCGGATCGCTGGCCGCGAGGTACCCGCCGCCCAGGCGCCAGATCGCCTGGCAGCTGCCGAACTGGTTGTAGTCCCCGACGGACACCAGGTCGTGCCCGCGCCGGCGCAGCTCGTCGAGCGTGGCCGGCGGGAAGCCGCGTTCGCAGCTGACCCGCAAGCCGTCCACCCAGCGGAACCGGGGGCCGTCGCACGCCGCCTGCGGATTCTGGCCGTGGTCGGCGATACGCACCATGACCTGCACGTGGCCCTGGGGCTGCATAGTTCCGCCCATCACCCCGAAGCTCATCACCGGCGAGCCGTCCCTGGTCACGAAACCCGGGATGATGGTGTGGTACGGACGCTTGCCGGGCCCCACCCGGTTCGGATGCCCCGGTGCCGCAACGAAGTTCGCACCGCGATTCTGCAGCGAGATTCCGGTGCCCGGCACCACCACACCCGAGCCGAACCCCATGTAGTTGGACTGGATCATCGAGACCATCACCCCCGCGGCGTCGGCGGCCGTCAGGTACACGGTGCCCCCGCCCGGGGTGCCCGCGGACGCCGGCTTGGCCCGGTGCCGGTCGATCAGCGCGCCGCGGTGTCTCAGGTACTGCGGGTCCAACAGGTGCTGCGGGCCGACCGGCATGTGCTCGATGTCGGAGACATAGGCCTGCGCGTCGGCGAAAGCCAGCTTCACCGCCTCGATCTGCAGGTGCACGCTGTCGGCGGAATCGGCCGGCAGCGAGGCCATGTCGAAATGCTCGAGGATGCCCAGCGCGATCAGCGCCACGATGCCCTGGCCGTTGGGCGGGATCTCGTGGACGGTGTACCCGCGGTAGGGGGCGTCGATCGTGCCCACCCAGTCGGCGCGGTGCGCGGCCAGATCGTCGGCGCGCATGGCTGCGCCGTTGGCCGCCGCGTGGGCCTCGAGCCGGGCGGCCAGCTCCCCCCGGTAGAACGCCTCGCCGCGGGTGTCGGCGATCTTTTCCAGCGTGGCCGCATGGTCGGGCAGCGCGAACGGCTCACCGGGGGCGGGTGCCCGCCCGCCCGGCGCGAACGTCTGCGCGAACCCGGGCTGGTGCTCGAACAGCGGCACCTGCGCCGCCCACTGCTCGGCGACGGTCGGGGAGACCAGAAAACCGTTGCGGGCGTAGGAGATCGCGGGGCCGAAGAGCCGCTCGAACGGCAGCCGGCCGAATCGCGCGTGCAGCTCGGCCCACGCCGACACCGCGCCCGGGACGGTCACCGAGTTCCAGCCGACGGCGGGAACGTCGTGGCCGCCGAAGTACTCCGGTGTCCAGGCCCCGGGTGAGCGGCCCGACGCGTTGAGCCCGTGCAGTCGCCGGCCGTCCCAGACGATCGCGAAGGCGTCCGAGCCGATGCCGTTGGACACCGGTTCCACCACGGTGAGGGCGATCGCGGTGGCAACCGCGGCATCCACCGCGCTGCCACCCTCGGCGAGCATGCGCAGGCCCGCCTGGGCGGCAAGCGGCTGCGAGGTGCACACCACGTTGTGCGCCAGCACGGGCTTGCGCGGCCAGGCGTAGGGGAAGCTCCAGTCGAAGGGGGCGGTCACCTTCGCGAGCGTAACGCTGGCGAAGCGGCGTCAGCCGGTCAGCAGCGGCGCGAGCCAGGTCAGCTCGGCGGGCAGCTGCGAACTCCAGTACGCCGGGTTGTGCCCCCCGGGGGAGAACCCGCCCGCCGGCGGGGTGGGCAGTTGGGCGACGAACTGTTGGGTCGCCGCGTAGAAGGGGTCGCTGTCGCCGCAGTCCACCCGGATCGGGATGGAGGCCAGCGCCGGCATGCCGAACACCGAGTTGGCCGCGAAGTCCGCGGGTCCGTCGAACGCGCCGGGCGCGGCCGCCCCCGGAGACAGCCACAGCGCGGGGCTCACCGCGCAGATCGCCGCGGTGCGTGCGGGGCCCAGCCGGCCGCCGAGCAGCAGGGCGCCGTAGCCACCCATCGACCAGCCCAGGAATGCCACCCGCGAGGTGTCCAGGTTCTGGGTGCCCAGGTTCTGGTTGCCCAGCATCGGGATCAGCTCGTCGAGCACCATGGCCCCGCTGTCCTCGCCGGACGCCCTCTTGTGCCAGTAGCCGCCCCCGCCGTCGACGGCGACCACCGCAAACGGCGGCAACCCGGCGTCCACGGCCTGGGCCAGCCCCTGCTCGACGCCGCCGGCCATCACGGTGGCAGCGTCGCTGCCTTTGCCGTGCAGCGCGATGACCGGCCGCAGCGGCCTGGTCTGGCCCGGCGGGCGCGCGATCGCCCAGTTGGTGGTGATGCCGCCGCGCGCCGCCGACACGAAAGAGCCCGTGACCATGGTGGGGGCTCTCACTAATACACATCTGACGCTGCCGAC
>NZ_VMQU01000213.1 GCF_007714205.1 Mycobacterium helveticum | reverse complement strand
GCCCACCTCGATCACCGCGACGTCGACCGGCGCATCCGCGAACGCGGCGAACGCCATGGCGGTGAGGACCTCGAACTTGCTCAAGCGGAGGCCCGCCCCAGAAGGTGAAGCCTGGGACTGCGCATCGACCATCTGGACGTACGGCTCGAGCTCGCGGTAGGTCGCCACGTACTGCGCCGGGCTGATCGGCTTGCCGTCGATCGCGATGCGTTCGACCGCCGACTGCAGGTGGGGGCTGGTGGTGCGGCCGGTGCGCTGGTGCAGCGCGGTCAGCAGGGCGTCGACCATCCGCGCCACCGAGGTTTTGCCGTTGGTGCCCGCGATGTGGATCGACGGATAGCTTTTCTGCGGTGAGCCCAGCAGGTCCAGCAGCGCGCTGATCCGGGTCAGGCTCGGTTCGATCTTCGTCTCGGGCCAGCGTTGATCCAGCAGGTGCTCCACCTGCCACAGCGACGCGATCTCGTCCGGGGTGGGCGCCGCGTCGCCGGCCGGTGCCCACTCGGGCTGTTCCGTCATTGCAGCCCGGCCAGCCGCGCGGTGATCCGCTCGGCTTCCTCACCGGCCACCCGCCGGCGGTCCCGGATCTTGTCGACGACGTGCTGCGGGGCCTTGGCCAGAAAGTCGGCGTTGTCCAGTTTCGCGGCGGTCGAGGTTAACTCCTTTTGCGCTGCGGCCAAATCCTTTTCGAGGCGCCGGCGCTCTGCTGCCACATCGATGGTGCCGGAGGTGTCCAATTCGATCACGTGGACGTCGTCCATGCCGGAACCCAGCGATACCTCCAGTGAAGCCGAGGGACTGAACCCGGGACCGGGCGCGGTCAGCGAGGTCACGGCCCGCACTTCCGCGCTCAGCTCTCCGCCACCGGCCAAACGGGCCGGCACCTTCTGCCGATCCGCCAGGCCCTGATCGCTACGGAACCGCCGGATTTCGGTGACGAGCTTCTGTCTGTCACTGATCCGTTGCGCCGCAATCGGATCCAGGGCGATACCCGAGGACTGCGGCCACTCGGCGACCACCAGCGACTCCCGGTTGGTCAGGGCCTGCCACAGCGCCTCGGTGACGAACGGGATCACCGGATGCAGCAGTCGCAGCAACGTATCGAGCACCGCGGCCAGCACAGCGGTGGTATGCGTGAGGCCGTTGGCAAGCTGCACCTTCGCCCACTCGACGTACCAGTCGCAGAACTCGTCCCACGTGAAGTGATAGAGCGCCTCGCAAGCCCGGCCGAACTCGTAGCCGTCGAACGCCCAATCCACCTCGGCGCGAACCTCTTCCAGCCGTCCCAGGATCCAGCGGTCGGTGTCGGTGAGGTCGGCCGGGTCCGGTAGCGGAGCCGGGCAAGCACCGTTGAGCAGCGCGAATCTGGTGGCGTTGAACAGCTTGGTGACAAAGCTGCGCGATGCCCGTACGGCGTCTTCGCCGACCGACAGGTCACTGCCGGGAGCGGCGCCCCGGGCCAGCGTGAACCGCAGCGCGTCGGCCCCGAACTTCTCCACCCAGTCCAGCGGGTCGATGACGTTGCCTTTGGACTTGCTCATCTTGCGGCCGGATTCGTCGCGGATCAGGCCGTGCAGGAAGACGTCGGTGAACGGCACCTGCGGGCCGCGGCGCCCGCCGAGGGTGAGGACGTCGTCGCCGCCGACGAAGGTGCCGAACATCATCATCCGGGCCACCCAGAAGAACAAGATGTCGTAGCCGGTCACCAGAACGCTTGTCGGATAGAACTTCTCCAGCTCCGGGGTCCGCTCCGGCCAACCGAGCGTGGAGAACGGCCACAGCGCCGACGAGAACCAGGTGTCCAGCACGTCGGGATCCTGCTCCCAGCCCTCCGGGGGTGCCTCGTCCGGGCCGACGCACACCTGTTCGCCGTCGGGCCCGTACCAGATCGGGATGCGGTGGCCCCACCACAGCTGCCGCGAGATGCACCAGTCGTGCATGTCGTCGACCCAGGCGAACCAGCGCGGCTCCAGGCCGGCCGGGTGGATCACCGTGTCGCCGTTGCGCACCGCGTCGCCGGCGGCCTTGGCCAGCGATTCGACCCGGACCCACCACTGCAGCGACAGCCGCGGCTCGATCGGCTCGCCGCTGCGCTCGGAATGCCCGACGCTGTGCAGGTAGGGGCGCTTCTCCTCGACGACCCGGCCCTGCGCCGCCAGCGCCTCGCGCACCGCGACGCGCGCCTCGAAACGGTCCATGCCGTCGAATTGCGTTCCGGTGCCGGTGATCCGGCCCCTGGTGTCCAGGATGGAGATCATCGGCAACTCGTGCCGCAGCCCGATCTCGAAGTCGTTCGGGTCGTGCGCGGGCGTGACTTTGACCGCGCCGGTGCCGAATTCGGGGTCCACGTGGTCGTCGGCGACCACGATGAGCTGCCGGTCCACGAACGGGTGCGGCAGGTGGGTGCCGACCAGGTGGCGGTAGCGCTCGTCGTCGGGATGCACCGCGATCGCGGTGTCACCCAGCATCGTCTCGACCCGGGTGGTGGCCACCACGATGTGGGGCTGCGAGTCGTCGGACGAACCGTACCGGAAAGACACCAACTCGCCCTCGACGTCGAGATAGTTGACCTCGAGGTCCGAAATCGCGGTCTGCAGCACGGGCGACCAGTTGACCAGCCGTTCGGCCCGATAGATCAGCCCGGCATCGTAGAGCCGCTTGAAGATGGTCCGCACCGCCCGCGACAGGCCCTCGTCCATGGTGAACCGGTCCCGGCTCCAGTCCACGCCGTCGCCGAGCCGGCGCATCTGGGCGCCGATCGCACCGCCCGACTCACGCTTCCAGTCCCAGACCTTCTCGACGAACAGCTCGCGGCCGAAGTCTTCCTTGGTCCTGCCGTCGACCGCGAGTTGCTTTTCCACCACGCTCTGGGTCGCGATGCCCGCGTGGTCCATGCCCGGCTGCCACAGCACCTCATACCCCTGCATCCGCTTGCGGCGGGTCAGGGCGTCCATCATGGTGTGTTCCAGCGCATGGCCCATGTGCAGGCTGCCGGTCACGTTGGGCGGCGGCAGCACGATCGAATACCCGGGTTTGGGGCTGGTCGGGTCCGCCGCGAAGTAGCCGGCATCCAGCCACTTCTGGTAGATCAGGCTCTCTGTCGCACCGGGGTCCCACGATGTGGGCAGGTCGGTAGCGGAGCTGCGGCTGGCGGTCACCCGTCAATTCTAGGAAGCGCCGCGCGCCGGCCTGTAGGCGCCCGAACGGGGTGCGCCCGGCCCGCCGGCACGGTAGGGGGTGAATCTAGGCCAGTCGATCGATCCGCAGCGACACACCTGCGGCCGGGAAGCGCTCCAGCAGCGCCTCACCCATCGCGGCCGCGGGCGTCAGCACGCCGCGCAGCTCGGAGAGCTTGTCGCGGTCCATCGCCAGGGCGAGGCCGCACTCCCCCAGCAACACGGAGGTCGCCTGGTAGCCCGGGTCGCCCCGCTGTTCCATGCGCGCCACATAGCGGGCCCCGCTGCCGGTGGTGGTGTAGGTCTCGATCCGGTAGTAGCCGCGCTCGCGCGCCGCGGCGCTGGGGCCGGTGCCCGGCCTGGGCGCGACCCGCTCCACCAGCCGGCGCGGCAGCAGCCGGAAATAGCGGCTGCCCAACCCGAACGTGGCACCGGCCATCCCGGTGACGACGGCGGAGGCCAGCGGCGCGACGACCGGCGACGATCCCACGCTCATGCTTTCGCTGTAGCGGAACCGGTGACCGTATCGCCAGTCCAGCAGGGCGTTGCTGCGGCGAACGATCCGCGTGTTGTAGGGCGCCATGACGAAGCCCGCCGTCCAGAGGCCGGCCAATTCCGGCGCGATCTGGCGGCCACGGCGCCACGGCAGGTCGGGCTGGGGCCCGAGCTCGGGTTCGGCGTGACGGTCGGGTGTCAGCGTGTAGGGGTCGGCGAGCTGGCGGCGGGCGTCGGGATCGGTGGAGGCGGTGTTCAGCACCTCCATCATCGACGCGATGGTGCCGCCCGACAGCCCCCCGGAGAACGACTTCACCACCAGATCGGTGTCGGTGAGCTCACCGGCGTCCGCGTCGCGAACCGCTCGGTACAGCGCGTACACGCTCAGGTCGGAGGGTACGGAATCGAACCCGCAGGCATGCACGATGCGGGCGCCGGTGTCGGCGGCCTGCTTGTGGTGAAGGTCGATGCTGTCGCGGACGAACATCGCCTCGCCGGTGAGGTCTGCGTAATCGGTGCCCGCCGCGGCGCAGGCGGCCACGAGTGGCAGACCGTAGCGGGTGTAGGGCCCGACCGTGGTGACGACCACCCGCGTGCGCGCGGCCATCTCGTCGAGCGTCGACGGCGACGAGGCATCCGCGACCAGCAGCTCCCAGGACTGCGCGGACTCCCCCAGGGTGTCGCGCACGGCGCGCAGGCGCTGGGCCGACCTGCCGGCGAGCGCGATGCGGGCACCTCCGCCCGCTCGCGCCAGATACTCGGCGGTCAGCTTCCCGACGAAGCCGGTCGCCCCGTACACGACGATGTCGAATTCGCGCGGCGTTGCGGTCACGGATCCCGACGCTACCCGACCGACGACCGCTTCGGCGGCCCCCGCCGACAAGGAATGCCGGGCCCGGGGCCCGGCATTCCTCACCTATGGCGTTTCGACGGCTGTCAGTCCTCGAGCCGCCGGCCGCGGCTGTTGTCAGCCACGCCGACCGCAGACCGGCCACGCGCCGATGCCCTGCGAATGCAGCACGTTCTCGGCGACGCGGATCTGCTCCTCGCGACTCGCGCTGGCCGGGGAGCCACTTCCGCCGTTGGCACGCCAGGTGCTCGGCGTGAACTGCAGACCGCCGACGTAGCCGTTGCCCGTGTTGATCGCCCAGTTCCCCCCCGATTCGCATCGTGCGATGGCGTCCCAGTTCACGCTGTACGCCCGCTGCGGCGGCGGCGGCGCGTCGGGTCCCGGCGGGGCTGTGTCTTTTACACATCT
>NZ_VMQU01000212.1 GCF_007714205.1 Mycobacterium helveticum | reverse complement strand
CGCGGCCCGCGCGCCAGGCCGACGAACCCGACGCCGGCCAGCAATCCGGGGCCGAGGAGATGAGTCCCGACCCGGTCTCCAGCATCGCGCACCGCGGTCTCGACGAGGGCCGTTCCGTCGGCTTCACTGTCGAGTTTGCGCAAGATGAGGCCCTCGCGTAAGGCCCACGGGCAGATATCCACCGTTTCGATCGACAGCGCTCGCATGCTTGCCTCCGCCACCAGGGCACCCGCCACGATCTGCGGTGCCCGTTCGGCGCTCACCCCTTCCAACTCCGCGCGGTCAGCGGTCGTCATCCTAGAGATGAAAGATATGAGTTGTCTGAGGCCGTTTGCGGTGAGCGTCCTCTTCACCCGCGGCCCGGCCGCCGAGGGCGCCGCCCCCGTGAGCCGTGCCAACGACCGGAAAGTCTTCGACGTCGCCACCGCCAGGTCCGGGGGGCCTGCGTCCAGGACCGCGACGCCGGCATCGGCCAGCTCGGCGTCCAGCCAGTCGCGCAGCATCGCCACCCGGCGGCGGCCCGGCGGGTCGTCGGGGAGCCACTCGCGCGTCAACCGCCCGGCCCCCAGGGGCAGCGACATAGCGACCTCGGGCTCCTCGTCGACGCCGCTGGACACCTCCAGCGAACCGCCGCCGATGTCGAGGTTGATGATGCGGCCCGCGCTCCAGCCGTACCAGCGGCGCACCGCCAGGAAGGTCAGCCGCGACTCGTCGACCCCGCGCAGCACCTGCAGTTCGACGCCGGTCTCCTTGCGCACCCGGGCGAGCACGTCCTCGGAGTTCTCGGCGTCGCGCACCGCCGACGTGGCGAAGGCCATCAGCTCCGCGCAACCCGAGCTGTCGGCGATCTTGGCGAACTCGTCGATCGTGGAGATCAGCTTCTCCGCGCCGCGCTTGGTGATCTTGCCCGAGCTGTCGGTCGCCTCGGCGAGCCGCAGCGTGGCCTTCGTCGAACTCATCGGGGTCGGATGGCCGCCGCGGTGGGCATCGACCACCAACAGATGGACCGTGTTGCTACCCACGTCGAGCACACCCAATCGCACCCAAACAACCTAGCCCGGCGACGATGCAGACCGCGTGGCGGTCTGAGGAGGAGGCGGGCAGTCAGATGCAGCCCGGCGACGATGCAGACCGCGTGGCGGTCTGAGGAGGAGGCGGGCAATCGCATGCAGCCCGGCGTCATGAACAGCGTTGTTCGACCCGCCCGGGTCCCGGCGATTCGCGGCCACCGGGCCCGGGTGTCAGCGGGCGCCCGGGCCCGAATCGTGGTCTACCGTGAACCCGTGCCGAATCCGGACCCCCGCCCCGGGCAGGAAGTCGATTTGGACTTCGCCCGCGAATGGGTGGAGTTCTACGACCCCGACAACCCCGAGCACCTGATCGCGGCCGACCTGACCTGGCTGCTGTCGCGCTGGACGTGCGTGTTCGGGACGCCGGCCTGCCACGGCACGGTGGCGGGCCGCCCGGACGACGGGTGTTGCTCGCACGGCGCGTTCCTGTCCGACGACGACGACCGCGCCCGCCTCGACGACGCCGTGACCAAGCTGACCGACGACGACTGGCAGTTCCGCGACAAGGGCCTGGGCCGCAAGGGCTACCTGGAACTCGACGAGCACGAGGGCCAACCGCAGTACCGCACCCGCAAACACAAGGATGCGTGCATCTTCCTGAACCGGCCCGGCTTTCCCGCCGGCGCGGGGTGCGCGCTGCACAGCAAAGCTCTCAAGCTGGGGGTCGCGCCGCTGACGATGAAGCCCGACGTCTGCTGGCAGCTGCCGATCCGGCGCAGCCAGGAATGGGTGACGCGGCCCGACGGCACCGAGATCCTCAAGACCTGGGTCACCGAATACGACCGCCGCGGCTGGGGCTCCGGCGGCGCCGACCTGCACTGGTACTGCACCGGTGACCCCGGCGCCCATGTCGGCGCCACGCAGGTGTGGGAAAGCCTGGCCGACGAACTCACCGAACTGCTGGGCGCCAAGGCCTACGCGGAACTGGCCGCGATGTGCAAGCGGCGCAGCAAGTTAGGGCTGGTCGCGGTGCATCCCGCCACCCGGCTCAGCGAACAGAGCGGGGCGCGGCGGCTCCGTGTTTGAACTCTGCCGCAAGGCAATTCGATCGTAGCTGGCGGCAGTCGTCGCGCATCGGCGGCCACGGGCACCCGAATCGGTCGAAGGTGAACACAGACGCGAGCGGTGCAATGATTGGCGAGTATGGGAATGCGGCACCGCCACGACGACGACACCTGGGATCTCGCGACGAGCGTGGGGGCGACCGCGACACTGGTGGCCGCTGCGCGGGCTGTCGCGAGCCGGACCGATCGTCGGCTCGTCGACGATGCGTTCGCCGAGCCGCTGGTGCGCGCCGTGGGAATCGACGTCTTCGAGCGCTGGGCCGGTGGGGAACTTGACCTCTCCGACGACGACTGCCGGCATGTTCTGCAGTGGTTCGTCGACCTCATGGCGGTCCGCACCCGCTACTTCGACGAGTTTTTTCTCGATGCGGCGGCAGCGGGGATTCGTCAGGCGGTGATACTCGCCGCCGGCCTCGACGCCCGCAGCTATCGACTGCCCTGGCCGCCGGGAACCACGGTGTTCGAGATCGACCAGCCGCCGGTCAGCGCCTTCAAGACCGCCACGCTCGCCGGGATGGACGCGCAGCCGACTGCGGACCTGCGGGCGGTGCCTGTCGACCTGCGGCTGGACTGGCCCGCCGCGCTGCGTGGGGCCGGCTTCGAATCCGGCCGGCCCACCGCGTGGATCGCCGAAGGCCTGCTGCCATTCCTGCCACCGGATGCCCAAGATCGGTTGCTGGACCAAGTCAGCGCGCTCAGCTCCGCCGGCAGCCGGCTGGCCGCGGAGGTTTTCGTGCCGCCGTCCCGCGAGGTGATGCGGCCGCTCCGGGAACGCTGGAGCGACCAGGGCTTCGACGTCGAGCCTTCCGACCTGGTCTATGCCGGCCCGCGTCACGACGTCGCGCGCTACCTGGCACAGCACGGCTGGGAGACGGTCACGACGCCGCTGACCCGGTTGCTTGCCGATAACGGCATCGCCACGCGTGCCGCAGCATCGCCCTTCGCCGGGAGTAAGTACTACGCCTCGATCCGAACCTGATGCGATACCGGGAGGGGAACCAGCATGTCCAGAACCGATGACGACACCTGGAGCATCACCGAAAGCGTGGGCGCCACGGCATTGGAGGTCGCTGCGGCGCGCGCGGTGGAGAGCGAAAGCGATAATCCGCTGATCAGCGACCCCTACGCGCGGCTGTTCCTGGACGAGGCCGGCCCGGGCATCTGGAGTCTGTTTGCCCAGCCGACGCTGCCCGACGACCCCGACGTGCGGGCGCAGCTGCGGGCGATGGTGGACTTCATGGCGGTGCGGACGGTGTTCTTCGACGAGTTCTTCTTGACCGCCGCGCGCGCCGGGGTGAGCCAGATGGTGATCCTGGCGTCGGGGCTGGATTCGCGAGCCTGGCGGCTCCCCTGGCCGGACGGGATCACCGTCTACGAGGTCGACCAACCGCAGGTGCTGGACTTCAAGACCCGCACCCTGTCCCGGCACGGCGCCCTCCCGGCGGTGACGCCGGTGTACGTACCGGTAGACCTGCGTCACGATTGGCCGCAGGCGCTCTGCGATGCCGGCTTCGACCCGGCCCGGCCCACCTGCTGGTCGGCCGAGGGACTGCTTCGTTACCTCACGCCGTCGGCGCAGGATCTGTTGTTCGAACGCATCCACGCGCTCAGCGCACCGGGCACCCTGCTGGCCACGAATGCCGTCGGTGCCGAGGCCTTCGATCCCCGGTGGCAGGCGCGCCAGCGTGACCAGATGGACCGCCTGCATGCGGCGGCCGCCCGGCTGGTCGACGCCGATGTCGTCGACGTCGAGGAACTGTGGTACCCGCAGGAGCGCACCGACGTCGGCTCCTGGCTGACCGACCACGGCTGGGCGGCCACGACAACGCCCCTGCGTGACTGGCTGACCCGCTACGGCCGCGACGAGGCGGCCAAGGACCTCATGCCGAACCTTTTCGTTTCCGCGCGCCGCCCTTGACCGCCGGGCCGCGGTGCCGCCCGGAGGTGAACCCGCCGGTGTCGATCATGGCCGTGGCACAGGCCGTGGGCGACGAGGTCGTGGGCGACGAGGTCGTCGCCGTCCGCTGATCGAGTGTGAAACCTGGGCGTCGGGGGTGAATCCTGGGCGGCGACACGCCGGTGCAAACCGCCCTGGATGCACAAGCAAAACCCTCGACGCACACTCGATGAATGCCGATCCCCGACTTCATCGTCGAGCTGCGGCGCTCAGTCGGCCATGCGCACCGTCCACGCCAACGGGGACCGGGCCCAATATCTGGATCACGTGTTCCGAATGCAGTGGGTATGCGGCGAGCCGTTTGCGGCCGACGACGAGAGCACCGCCGCGGCGTGGTTCGACCTCGATGATCTTCCGCCGATGACGGCGGACATGCGTCGGCGCATCGAGTTGAGTGCCGGCGACGACGCCCGGACGGTTTTCGACGCGAACGGTTCCCCGCCGGCGACTCAGCCGGGCTAGCCCGGGGCTAGCCCTCCAGCTTGTAGCCCAGCCCGCGCACCGTCACCAGGTGCACCGGGTTGGCCGGGTCGGCTTCGATCTTGGACCGCAGGCGCTTGACGTGGACGTCGAGCGTCTTGGTGTCGCCCACGTAGTCCGCGCCCCACACCCGGTCGATCAGCTGCCCGCGGGTCAGCACCCGCCCGCTGTTGCGCATCAGGTACTCGAGAAGGTCGAACTCCTTGAGCGGCAACATGATCGTGTCACCGTTGACCGAAACGACGTGCCGCTCGACGTCCATGCGCACCGGCCCGGACTCGAGCACGCCGTCGCTGATCTCGGAGTCGTCGTCGCCGCCGCGGCGCAGCACCGCGCGGATGCGGGCGATCAGCTCACGCGCCGAATAGGGCTTGGTGACGTAGTCGTCGGCGCCCAGTTCCAGCCCGACCACCTTGTCGATCTCGCTGTCGCGCGCGGTCACCATGATCACCGGCACGCTGGAACGCGCGCGCAACTGCTTGCACACGTCGGTGCCCGACATCCCCGGCAGCATCAGATCCAGCAGTACGATGTCGGCCCCGGCCCGGTCGAACTCGGCCAGCGCGGCCGACCCGTCGGTGACCACCGTGGCCTCGAATCCCTCCTTGCGCAGCAGGAACGCCAGCGGATCGGCCAGCGACTCCTCGTCCTCCACGATCAGCACGCTGGTCATCGGCGCCATTCCTCCTCATCGCTGCGCTCTGCATCGTCATCGGCGCGGGTCATCGGCGCCATTCCTCCTCA
>NZ_VMQU01000211.1 GCF_007714205.1 Mycobacterium helveticum | reverse complement strand
GGCCGACGGGGCGGGAGCCGCGGGCGCCGGCTTGCGGAGTCGGCGGCCGGTTCGCGGGCGGCCCCGCTGGTTGGGGTGGTCGTCCGCACCAAGAGATCAGCGGTGTTTGCGGGCGTCTGCGCCGGCGGGGCGGTCGCGGCGGCGCGACCGGGCCGTCCGCCTGGGAGCCCGTGCACCGCTGTCCACAACGCGAAGCCGCCGGGGGCTTCCCCCGGCGGCGGTTGCCGAGGCGTGCGACTGCGACTACGCCGCGAGCAGCATCGCGAGGATCGCGGTGTCGGGATGGCTGATCGGATCGACGCCGACGCGGCTGACCATCGACGTGATCGTCCCGTCGGCCTCGGCCTCCACCCACGCGGCCCGGTGCTCGAGCCCCAGATAAGGCAGCCCGGGCAACAGCACGCATCCCGATGCCGCGCCGGTGCATTCCGGCAACGACGGGGTGGTTTCGGAGGGGGGATGCAGCATCAACAGAGCGGGGGGCTGACGGTCGGCGAAATAGCCTGGCTGGATCGCCGATTCGCCGACGACGGTGCCCTCGGCCAGCACCAAGCCCACCGTGCCCGGCTCGGGTTCGTCGGGCAATTCCTCGCGGGCGCCGAACACCGTTGTGGTGGAAAGCAATCCGGGCAGCGATGCGACGCGCACCGCGACCATGAGCAGCTGGGCCCATTCTTTCGTCGAGTCGGGCCAACGACCGGAGATCACAAACCCTTTGAGGGCGCCGCGAGAATGGAAAGGGGAAATCCCTATGGGTCCACCCGATCCGGCTTCCATCTCGACCTCCGTGCGCGTCCGTTCGAAATAACCACGCTGGTAGCCCGAATAACTCAGCATGCCCGCGGTTCGGGCCGGTCGCAACTCGACACGGCCACCGGCGGTCGGGATCTTGAAGTCCCCCGGAAAGCGCTCGGGGCGCCGCGCACCCCGCGCGGCGCCCCAGCCTGGGAATGGCACGTCAGCCGGAAATCAGGCCCTTGGTCCTCGACGTCGCGGCGGCGTAGCGCGACTGGACGTCCGCCCAGTTGACGATGTTCCAGAACGCCTTGGCGAAGTCGCCCTTGACGTTCTTGTACTGCAGGTAGAACGCGTGCTCCCACATGTCGAGCAACAGCAACGGGACGATGCCCAGCGGGAAGTTGGACTGGTGGTCGTAGACCTGGAAGATCAGCAGCCTGTTGCCCAGGGTGTCCCAGCCGAGGGCCGCCCAGCCCGAGCCCTGCACCGTGGTGGCCGCGGCGTTGAACTGAGCGCGGAACGTGTCGAACGACCCGAACGCCTCGTCGATGGCGGCGCCGAGATCGCCGGTCGGCTTGTCGCCGCCATTCGGCGACAGGTTCTTCCACCACATCGTGTGGTTGACGTGACCGCCCAGGTTGAATGCCAGGTTCTTCTCGTGCAGCAAGATCGCGGCGAAATCTTCCTTGGCGCGTGCTTCCTCGAGCTTTTCCAAAGCGGTGTTCGCGCCCTTGACGTACGTGGCGTGGTGCTTGGTGTAGTGAAGCTCGTTGATCTGGCCCGAGATGTGCGGTTCCAGCGCTGCGTAGTCCCAGTCCAAGTCGGGCAGGGTGTATTCAGCCACAGTATTCCTTTCTTAGTGATCGTTTCTCAGTGATCGTTCAGTGATCGTTCAGTGATCGTTCAGTGATCGTTCAGTGATCGTTCAGTGATCGTTCAGTGATCGCCTTGACGCTCATTCGCACGTGTCCACCACGCGCCGGCCTGGCATGGTCAACCCTGCTCCATGACCGCGCGCACCGCAAGAATCACCGCTACGGGCAGGTAACGGCATGCCCGCTGGGCCCCGTTTCAAGACGCAACGTCAAGACAAGACGATAACGGCCAACACGGCCAGCAGCAGCAGGGCGATCAGCCCCGCACGCACCGCGGCGACGCTGTGGCTGTGGTTCCAGGCGGGCGAGCCGGAATACGGGTTCGAGGGGCCCTGGGAACCAGAACCGAACGAATGCGTGGCCATCAGCCGCCCTCCACCTGCACGAAACCTCGCCGAAGTGAGATGAGTCACACGGAACTTTGCGTGACCGCGATCATAACCCTTTGCGCGCGTCCTGGAAAATGCGCCGGGTGGTGTTGCGGGAATTCGGGGCGGCGTTGCCGGCGAGGGCCGGGCGAACCGTGTCGCTCCGCGGCGGGGTCCGGCCTGTCGATGACATGGGGAGGTAAGCCGACAGTTGTCCACAGCCGCCGCGCCCAGACGGGCAAGACGCACGACGAATAGGGCGTGTACCCCGAAACATCATGTGGATAAACCTGTGGAAACTGTGGATAGCGAACGTCGGGGACGCGTTGCGGCGAGGCCGCGGGGGCGGCGTTCGGCCAGAGCTCGTCGCCACGCCTTAGGCTGGTCCGGTGATCCAGGTGTGCTCCCAGTGCGGCACTCGGTGGAACGTGCGCGAGCGACGGCGCGAATGGTGCCCACGCTGTCGCGGCCCGCTGCTGGCGCCGCACTCCGGGGCTGCGCCGGGTTCGCCGGCGATGCCGCCGGACCCCCGCTGGAGCACGGCCGGGGGCGCCCCGCCGCCCCGGGCGCCCGGCGGCCCGGGCTGGCAACGCACGCGGCCGCAGCTGCCGCCGGGCTTCCGGTGGATCGCGGTGCGCCCGGGCGCCGCCCCACCCCCGCGTCGCGGCCGGCGCTCCCGCGGCCCCACTCCGCGCTACTCGGTCATGCCGCGCTGGGGTTTGGCGGACCGGGTCGACCAGACCGTCGCGGCCACCCCGGCGCCGGCGAAGGCGGGACCACCGGCAGCTCTGGTGCGGACCATGATGTTCGTGAGCGTGCTGGTGCTCAGCCTCGCGGCCCTGGTCTACGTCGTGCGCTACGTGCTGCTGGTGATCAACCGGAACACGCTGCTCAACTCGGTGGTGGCCCTGGGCGCGGAGTGGCTCGGGGTGCTGGCCAGCGTGGTGGCGATCGCGGCGGTGATCACGTGTGCAGTGACCGCGATCCGGTGGCTGATCGCGCGCCGCGCCGCGGTGTTTGCGCACCACGGACTGCCGGAACCGCGCTCCGCCCGGCGTTTGTGGGCCGGCTGCGTGGTGCCGGTGGCCAACCTGGTGTGGGCTCCGGTGTACGTCATCGAGCTGGCCGTCCTCGAAGACCACTACGCCCGGCTGCGCAGGCCGATCCTGTACTGGTGGATCGCGTGGGTGTTCAGCTACGCGGTGTGGATCTTTGCCACCGTCACCAGCTTCGCCACCGACGCCCAGGGTATCGCCAACAACACCGTCATGATGGTGCTGACGTACCTGTTCGCGGCCGTGACCGTGGCCGCACTCGCCCGGGTCTTCGAAGGATTCGAACGCAAACCGGTGCAACGCCCGGCGCACCGCTGGGTGGTGGTCAGCCCCGACCAGCCGGATCGGCCCGCAGCACACGCGTCCGCCGGCCCTGTTGAGTTGCAGGGGCGGGAACCGGCAGCATAGTGGTATGACGTGGGCCGACGAGGTGCTCGCCGGGCATCCCTTTGTGGTCGCCCACCGGGGCGCGTCGGCCGGTCGGCCCGAACACACGCTGGCCGCCTACGACCTGGCGCTCAAGGAGGGCGCCGACGGCGTGGAATGCGATGTGCGGCTCACGCGGGACGGCCACCTGGTGTGCGTGCACGACCGCCGGCTGGACCGCACCTCCACGGGTGCGGGCCTGGTGAGCACGATGACGCTGGCAGAACTGCGCGAGCACGAGTACGGCGCGTGGCACGACAGCTGGCGCGCGGACGGCACGCACGGCGACACCAGCCTGCTGACGCTGGATTCGCTCGTGTCGCTCGTACTGGACTGGAACCGGCCGGTGAAGCTTTTCGTCGAGACCAAGCATCCGGTCCGGTACGGCTCGCTGGTGGAAAGCAAGCTTCTCGCGCTGCTGCACCGCTTCGGCATCGCCGCCCCGGCGTCGGCCGACCGGTCGCGCGCCGTGGTGATGTCGTTTTCGGCGGCGGCGGTGTGGCGGATCCGCCGTGCGGCGCCGCTGTTGCCGACGGTGCTGCTCGGCAAGACCGCCCGCTACCTGACCAGCAGCGCGGTCACGGCCGTCGGGGCCACCGCCGTCGGGCCGTCGTTGGCGACCTTGAAGGACTATCCGAAACTGGTGGACCGCGCCGCCGCGCAGGGCAGGGCGGTGTATTGCTGGAACGTCGACGAGTACGAGGACATCGACTTCTGCCGGGACATCGGGGTGGCCTGGCTCGCGACGCACCATCCGGGTCGCACCAAGGCCTGGCTGCAGAACGCCCGCACGGACGGGTTGGACGGCGGCCGGCCACCGCCGACGGGTGGCGTCACCGGCTGAGCGCGCGTCGTCATTGCCGCGCGTCGAGGGCGCCGGGCACCGGCGCGTCGGACGCGAGTGCGGCGAACAACGCGCCGGCCTCAGCGTGATCCCAGACCACGACCGACCCGGCTTCGGCGCTGGCGAACTCGCCGATCGGGACGGTCATCGTCGTGGCCGGTCCGTGCAGCGCCCAGCCGAGCCGGGCCAGATCCCACACGTGGTCGTCGCGGCCGAGGGTCAGGGCGTCGACGACCGCGTGCGGCACCGCATACCACCGCCACGGGTTCAGCCAGACGGCCGGGTCGGTGGCGCGGCGCAGCAGCGCCGCCATGAACGCCCGTTGGTTGACCATCCGGTCCAGGTCCGCCCGCGGTGTGTCGCGCGTCCTGACGTAGCCGAGCGCGTCGCGGCCGTCGAGGGTCTGGCAGCCGGCCGGCAGGTCGATGCCGGCCAGCGGGTCGTCGATCGGGGCTTCCGGGCACATGCGCACCCCGCCGAGCGCGTCGACCAGGGCGGCGAACCCCCCGAAGCCGATCTCGGCATAGTGGTCCAGGCGCAACCCGGTGGCCTGCTCCACCGTCCGGGTCAGCAGGGGCGCTCCGCCGATCGAGAACGCGGCGTTGATCTTGTCCCTGCCATGGCCCGGGATCGGCACGTAGGAGTCGCGGGGGAGGGACACCATCGTGGCCGCCGCGTGGTTCCGCAACCGCGGAAGGTGCACCAGCAGGATGGTGTCGGTGCGGCCGGCGCCCACGTCGCCGCCGGTGGACAGCTGCTGCTGCTGCACGGCGGTGAGCCCCTGGCGGCTGTCCGAGCCGACGAGCAGCCAGTTGGTGCCGCGGCCGGGAGCGGGGCGGTCGGGATAGTCGGTGAGGACCGGTGCACGGTGCAGGGCCGTGTCCAGCCAGGCGGCCCCGCCCACGATGCCGGCGCCGGCAATCAGCACAACTGCCGGCAGGCTCAGCGCGATCGCCCGCACCCAGCGGCGTCCGGAGCGCCGGGGCGCGGCCCGGGGCGGCGCCGCGGGCCGGGGCGGG
>NZ_VMQU01000210.1 GCF_007714205.1 Mycobacterium helveticum | reverse complement strand
TGTCCGGCCCAGTGCTGATCGGCGATCAACGCCCCAGCGCCGGTCACATAGGCCTTGACCCCCGACGGCGCAGGCACACTGTCCACGATCTTGCGGACCGCCGCGACAGACTCGCTGGCCAGGCTCTCGCCCTGGTTACCAGCAAGATACGCCTGCACATAGGCGGCCTTGCCGTCAGAGCTTTGCGAACCGGCGGCCGTCAGCGGATCCCCCCAGAAGTCCTGGACGTGCTGGACGTGCTTCGTGTCAGCCTCGAGTTTGCGGACGATCTGGTCGTAGAAATGGTGGGCCTCATCGCCCAGCGGCTTGTCACCTTCCAGCACGATCATGACCGCACTGTCACTGTTGAATTCGTTGAATACTTTGCCGATGTGCTTCATCGCTTGCATCGACGGCGCGTCCTTGGGGCTCATCGACACGGTGTGTTCTTCGGCGACCGCGTCCAGCGATGGAACCAAGACGCTGAGGACGACGACAAGCCCCACCCAGGCAAAGACGACGGGCACCGCGAGTTTGTGGACCGTTCGCGCGAAAACCGGCATATGCGGCAGCCCTGCGGCCCGGTCATCGGTCATGCGGACTTCACTATGCAGAACGTTTGCGCATTCATACCCTGACTCGACCTTTCGTCCTTGACCACCTCGTCCACGATGATCGCGCAGCCAATTCGGTTGCTGGCGCTGCCCCGCGTAACAATGTTGACGCGCGTCGAGGGAGCGGAGGGTGTCCAGCGCAACCGCGCGTTGGTTGCTCGCCGCCGCTGGACACTCGCGTCCAAGTAGCTGGCGTTGGCTAGCGTCGGCGGCGGACCATAAACCTGGTAAACCACGCGCTTGGGATCGAGCGGCTTGATCTCATCGGCGACGCCACTGGTCATCGTCTGATCGTCGTGGACGCCGAAAAAGGTGCGAAGCCGCAGTACGCAGAAGCCCGCTACCGCCACCACAAGCACGATGACCAGGACGATCCACATTTTCTTCATCGCGGCGCCAAGGTGAATCCTCCCCAGCCAACCATCTCCCGCTAGTTGGGCGCCCCACCGCCCATTCGACTGGATCGGTCACAGCCAATTGGACCGCAGCGCGGCTAGTTCGCCGACCAGGAGATCGGCAACGACAAATAGCCTCGGATCGGGCCCGACCGCAGGCGCTGCGCGCGGCCCAAGTCGACTTCCCAGTTGGGCACGCGGGCCAGCAAGGCGCGCAACGCGATCCGGGCCTCCATCCGGGCCAAGGACGCACCGAGACAGAAGTGAATGCCTCGGCCGAATGCCACTTGGTGTTCGGGTTTGCGCCCGATGTCAAACACGTCGGGATCAGCGAACACGCGTTCGTCACGATTAGCCGAGCCGAACAACAACAGCACCGAATCACCCGCCGACATTGTGACGCCATGCACTGTCACGTCGCGGGTCAACGTTCGCGAAAGTCCTTGAGCCGGTGAGTCATACCGCAGCAGCTCCTCAACAGCTGCCCCGAGCAAGCTCTCATCGCCAGCCAGCCGGTGGCGGGTGTCGCGATAGTCGGCCAGTACCACCGCGGCGTTGGCCAGCAGATTCGACGTCGTCTCATGACCGGCGATCAGCAGCAGCAGGCAAAAGCCAAGCAGTTCGTCGTCACTAAGGTGCTTTCCGTCGATCTCGGCACACACCAACGCTGACATCAAATCGTCGCGCGGTTGGCCGCGGCGGTCGGCGAGGAAATCGGTGAAGTAGCCATAGATCGCGGCCGCGGCTGCCAAAGCCTCGCCGGTCTCGCCGTGGGTGGGATTGGACTGCACCAACGCGTTCGACCATCGCCGAAATTGTGTACGGTCCTCGCGCGGCACACCGAGCAAATCAGCGATCACCATCGCTGGTAGTACAGCTGCGAAGTCGGCGACGAAATCGGCCGAACTGGCTTCCTGGATCAGGCCGGCCGTCAACTGATCAGCGAGGTCCTCGATCGCGCACGTCAGCGCCGCGATTCGTCGCGGGGTGAAGGCCTTGCTAACCAATGCCCGCAGCTGATCGTGTCGCGGGGGATCCATCAAAATCATCATCGGCAGCAGCGATTCGCGAAAAGTCGAGCCCGGTGGAGTCGGAAATACTCCGTCGACCGACGAGTAGCTGTGATGGTCAAGCAGCGCGCTGATGACATCCGCGTGGCGACTAAGTACCCAGGTGTTGGTATCGGCGGCGTGATAGACCGGTGCCGCGTCGCGTAGCTGCCGGTAGACGGGGTAGGGGTCGTCCTGAATTTCCGCGTCAAAGGGATCGTAGCGAAGTTGTACCGTCGACATAGCGTCTCCTGCCACATTGCAGAACGTCGGTTTAGACTGAGAGTTTAAACCGAGGGGAGGACTTTATGCGGAAGATTCCCGCTCAGATTGCCGACCGGTTGCCTGCCGCGGCCGAACTCTTCGCCGAGCGCGGGCTCAACGACACAAAGATCGAAGACGTCGCCGCGACCACGGGCATCGCCAAGGCCACGCTCTACTACTACTTCGCCGGCAAAGAAGAAATACTCGCCTTCCTCCTCGAAGACGCCCTACAACACGTCGCGCACGAGGTCACCGCGATCGTCGAGGCAGACGGCGCCGCCGCCCAACGCCTGCACGACGTCATCAGTGCCCAACTGCGCGTGATGGCCCAGCGGCCCGCTGTCTGTCGCGCCCTCATAGGAGAACTGGGCCGCGCCGCCCGCATGCCCGTCATCGCCAACATGATCAGCACTGCCTACTTCGAACCCGTCGAGACCTTGCTTCGCGCGGGCGCTAACGACCGTTCACTCGAGGCTCTCGACAACCCCAGAGCTGCCGCCATCGCGCTATTCGGTGCAGTCACCACCAGCGCACTGACCTACCTAATCACCGACGATACGCTCGACGAAGATCTAATCGCACGAACAATTCACGACGTCGTGTTTACCGGCATACGGCCACGCTAGCTCCCCCCGCAGACCAATCTGCGACCACGCGTGTGCTCGATAGTCAACGACTTTGAGCATTTCTGAACATCTCCTACCGCAACAGCTCACCCCCAGAACGCCCGCGTCCGATGGAGGTTCGCGGCCGGCGAGATCCGGGCACCTGACCAGTGCAGCCAGAACGTCGGACCCGAAAACCGCTAGCCCACCACGGCAATACCGCAGGTTTCGAATACGACCACTCCACCAGCACAGTGCCAACACACGACTTACACACCGCCCCTTGGTGTTTCGTGCACTGTGCAAAGTCTCGATGGTCGTCGCACACCAACCATGCGCCCGCACACGACGGGTCAAGTAGCCCGTGGCCGCGGGCAAAATTAGCGTCAGACGGGGGACTTGCCAGGGCTACGGAGGCGTGGCACAGCCTCGAAGCATCCAGGTCTCGAATGGCTCCGCCGGGCGGCGGCCGCAATAGTCAGATATGGCCAATCCGACCCGCGTCTCGGCAACGTGGGATGTCCACATCGCGATATTCGGTATCGCCGGTGGATCCTCACCCGAAGGCTGTCCCCGACGGCCTTCCGTTGTGTGGGCCACAGCCGCGAACCTCCGCGACCGGGCTTCCTTGGAGGCGCCGGGGGAGACCTCGACGTGATGGACGCTCTACGTCTTGACGTCGGGATCGTCTGTGTCACGCTGCGGGTTGGAAAGTCCTGGCGCGGGTGTATTTGATTGAGCTGCTGGCGGATTCGCCCCAGTCGTGCCAGTACCAGCAGTGCCAGGCGCCTTTTTCGTAGTGGTGTCTGCTTCGGGTTCAATCGGGTCGCGCAGATCGATCATTTCGGTGCCAGCCTGGGGAGATATGGTCTTGGTCGTCCAGGTGGACTTGACCCTCGACGATTTGCCTTTGTGTTCGACGTGTACCTCGATGGCATCGGTTGCACTCGCCCCGCTGGTGAGTGTGAAGTAGACGCGAATCTTGGCTTTGCCGCCATCGAAGTTGATTGGCCCGGCACCAGTTTTGGAACGTCCGATTAATGGCAGCTTGGTGTTGGTGCCAGCTGCCATGAGTTCAACCGAATCGACTTGCGCGGCCCCGCTTCCCTCCTTGGCGAGGACGACTTCCACGAACCCGGTCTTGTCGAATTCGCTTGTCACCGTGATGTTGGCGCGGTTCTGACGGATGTAGAGGACGACCGGCACGCCGATTGCGGCCCCCAACGTGGCGGCGGCAATGATGACGCCCCAAATAATCCAGTCGATGCCGAACATCAGGGACACCCGCACGGAAATGACTGTGCGCCCGTTATGGGGTCCACCTCGATGCCTCTATGACACACCTCGCTGCACCCGACCACCTTGCATTGCAAGAGGCCGTTGAAGAATCGTCTGAGATGGCAGCGGTCGTCGTTGTCCTCCCACACGACCTCATACGGGCCCCTCGACGCAGTGCCCACGCGAAAATCGATCGCACCCTCGTCGTCATTGCGCGTGGCTCGATAGAACGACACCGCTTCAGGGTGACCCGGATCCGGGGTCAACAGGTAGTCACCGTTGACCAGCGGAACCGCCGTGTGCCAGATGGCCGCGATGCGCTCGCCCTGACCCCGCTCAACGATGCCCAGACCTGAGCGCGCCTGAGCCCACGATTCTGCGGTGAAAGACAATACGGTAGGGGTGTGGAGCGACGGATGATCCGCATCCGAGAACACGATATCTTGTAGCGAGGGTTCTTCCGCTAGACGCTGCGCGAGCTCGACACTCTCTTCGTCTTGAGCCAATTCATTTCGCACTCTTGGATCTAGCGGTGGCACGATCCCGGCGAGTTCGAGCACGAATGCTGCCATTGTTGCCGGCCACGCCGGCATGCCTACCCCCGTCATGGCACAAACGATAGGGCGATCGCCGCAGCATGGGGCGCATTTCGGCATTTTCGCAGCGGTGGTCAATTTCATTGATCAACGCTGCGCCCCTCGCGGTCCGCGGTGTCGGCGGACGGTGGCTACGGTCTCCACCTTGTCGTAGGGAGACGTTCCCAGGTCGCTGCTTCGACGAGGCCCACCGTGATGAGGAAGGGCACGAACATGCGTTGTTGGGCTTCGGGTTGGCGGGCCAAAGCAGGCTCCAATCCCCCGGCGGGGGAGCGGCTGCGCAGTAGGACCACAGGCAGGAGCGTTTGCTGGAAACGCCCGCCCGCTCGACCGCTCGCCCGGTTATCGGCCCTAGGAATTGACTCATCGAGTGAATCACAATGCGTTAGTGCCACACTCGCTGCATCACGTCGAAACCGGTTGCAAGAGCGTGCGATGCGTATGGCGGCGGATTATCGGGAATGTATAGTGGCGCTCGACTACGTTGAAGTACAACCGATTGCGCTATATGCGGTAGTTCACTGGTAACCCGCCATATTCGATTCGGTCGTATTGCCGCTTGACAGTGTCGGCGTCGTCTGAAAACTGACCCCGTGTCGACGCGGTGGTTTCTAGGTGCGGTCGCAACACTTCTCTAGATTCT
>NZ_VMQU01000020.1 GCF_007714205.1 Mycobacterium helveticum | reverse complement strand
CGCGACTGCCAGGCCTTGATCTCATCGACGACGACCTCGGTGATATTGGAGATCAATTCCCGCGACACGGCAGCCCCGTACACCTCGCCCAAGTGTGCCTCGATATCGCGGGTCGTCATTCCCCGTGAATACAGCGACAACACCACCGAATTGATGTTGTTGAGCCGGCGGGTCTTCTTCGGCACGATCGCCGGCTCGAACGAACCGTTGCGGTCACGCGGCACATCGATGCGGACCGGGCCGTTGACCGTAGTCACGGTTTTCGGCGTCGTGCCGTTGCGGGAATTGCCCGACCCGCGCCCAGCCGGGTCACCGGCCTCATAGCCCAGATGATGAGTCAACTCCGAATCCAGCGCACGCTCCAATACCGCCTTGGTCAACTGATTCAGCAAACCATCCGCGCCGTCGATAGGCGTCCCTGATTTCACCGCGTCTTTGATCAGCGAATCCAACGTCTCCGCGGTGAACGTCTCGGCCAGTCGCCGCGCTGCCGTCTTGTCCTCAGCCGGCGACTGCGTGGTCTTCGTCACAAAACACTCCTTCTGCTCCGCCCAACGGCGGTCCGATGATGGACCACCCCGGACTTACACAGATGGAATGACACGCCCGTCGACGCGATCGGCAACCCCATCTGCCGCTGGATATAGCCGATCAACCCCGCCGCGAACTGCAACTGCGGAACATAGACGTTGCAATACATCCGATCGATGCACTCCACCTCGAAGCGCACATGATCGCTCAAGACATCGCTGACAGATCGCGCTACGGTCATGATGGGCTCCGGCCTTTCGGGCGGCCAGTTAGGCCAACCAACCGCATAGACGGTTCATACACCGGATCGGGTTTCCCGGTCACGGTCTCACCCCGACCGGCCGGAGCCCCCATACCATCGGCGACCAAAGGCACGCCTTGTCGGGCTGGGGCGAAGCCCCGTTAGTCTTAATTCAGTGCGTCGATCAGGGCTTCGGTCGGTTCTACACCGCCAAGCTGTGCCTCAACGGCAACCATTGGGCCCAGCGCCAAGCAGCCAAGGCCGGGATCGGGTTCACCGCGCCGGACAACGGTTTTTCCGCGGTCGACGACGTCGACCCAGCGCCGCACCCACGCCTGCTGCAGGCGCTACTGACGTTCGGCTGCCAAACCAACGGGTTCACTAACCGCGATCTGCGCGCCCTGACCACCGCGCTACGCGGGCTCGATCCCGGCGCCATCACAACCGGACAGATCACCTACGACCTGCGCCGGCTCAAACTACCGCGGACTGATCACCCGCATCACGGCCTGCACACCGCCCACTTCCTCACCTGCGTCCATGACCGATTACTGCCCACAGGCGTGGCGCAGCTCGCAGACTTGACTCAAAATGCCGGCTGTGCAGGAACTAGCCAAGCTACGCCGAGTCCGGGACTGCGCCCGGAATCGGTGGCCCTACGGGCAGTTTCGGCTCGCCGGGAGTACGCAGGTGGTAGCGGTCGTAGGTTGATGCGATGGCCGACGATTTCAGCCTTCGCTATGGAGACCTGCTGACCGGCAGTTATGACTGCGTGGATCGGATCGTGCTCAATGCGTTCTACCCTCTCGGATATCAACCCGGCGGGTTGCGGGTGTGGTGGCGGCGCTGGCATGACGACAGCGACGAAGAGCTGGACAACACCCATTTGATGCGGCTGGCCGGCAGGTTCGCGCGACGGGTCAAAGCATGGGGCGCGGCCAACGATGTGCCGGTGATCTTCTGCAAGGCCGGTGAACGCAAGCACCGCATCGCCGAGCAGTATCTGGCCGAACACGAGGTCGGTATCGGGGTGTTTTTGGTGCTGGCGGCCAAGGCGCCGGCGCCGGTGTGGAAGGTGAAGCGGTCGGCGGCCGGGCGGATCGTGAACATCGAGAGGAGGCGCGAGTACGTCAACCACTATTCGTTTCACATCATGGACCCCGTCTGGGGGCACGTGACCATCAAGATGTCGGGGCATCCGCCGTTCGGCGCACAGGTCATGCTCAACGGCCACGAATATGTGGCCCGGCAGGCCGAGGCGGCAGGGATAGCATTCAGCAAGGTCGGCAACTGTTTCACCGCGGTCGCCGACCCGGTGGGCCTGGCTCGGATCGCAGATGCCTTGTCGCAGGAAGCGGCTGTAGGGCGGCTGAGCCAGGTCTGCCAGCGCTGGATCTACTCCGCGTGCCTGTGCTTCGCACTCGACCTCGACGAGCAGCAACGCAGCGGATTTGCTTACGGTTTCGCCGTCTATCAGCTCGAATACAGCCGCAACCTGATCTTCGCCGACGGATACCGCATGCAACAGGTCTTCGACGCGGTGGTGGACCGGACCCGCTCCCGCCTGGACGTGCCGAAAATACGCACCGTGTTCGGCACCGCGCAGCGTCCCCGCCGCACCCGCAGATCCTCCTCGGTGATTGAAGCCGCGATCGAGACACCTAGCTACTTCGACCTGAAAAAGTCGGCGCGTTGATCCGCGGTCGGCTGGTTCTGAGCCGGGAGGATGGCCTGAACCCCTTGGGCTAGAAGGGATTGAGGCCATCGTGTTTCGTACTTTAGGTGATCAGCCGTCGTTGTGGGAGTCGATCCTGCCCGAGGAGGTGCGGCGGCTGCCCGAGGAGTTGGCGCGGGTGGATGCGTTGTTGGACGATCCGGCGTTCTTTGCACCGTTTGCGCCGTTCTTCGACCCGCGGATCGGCCGGCCCTCGACGCCGATGGAGACCTATCTGCGGTTGATGTTCTTGAAGTTTCGCTATCGGCTGGGCTTTGAGAGTCTGTGCCGGGAGGTCTCGGACTCGATCACCTGGCGGATGTTCTGCCGGATTCCGCTGGAGGTGGCGGTGCCGCATCCGACCACGTTGATGAAGCTGACCACGCGCTGCGGGTCGGCGGCGGTGGACGGGCTCAACGAGACGCTGCTGGCCAAGGCGGCCGAAGCGAAGGTGCTGCGCACCAACCGGATCCGGGCCGACACGACAGTGGTTCCGGCCAATGTGGCTTATCCGACTGACTCGGGGCTGCTGGCCAAGGCGGTACGGCGGATCGCAACAACCAGCAAGCGGGTCCAGGCCGCTGGCGGCGCGGTGCGTACCGGGGTCCGCGACCGCTCCCGCGCGGCGGGCAAGCGCGCGCATGCGGTCGCGGCGAAACTGCGCTCGCGCGCCGCAGCGGGCCGCGAGGAGGCCACGGCCGCGGTGCTTAAAAGCACCGCTGAGCTGGCCGGATTGGCTCAGAAGGCGGCACGCGATGCCCAGCGGCTGTTGGTCAACGCCAAGCGGGCGGTGCGCCGGGCGAAGGCCAAAGCGGCCGAGATGCGTGAACGCGGTGAACACGATGCGGCCGCTGGCCGACGGCGCGGCCGGCTCGTGCGCGCGGTCAACGACCTGGCCAAGCTGGTAGCCGCGACCCGCCAGATCGTCGCACAGACCCGCCAACGGGTGTCCGGGCAGACTCCTGACGGCGCCACTCGGCGGGTCAGCCTGCACGACGGCGATGCCCGCCCGATCGCCAAGGGCCGCCTCGGACGACCGGTCGAGTTCGGATACAAGGCCCAGGTCACCGACAACGACGACGGGATCGTGCTCGACCACACCATCGAGGCGGGCAACCCGCCCGACGCCCCGCAACTGGCGCCCGCGGTCGCGCGGGTCACCAAGCGCACCGGGCGTACGCCCGCCACCGTCACCGCAGACCGCGGCTACGGCGAGAAACGCGTCGAGGACGCCCTGCACGACCTCGGTGTGCGCACCGTCGTGATACCCCGCAAAGGCAAACCCGGCCAGGCTCGTCAAGCCAAGGAACACCGACCCGCGTTTCGGCGAACAATCAAGTGGCGCACCGGCTGCGAAGGCCGCATCAGCACCCTCAAGCGTGGCTACGGCTGGGACCGCACCCGCATCGACAACACCGAGGGCGCCCGGATCTGGGCCGGGCATGGAATCCTGACGCACAACCTGGTCAAGATCAGCGCCCTCGCCGCGTGATCGACAGCGCCGAAGCCCCATTCACACGCAAAATTAGGCACAACCGGAACACCCGCTCAGCACGAGCGAGGGTTTTTCAGGTCGAAGTAGCTACGACCTGACCGTGTTCAAGCTGCACTTCGGGCGGCTGACCGGCAAGGCGTACACAAAAGGCGAACGCGTGCTTAGGTTCGAGGCGATCGTGCACAACACCGCGGAGTTGCGCTGTGGGCGGATGATCGAGCACTTCCCCGAGATCGTGTCTCAGCTGGCCGGTATCGCCGAACGGTTCTGCACCGCACTGGACTGCGTGGACACCGGATTCATCGCCGACGGTGTGCTCGACGAGCTGCCCACCGGATCCACGCTGGGCGCTACCCGGGTCGGCGGTGTCGACTTGAACAAGCAGCGGATGCGGGACGTGCTCTCGGCCGTGCTCGCGCTGGCCCCAGCGCCACGCGGGTTCACCGTCGGCGAGCTCGCTGCGAAGGTCCATGCGATGACCGGACGATCCGCTGCGGGATACACCATCCGGCAGGCGGCCTACGATCTGCGCAAACTCCGCGGCAAACAGCTCGTCGACAGACCGGGTCGCTCCCGCCGCTACCACGTCCCACCCGTCGCCGCGCGCACCATCGCCGCCCTGCTCACCCTCCGCGACCAGATCGTCGCCCCCATCCTCGCCGGGATCCGCAACCCGAGAATGGGTCGAAAACCCAAGGCCTGGAACAGGGTAGACCGCGACTACGAACAGATCCGCATCCACATGCAGACCCTCTTCGACGACCTCGCCCTCACCACCCCTGATCCACTAGCCGCTTGAGGATGCCCTCACCGCCGAGCAGCCCACATCACCAACAAATTGTCGAAACCTGATCCTCAAGCCGCTAGCCGCTGTTGCGCAGCGCGCTGGCCAGCCCGTTCATCGTCAACAGGATGCCGCGCTGCACCAACTCGTCGTCGTCGCCGCAGCGATAGCGGCGCAGCAGTTCCACCTGCAGATGGTTCAGCGGTTCCAGATACGGGAAGCGGTTGAACACCGAACGGGCCAGCGCCGGGTTGTCGGCCAGCAGGTCGCCCTGCCCCGTGATGAGCTTGTGCATGGCGATGGTTCGCTGGTGCTCGGCGACGATCTTGTCGAACACCCGGTGCCGCAACGACTCGTCGTCCACCAGTTCGGCGTAGCGGGCCGCCAGTCCCAGGTCGCTCTTGGCCAGCACCTGCGCCATGTTCGAGAGCACGCTGCGAAAGAACGGCCACCGGCGGTACAGGTCGTGCAGGGCCCGCACCCGCTCGTCCTGGGTCTCCGGGCCCGCCGCGATCCACCGCTCGAACGCCGTCCCGGTGCCGTACCAGCCCGGCAGCATCACCCGGGACTGGCTCCACGCCAGCACCCACGGGATGGCGCGCAGGTCGGCGATCGAGGAGGTGGGCTTCCGCGAGGTCGGGCGGCTGCCGATGTTCAGCGACCCGATCTCGCTGGCCGGGGTGGAGGCCATGAAGTACTCGACGAAACCCGGTGTCTCGTGCACCAGTTCGGCGTAGGCGCGCCGCGCCAGCGCGGCCACCTCGTCGAGCAGCGCGTACGCCGGCTCCGCCGCGTCGCCGAGGCCCTCCACGTCCAGCAGCGTCGACTCGAGCGTCGCCGCCACCAGGCTCTCCAGGTTGCGCCGCGCCGTGCGCGGCTCGGCGTATTTGGCGGCGATCACCTCCCCCTGCTCGGTGAGCCGCAGCGAACCGCTCACCGCACCCGGCGGCTGCGCCAGGATAGCCTGGTAGCTCGGACCGCCGCCGCGGCCGACGGTGCCGCCGCGACCATGGAAGAGCCGCAACCGTATTCCGGCCTTGCGGGCCACCTCCACCAGCGCGAGCTCGGCGCGGTAGACCGCCCAGTTGGCGGCCAGATACCCGCCGTCCTTGTTGGAGTCGGAGTAGCCGAGCATCACCTCCTGGCAGTCCCCCCGCGCGGCCACCAGCGCCCGGTAGAGGGGCAGCTCGAGCATGGCGTGCAGGGTCGCCGCCCCGTTGTGCAGGTCGTCGATCGTCTCGAACAGCGGCGAGATCGCCACCGGGCAGTGCGGTTGCGGCCCGGCGACGTCCAGCAGTCCGGCCTCCTTGAGCAGGATCGCGGCCTCCAGGACGTCGGACACCGACCGGCACATCGAGATGACGTAGTTGGGCACCGCGGCGGGGCCGTAGGTCCGGATCGCGTGGGCGGCGGCCGCGACGACGCCCAGCTCGCCGCGGGCCAGGTCGGACAGTCCCCCGCAAGCCGGTGGTGCCCCCAGCGCGCGCTCACCGACCAGCGGCCGGCGGGTTGCGAGCTCGCCGGCCAGCAGCGCGACCCGCTCCTGTTCGGGCAACGAGCCGTAGTCGGGGTGCACCCCCGCCCACGCCAGCAGCTCGGCGACCACCTGTTCGTGCACGTCGGAGTTCTGCCGCAGGTCCAGGCCGCACAGGTGAAACCCGAAGGCGTGCACACCTTCCCGCAGCAGCGCCAGGCGGTCGTCGGCCAGCAGCGCGCCGCCGTGCGACCGCAGCGAGGCGTCGATCGTGTCCAGGTCGGCCCGCAACTCGGCCGGCGTGCCGTAGGGCGCCAGGCCCAGGTCGAGCCCGTGTTGCGGGCGCCGGTCCAGGATGTGTGCGGTCGTGGCGGTGAGCCGCCCGCGGATCACCCGCAGCGCCCGCCGGTAGGGCTCGTCGGCGCGGGCCTGTTCCCGGCAGCCGTCGGCGAGTGCGGCCAGCGCGTCGGTGACGCGGACCAGCCGCGCCGACATCGACAGCTCCTGCTCGAGGTGCGTCAGCTCCGACAGGTAGTGGGCCAGTGCGGTGAACGCGGCGCTGCCGGTGGCCAGCCGCACGACGTCGGCGGTCACGTTCGGATTGCCGTCGCGGTCGCCGCCGATCCAGGAGCCGGGTTGCAGCAGGGGCCCCGACAGCAGGTCGGTGCCGGGCCAGCGGGCGCGCAGCGCGGCCCGGACCTCGGCGTTGACCTGCGGGATCACCTCGAACAACGCCGCCGGGTAGTACCGCAGCCCCACCTCGATCTCGTCGGAGATCTTCAGCCGCGACAACCGGATGAGCGCGGTCTGCCACAGCGTGAGGACGTGCCGGCGCAGTTCGCGTTCGATGCTGCGCCCGTCGGCGGTCTCGGTGCGCCCGTCGGCGTGCAGCCGCATCAGCTCGGTGATGCGGTGCTGGGTGACGAACACGGTGCGACGGCGTGTCTCGGTCGGATGGGCGGTGATCACCGGGGAGACCAGCGCGCCCCGCAACGCGTCGGCGACGGTGGCCGAATCCAGCTCGGCAGCTTCGAGTTTCGCGTACGTGGCAGCCAGGCTGCTGTCCTGCGGCGGGTCCCCGGCGGCGACGTGGACCGCGCGACGGCGCTCCCGGTGGATGTCTTCGGCGACGTTGGCCAGCAGCGCGAAATGGCTGAACGCCCGGATGACCGGGATGGCCCGGTGGATGTCGAGCCCGGAGAACAGGCGCGCCATGTCGGCCCGGTCGATCTCCGAGCGCCGCACCCGGAACGACTCCACCCGGGCGCGTTCCACGAGGTCGAACACCTCGTCGCCGTTCTGCTCGCGCACGGTGTCGCCGAGGATGGCGCCCAGCAGACGGATGTCGGCGCGCATCGGCTCGGTCGCCTCGCGGCCGACCAGGGTCCGTTGCACGGCGCCGATCGGTGCCAGTGCGGTGTCAGAAACCTCGACCATAGGTCCCAGTATCGGCGGGGAGGGGGCGGTCCGCCCGTCGAGCGCCCGACGGTGCAACCGGCGACGCATTACCGGCGCGTCGCGTCGTGGATTTCACGCTCGGCGTTGTCGCGCCGGAAGGTCAGCGGTATTTGATGAGCAGGGCCATCCCGACGATGCACACCAGCCAGATGCCGACGATGAACAGCGTCAAGCGGTCGAGGTTCTTCTCCACCACCGTCGACCCGGACAAGCTGGACTGCACACCCCCGCCGAACAGCGTCGACAGGCCGCCGCCCTTGGCGCGGTGCAACAGCACCAGCAACACCACCAGGATGCTGGTGACGACCAGCGTGATCCGCAGGGCCAACTCCATGGGACGCAGTTTAGCGGGTCGGGCGGGGCGGTTTCGGCGCCCCTACGGCAGCGGCCCGCCGGCGGCGATCGCCGCCAGCATCGCGAACTGCTCCCCGTCCAACGACGCCCCACCGACCAGTCCCCCGTCGATGTCGTCCCGGGCGACGAGCTCGCCGACGTTCTTGGCGGTCACCGAGCCCCCGTAGAGGACCCGCACGGAGTCGGCGACCCGCGGTGAGGCCAGCGAGCCCAGCTCGGCGCGGATGGCCGCGCACACCTCCTGCGCGTCGGCGGCGCCGGCCACCCGCCCGGTGCCGATCGCCCACACCGGCTCGTAGGCGATGACGACCTTGGCGATCTGCTCGGCCGACAGCCCGGCCAGCGAGCCGCGCAGCTGCTCGACGTTGTGGGCGACGTGGTTTCCGGCCTCGCGGACGTCGAGATGCTCGCCGATGCAGACGATCGGGGTCAGCTCGTTCTTGAGCGCGGCGGCGGCCTTGGCGGCCACCAGCGCGTCGTCCTCGTGATGGTAGGTGCGCCGCTCGGAGTGCCCGACGACGACGAAGGTGCAGCCCAGCTTGGCCAGGAAGGCACCGCTGATGTCGCCGGTGTAGGCGCCGGCATCGTGCTGGGACAGGTCCTGGGCGCCGTAGGTCAGCCGCAGCTTGTCGCCGTCGACCAGGGTCTGCACGCTGCGCAGGTCGGTGAACGGCGGGATGACCGTGACGTCGACCTTGTCGTAGTACTTGTCCGGCAACGCGAACGCGATCTTCTGGACGAGCGCGATCGCCTCGAAGTGGTTGAGGTTCATCTTCCAGTTGCCCGCGATCAGTGGCTTGCGGCTCACGAGTCTGCTGCCCCCTTGTTTTCGCCAGGCTGAGGCTGACTTAGCACCTCGATGCCCGGCAGCGTCTTGCCCTCCAGATATTCCAGCGAGGCGCCGCCGCCGGTGGAGATGTGCGAGAAGTCGCCCTCCGGGATGCCCAGGGCGCGCACCGCGGCCGCCGAGTCGCCGCCACCGACGACGCTGAACGCGCCCTTGCCGGTCGCCGCGGCGATCGCCTCCGCGACACCCCTGGTGCCCGCGGCGAACGCCGGGAACTCGAACACCCCCATCGGGCCGTTCCAGAACACGGTGCTCGCGTTGGACAGCAACGTCGCGAACCGTTTGACCGAGCCCGGCCCGATGTCCAGCCCTATCGCGTCGTCTCCGATGGCGTCGGCGGCGACGGTCCGCGGGGTCGCGTCGGCGGCGAACTTCTCGCCCACCACGATGTCCACCGGCAGCCGCAGCACGTCGTGATAGTCGTCGAGCAGCCTGCGGCAGGTCTGAACCATCTCTTCTTCCAACAACGACTTGCCCACCGAAAGACCCTGCGCGGCAAGGAAAGTAAAGCACATCCCGCCGCCGATGACGATGCTGTCGGCCTTGGTGGCCAGCGACTCGATGACGCCGAGCTTGTCGGACACCTTGGACCCGCCGAGTACCACCGCGTAGGGCCGTTTGGTGGAGCTGGTCAACTGCTCCAGCACCCGGATCTCCTCGGCCACCAGCGTGCCGGCGTAGTGCGGCAGCAGGGTGGCAACGTCGTAGACGGACGCCTGCTTGCGGTGCACCACCCCGAAGCCGTCGGACACGAAAGCGCCCGCGGGACCGACCAGTTCGGCCAGTTGCCGGGCCAGCGCCAGTCGCTCGCCGTCGTCTTTGCTGGTCTCGCGCGGGTCGAAGCGGACGTTCTCCAGCAACAGGACGTCGCCGTCGGTCAGGCCCTCGGCGCGGGCCAGCGCGTCGGCGCCGACGACCGGGGAACGATCGGAGCCGGCCATCTGCACGTGCCGGCCCAGCCGCTCGCCCAGCGCAGCGGCGACCGGTGCCAACGACAGCTTCGGGTCCGGACCGCCCCTGGGCCGGCCCAGGTGCGCGGCGACCACCACTTTGGCGCCGGCGTTCAGCAGTGCCGCCAAGGTGGGCACCGACGCCGCGATGCGGCCGGGATCGGTGATGGCGCCCTGCTGACCGGCGGAGTTGTCGAGCGGCACGTTCAGGTCGGAGCGCACCAGCACGCCGCGACCCGAAACACCTTCCGCCAGAAGGTTTTCCAGAGTGTGGATGGCCACGGTTACAGGGACTTGCCGACCAGGGCGACCAGATCGATGAGGCGGTTGGAGTAGCCCCACTCGTTGTCGTACCAGGACACCACCTTGGCCTGGTTGTCGATCACCTTGGTCAGCCCGGAGTCGAAGATCGAGCTGTGCGGGTCGGTGACGATGTCGCTGGAGACGATGGGTGCGTCGTAGTACTTCAGGATGCCCTTGAGCCTGCCGTCGGCGGCGGCCTTGAACGCCGCGTTGATCTCCTCGACGCCGGCCGCCTTGGACAGGTCGGCGGTCAGGTCGGTGACCGAGCCGGTGGGGATCGGCACCCGCAACGCGTAGCCGTCCAGCTTGCCCTTCAGCTCGGGCATCACCAGGCCGATCGCCTTGGCCGCACCGGTGGACGTCGGCACGATGTTCAGCGCGGCGGCGCGGGCGCGGCGCAGGTCCTTGTGCGGCCCGTCCTGCAGGTTCTGGTCCTGGGTGTAGGCGTGGATGGTGGTCATCAGGCCCCGGACGATGCCGAACTCGTCGTTGAGCACCTTGGCCAGCGGCGCGAGGCAGTTCGTCGTGCAGGAGGCGTTGGAGATGATGTTCTGGCTGCCGTCGTACTTGTCGTCGTTGACGCCGAGCACGATCGTGATGTCGGGGTCGGTGGCGGGCGCGGAGATGATGACCTTCTTCGCGCCGGCGTCCAGGTGGCCCTTGGCCTTGGCCGCGTTGGTGAACAGACCGGTGGATTCGACGACGACGTCGACGCCGAGGTCGCTCCACGGCAGCGCGGCCGGGCCCTCCCGGACCTCGAGCGCCTTGATCTTGCGGTCGCCCACGACGATGGTGTCCTCGCCCTCGAGGCCGACGTCGTAGGGCAGCCGGCCCAGGATCGAGTCGAACTTGAGCAGGTGCGCCAGCGTGTGGTTGTCGGTGATGTCGTTGACGGCGACCACTTCCATGTCCGCGGCACCCTGCGCCTGCTGCGCCAACAAAGCCCGGTAGAAGTTGCGCCCGATTCGGCCGAAGCCGTTGATGCCTACTCGGACCGTCACTATTCTCTCCCTGTCTCCCTGTGTCCCTGTGTTCCTGTGTCCGCCGATCAGCGCTTTGCCGTCAGCCTAGATCAGTGCCGCGCGCCGCCGGCTCACCGGTAGAAACCCGGGAACCCCGCCGCGGTCGGGCACCGCGCGCCACGCAGCCGAAAAGGCCCACAGGAATTCTTTCCGAATTTGTCCCGGCGGGCGCAACGGCGCCGCTTTATACCATGTTTGACAAGGCCCCCGGTAACCGAATCATGACTGCTTCGCATCGGTTTAATAGACGCCGCAATTGTCCGACAGAAAATAGTGGACAACCCGCACTACATTGGACGCGAGCGCGATTACCGCCCGGGGTGTCCCGGTGCGGCCGACGGCAACGACCACAGCGTGAAAGCTTCGGCCCAGGCGGGTTTCGGCGGCAGCCGGCACCGAGCGGCGCCGAGCGGAGCCGACCTTTTCCGGGGTTTCGGCGGCGCTTTTCGGTCGGCGGGCACCGGCAACGTCACCATTTGGAAACGGCGCGGTGCGGCGTGGCCCGTGCTGCGCGCCTGCTGCTGATAATCGTGTCGGTCGGCTAGACACCTCTGCGGTACGGCTAATGCGGTTCTGCTGCACCACTTGATTGCGAAATACCGAGCGCTCATAAAGGAGTCGACGTTGATGACGATCTTTGATCGGTTCAACATCAAAGTAGTTGCCGGCGCGGGATTGTGCGGGGCTGCTATGGCGTTGAGCCCCGAAGCGGCAGCCGCCCCGCTGAAAACCGGCGGCTACGCGTGCGTCCAGGATCAGGCGGGTGACGCCGCGGCCCCGGCCGCCGCCGGCGCTCCCGCCGCGGCCGGCGCGGCCGGCGCTCCCGGCGGCGTCTGCGCCAGCGCTCCGCTCACCGACATGGCCGGGGTCCCGGTGATCGCGCCCGGGCCGGTGGTGCCGGTGGGCGCCCCACTGATCGCCCTCGGGCCGCCGGTGCCGGCCGGTGCCCCGCTGCCCCTGGGCGCCCCGCTGCCCCTGGGCGCCCCGCTGCCGGTGGTGCCGGCCGGTGCCCCGCTGATCGCGCTCGGGCCGGTGCTGGCCGGGGCTCCCGTGGACGGCATCGCGGCCGCCCCGATCATCGACATGGCCGGTGCCAAGGATGCGCCGACCGGTCCGGCGCCGGCCGGCGGCCCGGTTCCCGGTCAGCCGGCGCTGCCCGGACCTTCGGGAGGCTGACGCCGACCCCCTCCGACTGAAACGGACCCGCTGGTTGCGACCAGCGGGTCCGTTGTTTGTATGTCTGGGTTGTTGTATGTCTGGGTTGTTGTATGTCTGGCAGTGTGTGTGGCCGGCAGCCGGCCCCGGCTATTCCTGCACGATCACCGGGTCGCCGACGTGGACCGTGTTGTAGTACCACTCCGCGTCGGCCGGGCTGAGGCTGATGCAGCCGTGGCTGACATTGTCGAGCCCGAGTGAGTTGATGGCCCACGGGGCCGAATGCACGAAAAGGCCACGGCTGGTGATGCGGACGGCGTAGTCCACCGGGATGCGGTAACCGTCTGGATCGTCGACGGGGACCCCGACGCTGCTCGAATCCATGATCACCGAGCGTTCCTTGGACAGGACGGTGTAGGAGCCGGTGGGCGTCGCAAACTCCGGCCTGCCCATCGAAGCCGGCAGCACGCCCTCTTGCCCCCAGTGCGGCCGGTGGTGCGGCGCCGGCAGCGGAGGAGGCGGATCGGCCTCGGCACCGTCGATGCTCACGGTGAACGTGTGGTCCGAGATGTTGGCGACGCCGACGACGGCGGGACCGGTTTGGAAGTCCAGGGAAAGGCCGTGCCGTCCACCCACCGACAGCGCCACCGTGCTGTGCGCCGGCCAGTACCGGCTGGGAACCCACTGCACGACGTTGCTGTCGAGCCATTCGAACCTGCCGGTCCTGGCGGGCGACGACGTGACGTCCACGGCGCGCTCGGCCGCGTGCCGTGCGGCCGGGCCGGCGACGGGCGCGCGGAACGTCACCACGACCGGGTGCGCGATGCCCACCACCTCGCCCCGCGTCGGCAGAACCGACGCGATGGCGAACCGGTCGGACTGGTTGGCCGCCGCCAGGCTGGCGCCGGCCGGCCCCGCAACCACGCTCGCAGCAACGCTCGCAGCAACGCCGATGACCCCGAGAACATCCCGAACAACTGCCCGCATGGCTCCAATCCCCGTGTAACTGACATCGTTGCAATAGTGATCGTAGGGGTGCCGTCGCGTGTGGAACCGCAAGGGCGCATTCGCGATTCGGTCAAGGCTGTGTCACGTTTCGGCTACGGCGGCCGGCTCAGCGCCGCTTGCGCGCCCAGCGCAGCGCCGCGTCGGCGGCGTGGTGGCCGCACAGCCCGTGGACACCGGCGCCCGGCGGCGTGGACTGCGAACACAGATACACCCCCGGTACGCCGGTCGCGTAGGGGTTGACCGCGACCCGCGGGCGGAACAGCACCTGCAGCCCGTCGTTGGCGCCGCCGATGATGTCCCCGCCGACGAAGTTGGGGTTGTAGGCCTGCAGGTCGGCGGTGCCCGTGCTGACGGTGGCGACGACGCGGTCGCGAAAGCCCGGGGCGAACCGCTCGATCTGCCCGACGACCGCGGCGGTGGCGTCGCCGTCGTAGCCGAAGGGCACGTGCGCGTAGGCCCAGACCGGGTTGAGGTTGCCCGCGCTGCGCGACGGGTCCGCCAGGTACTGCTGCCCCACCAGCACGAAGGGGCGCCGCACCATCGCGCCTTGTGCGCGTTGACGTTCGGTGTCGGCGACCTCGGCGAAGGAGCCGCCGAGGTGGACGGTGCCGGCGCGCCCGCAGTCGGGGTTCGTCCAGGGGACGTCGCCCTCGATGACGAAGTCGACCTTGAACGCCGACGCGCCCTCGCGGTAGCGCCGGTAGGAGCGTCTGATCCGGGCGGGCATGAGATCGCCGTAGAGGTCGTGGGCCTGCGCGGGGCTGAGATCGAGCATGACGATGTCGGCGTCGGGGATGTCGCGGCGGTCGGCGACGGTCACCCCGGTGGCCACGGCGCCGCCGTGCTCGGTCAGCGCGGCGGCCAGGGCGCGGGTGATCGAACCGGATCCGCCTTCGGCGACGGGCCAGCCGTAGCGGTGCCCGCTGGCCAGGATCATCAGCCCGAGCGACGCGGTCAGCGGCCGGTCCAGTCTGGTGTAGACGTGCGCGGCGGTGCCGCCGAACAGCGCGCGCGCCTGCTCGGTGCGAAACCAGCGGGCCATCGTGGTGGCCGGCAGCAGCGCGCGCGGACCGAAACGGGCCAGCCGCAGCGGGTGTCGCGGGACGTTGATCACCGGGCGGAGCAGATCCTGCGCCAGCGCGTCGAACCCCGCCGCGAGGTCCCCGACGGCGCGCCGCCACCGCGCCGCGTCGGGCCCCATGCGCTGCGTGGTCCGATCGATCGACCGGTACAGCACGCCGGCGGTGCCGTCGTCGAGCGGGTGGGCGCAGTCCACCTCGGGCCACTTCCACACCAGCCCGTGGCGCGCCAGGTCGATCTCCCGCCAGAACGGGGAGCCGACGCCGAGCGGGTGGAACGCCGAGCAGTGGTCGTGGACGACCCCGGGCACCGTCAGCTCGCCCGAGCGCGCTCCCCCGCCGACCGTGTCACGGGCCTCCAGCACCTGTACGTCGACACCGTGCCGGGCCAGGTGGATCGCGGCGGCGAGGCCGTTGGGGCCGGCGCCGACGACAACGGCCCTAGACATGGCAGGTCATCAGGTGGTGCGCTGCGCGGTGACGTGGACCGGGTAGTCGTCGCCGGGTTGCGGCCACGGCTGGCGGGTCAGCATGTCGGCGACGTCGACGTAGCCTTCTTCGATCAGGCCGGACTCGGCGTCGACGATGCGGTACGCCTGCCGCCGGGTCTGGATCGGCTGGCTTTCCAGGATGATCACCCGGACGTCTCCGTCGTCGAACCGGCAGCGCCGCTGCACGGCGGCGAGCAACTGCTCGTTGTGCAGGTGGCCTTCGCCGAAGTTCCACCCGATCAGCGGCCCGGCGACGATTTCGCCGTCGCGCAGGCTGTAGTCGGCCTCGTCGAGCCCGCGCAAGGCGCGCGGTATCAGCCCGTTGAGCGTCCGCCCGTGGGTGTGCATGGACCGCCACGCCATCAACTTGTCGATCACGAGTTCGGCCGTGGCCGGACCGTAAAGGCGGGCAAGCTGTTTGGGGACCAGCGCCGAGGACTTGGTGACGCTGGACTCGATCTTGTCCTCGGCGCCCCGGCGCAGGCACCAGGTGCTGGTAGCCCAGTTGCCGGCGTAGTAGCGCATCGCGGGCAGGAACGAGATCTGCCGGGGGAACAGGTTGCCCACGACCGGCACCACCACCAGCGCCGCGATCAGGATGGCCAGCAGCAGCGGGGAGCCGAGGTCGACGGCCCGGATCCCGGCGTAGTGGCCGAACAGGTAGAACAGCGAGAAAAGGAAGAACACGTTCCACTCCAACGGAACCCCCATCGGGATGGTGGAGGTGATGTTGAGGTGGAACAGCACCATGAACCCGATCAGGAACCAGGCCCACCGGTGACCGTCGGCGAAGAAGACCAGCACCAGGGGCACCAGGAATTCAGCGGTGGTGCCCCCGACGTGGGCCATGATCTTCGGCACCCGGGAGGGGCGCAGGTCGTCGACGGGGTCGAGGTAGAGCCGGTGCTTGAACCAGTTGAACGCCTTGCTGCGCAGCAGCGGGCTGTTGCTCATCATGACCGCGACCACGTAGGGGAAGTGGTGGTTGAGCTTGGAGGTCGCCGCGCCCCACCACAACGCCAGCATGATGATCTTGAAGGCGGCGATCTGGTCGGTGAACCCGAAGAAGAACACCAGCAGCGTCAGCCCGTAGTGCTCGCCGCGCGCGGCGAGGAAGATGGTCTTGTCGCGCAGGCCCAGCAGCGCCAGCGCGACGATCATCGGGACCACCAGCACGGGATCGATCAGGCCGATGTCATTGGAGGGGTCACCCGCGGCGGTGACCGGGCCGCCCGTACCCGGCGAGAGCAGGGCCCAGACCCCGGAACCCAGCACGATCGCATAGAGGGCGACGTCGACGACGGTGCGGTTGTCGCCAGCGGTCAACGGCACCCTACCCGGCCAGGGTGGCAGCCGAATCGTGTTGGGCCGCAACCAATACAGAAAACCACCGAACGGCGGCCAGAACCGGGCGGTCAGCGCTCCCGAACCGCAGCCCAAGCCCAGGATCTCGAACAGCAGCGTGAAGATGACGACTTTCTGGTAGACGATCGGCTGGGTCCACCAATCGGCGACGCGCCCGAGCCCGCCCAGCCCCGGCGTCAGCGAGATCACCGCGGCGGCACCGGCGCCGTAGGCGGCGATCTTGAACACGTAGAACAGGTACAGCGCGTAGGGGGTCCCGAAGCCGTGCTCGACCCAATGCCGGGCCATGATCTGCCGCCGCTCCGCGCGCGGCCGGGAGGGCCAGGTTTCGGGGTCGACGTCGGGGAACTCCGGTGCCATGAATCCCATCGGGCGTACGCGCCTACCGGACCGCGAACCGCACCTGCGCACCGCCGGCGACGCCGCCCGGGTCCTGCCGCGGGAAGCGCCGGTGCAGGTTCTCGATCAGACCGTCGAGGATCCGCCGGTCCTGTTCTTCGCCGTGGGCCGTCCGCCGCAAGCCGTAGGCGCGCTCGGCGTCGCCCCCCTTCTCGGCGGCGACGACGGCCCTGCGGCTTTCGTCGATCCGATGGTCGATGAGGCGGCGGCGCTGCAGCAGCAGACCCAGAAAATACTCGGCCTGGCGACGGTCGGCCGTCTCGGCCGCCACGGCCGCGGAGCCATCGGGCGTCACCCCGGTGGCGCCAACCCGCGGGGGCACGTCAGTCAGGCCGGCGAGGTCCATTCCGTCCCTCTCAACTGGGGTTTACCGTCGGGCGTGGGTAACCATAGCGCGCCGCACGCGGCCGGCACCATACGCGTGGACGTCAAGATACGCCGCCGCCGGGCCCGCCGCGGCGAGTTGCGCGGGAAAAGAAAACGCGGAGCAACCCCCCGACACCGGCCCGTTACGATCGGGGAACGCACCGTCGCCTCGATGCGGCCCGGCCCCGAGGTAACCCAACCCGAGGTAACCCAACCCGAGGAGCAACGTGACCGAAGACGCCGCGGACGTCGGGGACATCGACAAGTGGGATCCGGGACTGACGCAGCGCGTGATGGGCGTCATGCGTCCGGTGCTCAAGACCTACTTCCGCTGCCAGGTGCACGGTCTGGGCTCCTTCCCGCCCGGCGGCGCGCTGGTGGTCGGTAACCATTCCGGCGGCATGTTCCCGATGGACGTCCCGATCTTCAGCGCCGAGTTCTATGCGCGGTTCGGGTACGACCGGCCGGTCTACACGCTCAGCCACGACATCCTGATGGCGGGGCCCACCGGGCAGTTCTTCCGGCGCACCGGCTACATCCGCGCCAACCGGGAGAACGCCGCGGCGGCCCTGCGGTCCGGCGGCGTGGTGATCGTGTTCCCCGGCGGCGACTACGACGCCTGCCGGCCGACGTTGTCGGAGAACGTCATCGACTTCAACGGCCGCAAGGGCTACGTGCGCACGGCGGTCGAAGCCGGCGTGCCCATCGTGCCCGCGGTCTCGATCGGCGGGCAGGAGACCCAGCTCTACCTGTCCCGCGGCACCTGGCTGGCCGAGCGGCTCGGGGTGAAGCGCCTGCTGCGCAGCGCCATCCTGCCGCTGTCGTTCGGCTTCCCGTTCGGCCTCAGCGCGGTGATCCCGCCCAACGTGCCGCTGCCCACCAAGATCGTGACGCGGGTGCTGGAGCCGATCGACATCGCAGCGCGCTTCGGCGACGAACCCGACGCCGACGAGGTCGACGAGTACGTGCGCTCGGTCATGCAGCAGGGTCTCGACGAGCTGGCCGCCGAGCGCCGCTTCCCGATCCTGGGCTGAGCCGTGGACTCTCGCATCGGACAGGCCCTGGGCCTGCTGGGCACGTTGCGGCGCGCCGGACTGATCGCGCCGCTGCGCCCCGACCGCTACCTGAAGATCGCCGCCGCCATGCGGCGCGAGGGCATGGGCATGACGGTGGGCTTCGCCGGCGCGGCGCAGCGCTGCCCTGAGCGCCCCGGCCTGATCGACGAAATCGGCACGCTCACCTGGCGGCAGCTCGACGAGCGGATCGACGCGTTCGCCGCGGCGCTGCACGGGCTGCCATCCGGCGCGGCGCCCACCGGAAAGGCAGGCGTGGTCGGGGTCATGTGCCGCAACCACCGCGGCTTCGTCGAGGCGGTGGTGGCCGCCAACCGGATCGGCTCCGACGTGGTGCTGCTCAACACGTCGTTCGCCGGGCCGGCGCTGACCGAGGTGGTCAACCGCGAAGGGGTCGACACCGTCGTCTACGACGAGGAGTTCGCCGCGACGGTGGACCGCGCGCTCGCCGACATTCCGGCGGCCACCCGGATCGTGGCCTGGACCGACGGGCCGCGGGACGAACCGACGGTCGAGGGCCTGATCGCCGCACACACCGGCCGGCAACCGCAACGCAGCGGCCGCAAGGGCAGGATGATCCTGCTCACCTCGGGCACCACCGGAAGCCCCAAGGGCGCCAACCAATCCGGCGGCAACGCGGGAATCGGCACCCTCAAAACGATCCTGGACCGCACGCCCTGGCGCACCGAGGAACCCGTCGTGATCGTGGCGCCGATGTTTCACGCGTGGGGCTTTTCGCAGTTGGTGTTCGCCGCGACGATGGCGTGCACGGTGATCACCCGGCGCAAGTTCGACCCGGAGACGACGCTCAACCTCATCGACCGGCACAACGCGACCGGCCTCATCGTCGTCCCGGTGATGTTCGACCGCATCATGGAGCTGCCCGACGAGGTGCGAAAGCGCTACAGCGGCGAGTCATTACGGTTCGCGGCGGCATCGGGGTCCCGGATGCGCCCCGACGTCGTCATCGCGTTCATGGATCAGCTCGGCGACGTCATCTACAACAACTACAACGCCACCGAGGCCGGCATGATCGCCACGGCCACGCCGCAGGACCTGCGCGCGGCGCCCGACACCGCGGGCCGGCCCGCCGGCGGGACCGAAATCCGGATCCTGGACTCCGAATTCCACGAGCTGCCCCCCGGCGAGGTGGGCACCATCTCCGTGCGCAACGACACCCAGTTCGAGGGCTACACGGAGGGCTCCGCGAAAGACTTCCACGCCGGGTTCATGTCGTCGGGCGACGTCGGGTACCTGGACGCGGCCGGGCGGCTGTTCGTCGTCGGCCGCGACGACGAGATGATCGTCTCCGGCGGGGAGAACGTCTACCCCGTCGAGGTGGAGAAGACGCTGGCCGCACACCCCGGCGTGGCCGAAGCCGCGGTGATCGGCGTCGACGACGAGCAGTACGGCCAGCGGCTGGCGACGTTCGTGGTGCTGCAGCCGGGCAGGCCGGCGACCGCCGACGACCTCAAGCAGCACGTTCGGGAAAACCTGGCCAACTACAAGGTGCCCCGCGGGATCGCGATCGTCGACGAGCTGCCCCGCGGCAGCACCGGCAAGATCCTGCGCAACGAACTGCGGGCGAAGGGGCGCGGCTCGTGAGGTTCGCGCTGACCGGGCGGCTGCGCCGCCCGCGGCCCCTGGCCCGGGCCGCGCTGGAATTGGCCAACGCCGCCAACGGCTTCCGGCCGTTGGCCCGCAAGGGTTACCGGACCGTTCTGGTGTTCTGGTTCGGCTGGCCGACCTCGGAGGTGCCGGGCCTGTACTTCTCGGCCTCCCTGGTGGATGCGCTGCGCCGCGGCCGGCGCGGCGACTTCGCCGGGCCCCGGGGCCGGGCGGCGCTCGTCCTGACGGTCGCGTCGTGGGCGATCCTGGGGGCGATCCGCTACCGCGGCGTCACCACCCCCGGCCCCGTGCTCGAGGCCGGGCTGCGCGAACAACTCGGCCCCGACTACGCCAACGAGATCCTCGACCTCCCGGCGGCCTTCACCCGCCGCGGGCGCCGGATCCTGCCGCTGGCCAACACCGTCGCGCGCCGTCGCTACGTCGAGAAGACCAACGTGGTGCGCTACGGCCCGCACGGCCGCGCGAACCTCGCCGACGTCTGGCGGCGCCGCGACCTGCCGCGCGACGGGAAGGCACCGGTGCTGCTGCAGGTGCCCGGCGGGGCCTGGGTGATCGGGATGCGCCGTCCGCAGGCCTACCCGCTGATGAGCCACCTGGCGGCCCGCGGCTGGGTGTGCGTGTCGATCGGCTACCGGGTGTCCCCGCGGCACACCTGGCCCGACCACATCGTCGACGTCAAACGCGCGCTGGCGTGGGTGAAGGAGAACATCGCCGACTACGGCGGCGACCCCGACTTCGTCGCGATCACCGGCGGGTCCGCGGGCGGTCACCTGTGTTCGCTGGCCGCGCTGACCGCGGGCGACCCCGAATACCAGCCGGGCTTCGAGGACGCCGACACCTCGGTGGTCGCCGCGGTTCCGGTGTACGGGCGCTACGACTGGTTCTCCACTGAGGGCGACGGGCGTCGCGAATTCATAGGCCTGCTCGAGAAGTTCGTCGTCAAAAGGAAATTCGCGACGCACCGGCACGTCTACGTCGACGCCTCGCCGATCCGGCGGCTGCGCGCCGACGCGCCGCCGTTCTTCGTCCTGCACGGCCGCGACGACTCGCTCATCCCGGTCGGCGAGGCGCAGGAATTCGTCGACGAACTGCGCGCGGTGTCCAAGTCGCCGGTCGCCTACGCCGAATTGCCCGGCGCCCAGCACGCTTTCGACATCTTCTCGTCGCCGCGGGCGCACCAATCCGCCGAGGCGGTGGCCCGGTTTTTGTCCTGGGTCTACGCGACGACCTATCCGGATCGCGGCTAGCCGAAAAATCAGCCCGCAGCCGCCTCACCGCGATCGATGACCACCATACCCATCGGCGCCGCCTTCATCGGCTCCTGCACCAACGCATGACGGCGGTCGACGTCGGGGATGCAGATGGCGCTGACTCCGTCGGCCCCGCGAACTGCTTCGCGACGGACTGGACGACATCGACGACCATCTGCGCCACCGCAACGACATCGACGCCTACCGCACCCGCGACCGACACCTGCGCCCCTGGCTGTACCGCCCCACCGCCAGCACAGGACCCGGGCCCGGTCAGCGCCGGCTCGATGAGGTCGGCCATCTCGTCGATGTCGTTGGCCACCTCCGGGGTGGTCACGAAGCCGAGGTCGAGGTAGTCCGTGTAGGGTAAGCAGGTGACGTTCAGGGCGACGTCCAGCACCGGTCGACCCAGCACCGGTCGACCCAGCACCGGTCGACCCAGCACCGGTCGACCCAGCGGCACCAGCGAATCCAGCTTGGCGCCGGCCATGTACAGCGGCCACGGCGGCCCCGGCACGTTGGACACAACCAGGTTGATGGGGGCCAGGTTTCGCGACAGCCCGCTGGCGGTGTACGCCCGCGCGGCCAGCTGCAGCAGCCCGGGCGGGGTGGTCTCGGTCGACCCCATGATCTGATGCGCCGACAGCGCCTTGGCCCGAGGCGATCGATGCGCTCAGGACGTTCCCGTGTCTTTCACAGCAAGTCCCCCGTTTAGCACATCGGTGCTGTGGGCAACCGAGTCTGAATCGTCATCCGCTTCGGGAGGAGGACCGGGATTGAATGCATCGAATCATTCGGGTCGTCAGCGGTCCGAGGGCCAGTGGGCGTTGGCAGATCGGGCGCCGCTTAATGACAACGAACAGTTCAAGCACGACGACGCGCCGCTCAATGTGCGTGACCGCATCCTGAACACCTACGCTGCGGCGGGTTTCGACAGCATCGACAAGACCGATCTGCGGGGCCGGTTCCGCTGGATGGGTTTGTACACCCAGAGGGAACAAGGGTATGACGGCTCGTGGACCGGTGACGAGAACATCGACGTGATTGAGAGCCGCAACTTCATGATGCGGGTCCGCTCGGACGGTAAGGCGTTGTCGGCCGCCGCGTTGGCCGCCCTGGGGGAGATTTCCACAGAGTTCGCCCGCGATACCGCCGATATCGGGGACCGGGAAAACCTGCAGATTCATTGGGTGCAGATCGAAGACGTTCCCGAGATCTGGCGTCGGTTGGAGACGGTGGGCCTGTCGACCATCGAGGCGTGTGGGGATTGTCCGCGTGGCTTTCACGGCTCGCCGCTGGCTGGTGAGTCTGTCGATGAGGTGCTCGACGCGACCCCGGCGATCGACGAGATCGTCCGGCGGTTTCTGGATAACCCGGAGTACGCGAATCTGCCGCGTAAATACAAGACCGCGATTTCGGGTTTGCAGGACGTCTCCCACGAAACCCACGATGTGGCGTTTATCGGGGTTGACCATCCCGAGCACGGCCCGGGGACGGACGTGTGGGTCGGTGGCGGGTTGTCCACCAATCCGATGCTCGCCCAGCGATTAGGGGCCTGGGTTCCGCTGGACGAGGTGCCCGATGTGTGGGAGGCGGTGACTGCGCTGTTTCGTGACTATGGTTACCGTCGGCTGCGTTCCAAGGCGCGAATGAAGTTTCTGGTCAAGGACTGGGGTGTGGAGAAATTCCGCCACATCCTGCAAACCGAGTACCTGCACCGCTCGCTTCGTGACGGCCCGGCCCCCGAGCCGCCGGCTTTCCCGATCGACCATGTCGGTGTGCAGCGGCAAAAAAACGGCCACAATGCGATCGGGGTCGCCCCGATCGCCGGACGGGTTTCTGGCACCATCTTGTCGGCGGTGGCCGATCTGATGGGGAAAGCCGGCTCGGACCGGGCCCGGTTGAGTCCGTATCAGAAATTGATCGTGCTCGATGTGCCCGACGACAAACTTGACGACACACTGGCCGGCCTCGACGCCCTGGGCCTGCCGCGGCAGCCGTCACGCTGGCGGAAAAATCTGATGGCCTGCAGTGGGATTGAATTCTGCAAATTGTCTTTCACCGAGACACGGGTCCGAGCCCAAACCTTGGTCCCCGAACTGGAGCGCCGTCTGGCCGATCTCAACAGCGCGCTAGACGTGCCGATCAGCGTGCACCTCAACGGGTGCCCGAATTCGTGCGCCCGGGTGCAGATCGCCGACATCGGCTTCAAGGGCCAAATGGTCGACGACGGTCACGGCGGGGCGGTGGAAGGCTTTCAGGTGCATCTCGGCGGCAGCGTTGGCGCGGGTGCCGAGTTCGGGCGAAAACTGCGCCAGCACAAGGTGTTCAGCACCGATCTCGGCGACTACATCGACCGCGTGGTGCGCAACTTCATCGATCAGCGCCAGGACGGCGAACGATTCGCGCAGTGGGCGCTGCGCGCCGACGAAGAGGATCTGCGATGAGTCAACACACCGACAGCTGGACCGAGGTCCAGTTGCGCGACCTGGCCGCCCGCGGCGCGGCCGAACTCGACGGCGCCGACGCGACCGACCTGCTGCGCTGGACGGATGCGCAGTTCGGCGAGCATTACGTCGTCGCGTCGAACATGCAGGACGCGGTGCTCATCGACCTGGCCGCTGCCGTGCGCCCGGGTGTGCCGGTGCTCTACATCGACACCGGCAACGAATTCAGCGAAACCCTCGGCATGCGTGACGCGGTCGCGGCCAACTACGACGTGCGGATGCTGACCATCGGTCCCGAACCGTCGGTGCTGGCTCTGGGAACGAGCCTGTGCCACACCGATCCCAACGAGTGCTGCCGGTTGCGCAAGGTCGTCCCGTTGACCAAAGCACTGCCCGAACACGGATTTCGTGCCTGGGTGACCGGGCTCCGGCGGGTCGACGCGCCCACTCGCGCCGACGCCCCGCTGATCAGCTTCGACGAGACGTTCGGCTTGCTCAAGGTCAATCCGTTGGCCGCCTGGACCGATGACGACATGCAGCGCTATATCACGGAACACACGGTGCTGGTCAATCCCCTTATAGAAGAGGGCTACACGTCGATCGGGTGCGCACCGAACACCACGAAGCCGGCGCCGGGCGCCGACAAACGTAGCGGACGTTGGCAGGGATTGAACAAGACCGAGTGCGGGCTACACGTCCCGAAAGCACCGTGAATCACCGTCGTCGAAGGGAAATTCGGTGGTGATGCGTCCCTTTTACATTGCGATCGTCGGCTCCGGCCCGTCGGCATTCTTCGCCGCGGCGTCGCTGTTGAAGGCCGCCGACGCGTCGGAGGACTTCGACGTGGTGGTCGACATGCTGGAGATGTTGCCGACCCCGTGGGGTTTGGTGCGCTCGGGGGTGGCGCCGGATCATCCCAAGATCAAGTCCGTCAGCAAGCAGTTCGAAAAGACTGCCGAGGATCCGCGCTTCCGGTTTTTCGGGAATGTCGCGGTGGGCCAACACATCAGCGTGGATGAGCTCGCCCGGCAGTACGACGCCGTGATCTATGCCGTCGGCGCGCAATCTGATCGGCCGCTCAACATTCCCGGGGAACACCTGGTCGGGAGTGTGGCCGCGGTCGACTTCGTGGGTTGGTACAACGCCCACCCGAACTTCGCACAGATGGCACCCGACCTGTCCGGGGCGCGGGCTGTCGTGGTCGGCAACGGCAATGTCGCCCTGGACGTGGCACGCATGCTGGTGACCGACCCGGACGTGCTCGCGAGCACCGACATCGCCGATCATGCGCTGGAATCGCTGCGACCCTGCGGAGTGCGCGAAGTGCTGATCGTGGGCCGGCGCGGCCCGTTACAGGCCGCGTTCACCACACTGGAGCTGCGCGAATTGGGCGAGCTGGACGGCGTCGACGTCATCGTCGACCCGGCCCAGCTGGCGGTCGACGACGACGATGTCGCCGCGGCGAGCAAGACCGTCAAGAGCAACGTGGCCGTGCTACGCAAATACGCCGCCCGCCAGCCCCATCCCGGCTACCGCCGCATCGTCTTCCGCTTCCTGAGCTCGCCCATCGAGATCCGCGGCAACGGCAAAGTCGAGCAGATCGTGCTGGGCCGTAACGAGCTGGTCCGCGACGACAACGGCGCGATGGTGGCCAAGGACACCGGCGCACGCGAAACCCTGTCCGCCCAACTCATCGTCCGAGCGGTCGGTTACCGCGGCATCCCCATCGCCGGGCTGCCGTTCGACGACCGCAGTGGCACCATCCCCAACACCAACGGCAAGGTCGCGGGCACCCGCAACGCCTACGTCGTCGGCTGGATAAAACGCGGACCCACCGGGGTGATCGGCACCAACAAGAAAGATTCCCAAGAAACCGTCGACACGCTGCTCAACGACCTGCGTGCTGCCAAAGATTCCGGGCTCGCCGAGTTCGGCGCCGACCACGCCGACCAACTCGCCACCTGGCTGGCCGCACGCCGACCGCAACTGGTCACCACCGCACACTGGAAGCTCATCGACGCCTACGAGCGAAAAGCCGGTCAGTCCTGCGGCAGGCCCCGCGTCAAGCTGTCCGCCATTGCCGAAATGCTGCGGGTTGGCCACGATTGACCCGGTCATACCACCGTATCGCTCACCGTGAGCTGAAAAGGAAGGCAAAATCCGTGACGTTTGTGATTACCGAACCCTGCATCGACGTTAAAGACAAGAGTTGCGTCGACGAATGTCCCGTCGACTGTATCTACGAGGGTCAACGCATGCTCTACATCCAGCCCGACGAGTGCATCGATTGCGCCGCCTGCGAGCCGGTGTGCCCGGTCGAAGCCATCTATGTCGACGAAGACGTCCCGGAGGAGTGGAGCGACTACACCCAGATCAACGCCGACTTCTTCGCCCAGCTCGGCTCTCCCGGCGGCGCAGCCCGGGTCGGAATGACCGACAACGACCCGGACCCGATCAAAAATAAGGACCCCGCAAAGTAGGCGTCACTCATATTGCGAATGTAACTGATTGTGCTACATACACTTCGCCCGCGGTCACTCGCCTCGCCGGCCAGTGCCCGCGCGCCGTACCCTGCTGCGCGCACTGTTGTGTTGTCCGCTCAGCCGGTCCCGGCTGATTCCCGGGCATTAAGGCCGACGCCGTAATGATCACGGTGACAGCCCCGCTGTGGATCGGCGTGGTGTTCGGAATCCTGTTCGGCGGCGTCGGCGAGGTCTGGGGAATCGGTAATCCGGAGACCCTGATCCGGCTCGCCCGTTGGAAAGACCGGTTGTTGGTCGGCTGCCTGGCTATCGCTTGCGCAATCGGGGCTCTCGCCCTCTACGGCCTGTATGCTCTCGGAATTTCCATGCATTTTTCGCCGAAGCCGGTATACGTCGTCGGCGTGGCCATTGGTGGACTGCTGTTCGGCGCGGGCATGGCGGTATCTGGCTACGTCCCGGGTTCAGAATTGATGGCCCTCGGCGAGGGCCGCCGCGACGCGTTGTATGCGTTTCCGGGCGGTGTCCTGGGCGCCGCAGCCTGGACAATGCTGTATCAAACGGCGGCCGGCCGGTGGTTACTACACACCGCTGGCTACGGTGATGTCATCGCATCCGGTTCGGTCCACCACATTCGGCCGGTATTCACACTGCTGATCGCCGCCGTGTACGCGGTTGCACTGCTCGCCGGTACGGCATTTCTTCCTCGCTATTCAGGCGGCCGAAGTTGGGTGATGCAAGCCCGCACGGGACAGATCAGTCCGCGGGATCAGGAATCGATGCGCGACACGGCCGCATATTTGGCAGAAGGCGGGTTGCGGCAGAACTGCTCGAACGGGCTCCACAGCGTGGTGGCGGCCGACGTGCCCGACAGTAACTTCTACTCCCGAATCAAGTTGAGCACCAGTGTCTTTATCGGGTTGCTGGTGGTACTCGCCATTTTCCTGCACCAGATTTTCGGTGAATCCACGACATACTCGTGGTTGGCCGGTCGACTGTTCCTCCCGAGCTTCGATTACAGCAACGTGGCGATCCACAAAGTAGGATGGGAGCCGTTTTCCGACATCGGAACGTTCCTCGGCGCATTGCTTGCCGCGCTCTTCGTGAGCCGGCATTTTCAGGGCTTCCGGCCGGTTATTCCTCCATCCTGGCGCAACCGGTTCGGAAACGGTCCGGTCAAGCGGGCACTCGGCAGCTTCGGTGGCGCCTTCGTCATGATGTTCGGTGCGCGGATGACCGATGGATGTACCAGTGGGCACCTTCTCAGTGGTGGCGTGCAGATGGCCGCCAGCGCCTGGGTGTTCGCGATCGCGGTCTTCATCGGCATGACCGCGACGGCTCGTTTCGTGTACGGGAATGCGCGTGCAGAAAGATGAAACCGCATGAGAAATGGTTGCGCGTGATCGTTGTGTGCGGCACGGTAGCGACGTGTGCGGTCGCGGCGCTGGTGACCCACAATCGCGCGTCGACGCCGCTGACCCTGGCCCAGGTGAGCATCACGGCCATCATCCCGGTGGGGCTCCTCGCCTACGCCACCATCTCCCTGCAGCCGAAGCGGATATCAAAGCCCGACTCGGCTGACACAAATCAAACAAGCCGCCCGACAACCGATGCGGAGGGCAACAATGCACGACCAGCAACACCAGGTTGCGAAGAATCGCGGCGCGTTCGGGATGTTCACGCCACAGAGTCGGAGCATCGAGCGGATCGGCAATCTCATGGCCGACACCATGATGCTGACAACCCTGGCCCTGGGACGTGAGCGTTCGAGCCGCCGGCGGCCGCTCACCGGAATTTCCCGCGCCGATATGGTGCTCGACGCGATGGTGCGCGGACGCCCGGTACGTGTCGTACTTCATCGCTGGGGAATTGCTGCCCGGCTCTGATATCAGGGCCCCGGCCACGCAGGGTGCGCCACGGTGAACATCGTGCGCTTGGCGGCGCTGACCACCGGCGGCGTCGTCGCCGCGGGACCGTTGGGCTTTCTGATCGGACTCTCCCTTGGCGCGCTCGGCGGTGGTGGATCCATGTTGGCGGTGCCGGCCCTGGTCTACGGGGTGGGCCAGGGGGCCCACGCGGCGACGACGACCTCGCTGTTGGCGGTCGGCGCCACGGCGTTGGTCGGGACGGTTGGCCACTTACGCGCGGGCCGGGTGCGGATGGTCGCCGGGCTGGTTTTCGGATTGGTCGGCATCGGCGGCTCGGTTCTTGGTTCACTACTCAGCCGCGCAATCCCCAACAGCGTTCTGATGCTTGCGTTTTCCGCGCTGATATTGCTGGCTGCATGGCGCATGCGCGCCCGGCACACCGAGACTCCCTGCCACACCAAGCAATTGACCTCCGCCGCTGCCGACGGCCACCAGCCGACCACCGGCGCTCACCACGCCGGCTCGGATGCGAACGCCAGTGAAGGCGGCGGTCCGCAACGGACAAAGCCGGGAACCGCCTGGCGAGTGGTCGTCGCCGGCAGCGTCGTCGGATTCTTCACCGGATTCTTCGGGGTGGGCGGCGGCTTCGTGATCGTGCCGGCGCTGGTCCTGGCGCTGGGCTACGAGATGCCGCTCGCGGTCGGGACCTCCCTGCTGGTGATCGTCATCAGCTCCGCCGAAGGGCTGGTGGCCCGCCTCCCCGACGCACGGATCGACTGGCGAGTGGCGATCCCGTTCACCGTGGCCGGAATGGTCGGGGTACTGCTCGGCGATGTGATCGCCGGCCGGGTGCCGGCGGACCGATTGACCCGATGGTTCGTGTGGCTCCTCGTCGCTGTCGCCGGGTACACCGCGGTCCAGTCGCTGCTGACGATTTGAACCAATACCCCGACAACCAAGGGCAGGAGAACGCTAGGAGCCCAGCGCCGCGGCTTTCTCCAGCCCGGTCAGCGCCTCGTCGATGCCGTCGGCCATCTCGTCGATGTCGTTGGCCACCTCCGGGGTGGTCACGAAGCCGAAGTCGAGGTAGTCCGTGTAGGAGAAACAGGTGATGTTCAGGGCGACGTCCAGCACCGGCGGACCCAGCGGCACCAGCGAATCCAGCTTGGCGCCGGCCATGTACAGCGGCCACGGCGGCCCCGGCACGTTGGACACAACCAGGTTGATGGGGGCCAGGTTTCGCGACAGCCCGCTGGCGGTGTACGCCCGCGCGGCCAGCTGCAGCAGCCCGGGCGGGGTGGTCTCGGTCAGCCCCATGATCTGATGCGCCGACAGCGCCTTGGCCATCAGCTTGGCGCTCTGCGTGCTGTCGTGGATGGCGCGCAGCCGCTCGGCGGGGTGGTCGACGTCGGTGGCCAGCGACACGGTCATCGAGCTGATCTTGTTGCCGACGTCATCCCTGCTCGCGTCGGTGCGGGTCGACACCGGGATCTGGGCGATCAGCGGCTTGGACGGTAGCTCGCCGCGCTTTTGCAGGTAATCCCGGGCGGCGCCGGCCACCAGCGCCAGCACGACGTCGTTGAGCTTGACACCGAAGGCGTCCTTGACGGCCTTGGCCCGCGACAGCTCGATGCGGCACCCGGTGATCCGCCGGTGCGGCGACACGGGCGCGTTGAAACGCGTTTTCGGCGCCTCGAAGAAGCGCGGCGGCCGGCTACGGACACCGAGGCCGGCGACCTGCTGACGCAGCGTCTGCTCCACCAGCCGGGCGATGCGGAACGGCGTCAGGACGGCGACGTTGATCAGGGCGCCCACTGCGCGCCGCTCGATGCCCGGAAGCTGGGCTCCCACCAGCGATCCGAGGGTCTGCTGCTGCGGCGGCCGCGGTTCGGGCGTCACGTCCAACAGGATTTCGCCGAGCCCGGCACCCGAGACGCCGTCGACGATGGCGTGGTGCATCTTGGTCAGCGACGCGATCCGGCCGCCCTCGACGCCCTCGATCACCCACAGCTCCCACAGCGGCCGGGAGCGGTCCAGCTTGTAGGACATCAGCCGGCCCACCAGCTCTTCGACTTCGCGGCGGCCGCCCGGCGCGGGGACCCCGATGCGGCGGACGTGGAAGTCGATGTCGAGGTCCTCGTCCTCGACGAACCACGGCCGGTCCAGGCCCAACGGCGCGCCGGTGACGCGCCAGCGCAACTGTGGCAGCTCGGGCAGACGCTCGATGATCAGCTGACGCAGCCGCGCAAAGCTGTACTCGGGCGCGTCGCCGGGGTCGCAGATCGCCAGCGCACCGACGTGCATGTGCCAGCCCGCGGTCTCGGCAGACCAGAAAGCCGCGTCCACACTCGAAAGCCGTTCCATGCTCCGACCGTAGCCCTCGGCGTCGAAGACTCAACAGCTATTTTCGGCAATTCGTGCGGGTCCGGGCGTCGCCCATCAGGCGTCTTCCAACAGGTCCGGCGTCACCGCCGACTCCGTGTCGGGGATGCCGTCGACCTTCGCCTTGCGGTCGGCCATCGACAGCAGGCGCCGAATGCGGCCCGCCACAGCGTCTTTGGTCATCGGAGGGTCGGCCAGCCGACCGAGCTCCTCCAGCGAGGCCTGCCGGTGCTCCACCCGCAGCTTGCCGGCCGAGGCCAGATGGTCGGGCACGGTGGCGCCGAGTATCTCCAGCGCGCGCTCCACCCGCGCGGCCGCCGCGACCGCGGCCCGGGCCGAGCGGCGCAGGTTGGCGTCGTCGAAGTTGGCGAGCCGGTTGGCGGTCGCGCGGACCTCGCGCCGCATCCGGCGCTCCTCCCAGACCAGCCGGGTGTCCTGGGCGCCCATCCGGGTCAGCAGCGCGCCGATCGCCTCGCCGTCGCGCACCACCACGCGGTCGGCGCCGCGCACCTCGCGCGCCTTGGCGCTGACCCCGAGCCGGCGTGCCGCACCCACCAGCGCCAGCGCGGCCTCCGGGCCGGGGCAGCTGACCTCCAGGGCCGACGAGCGTCCCGGTTCGGTCAGCGAACCGTGCGCCAGGAACGCCCCGCGCCACGCCGCTTCGGCGTCGGCGACGCTGCCCCCGACCACCTGGGCGGGCAGGCCCCGCACCGGACGCCCCCGGTTGTCGAGCAGGCCGGTCTGGCGGGCCAGCGCCTCGCCGTCGTTGGCCACCCGCAGCACGTAGCGGGTGGTCCTGCGAATCCCCGTGGCCGACAACACATGCACGAGCGCGTTGTAGCCGTACAGGTCGAAGATGTCCTTGCGTAGGCGCCGCGCGATGTTGCCCAGGTCCACCTCGGCCTCGACGATCACCCGGCCACCCACGATGTGCAGCCCACCGGCAAACCTCAGCAGGGACGTGACCTCGGCGCGGCGGGCGCTGACCGACTGCACGACCAGGCGGCTCAACTCGTCCTTGACTTCGGTCGTCATCGCCACGCGTCGTCACCCCTCGGTCCGTTGCCAGCCGGTCCATCCGCCCCGGTCTGCGGGCGTTCACCGTCGATCCGAATCTCTTCGGTGGCTGTCGCGCTGTGCGCCGACGAGTCCTTGTTGCCCACTCGCACGCCGTCCAGGACAGCCGCGAGCTTGCCCGGGTCATGTAAAGGTGTACCAGGTCTGGACACGTCAGCGAAGTGCACCTCGGCTTGCAGCACTGTCGCCGTCCGGCGCAGCTGGTCGCGTTCCCGGTCACTGGGGACCCGATCGGCGTCGATGATGACGTCGTGCACGGCGAAATCCGGCGCGTGCTGGGCCAGCACGTGCAGGTGGCGCTCCACCGAGAAACCGGCCGTCTCCCCCGGCTCGGCCACCAGGTTGAGCACCAGCGCGCGGCGGGCGGTGGTCGCCCGCAGCGCCGCGGCCAGTTCCGGCACCAGCACATGCGGGATCACGCTGGTGAACCACGACCCGGGGCCGAGCACCACCAGGTCGGCGGCCATGATCGCGTCGACCGCCTGCCGGGTCGCCGGCGGGTTGCCGGGCAGCAGCCGGACCCGCCGCACCTTGCCCGGGGTGGTCGCGATCGCCACCTGGCCGCGGATCAGCCGGAACATCCGCGGGTCGGCCTCCAGGCCGGAGACGTCGGCCTCGATCTGCAGCGCGATCGGGCACATCGGCAGCACCCGGCCCTTGACGCCGAGGATGCGCCCGAGCTCGTCGAGGGCCGCGACCGGGTCGCCGAGCACCTCGGACAGGCCCGCGAGCATCAGGTTGCCGATGGGATGCCCGGCCAGCGCGCCGCTGCCACCGAAGCGGTGCTGCAGGATGGTCGCCCACAGCCGACCGTGCGGGCTGTCAGATGCCAGCGCCGCCAACGCCATTCGCAGGTCGCCCGGGGGGACGATGTCCAGTTCGCTGCGCAGCCGGCCCGACGAGCCGCCGTCGTCGGCGACGGTGACCACCGCGGTGACGTGCGGGCTCAGCCGGCGGGCCGCGGACAGCGTCGCATACAGGCCGTGCCCACCGCCCAGCGCGACGATGTTTCGACTGGCCGGGGGGGTGGCTGGCGGGCTCATTCGCGGCCCAGGTCCCGGTGCAGCACCCGCACCGACAGTTGGGCTCCGGTGTTGGGGCCCCGCAGCAGCTGCATCAGCGCCTCGGCGATCGCGACGCTGCGATGCTTGCCGCCGGTGCAGCCGATCGCGACCGTCATGTAGCGCTTGCCCTCCCGGCGGTAGCCGTCGACGACCAGGTTCAGCAGCTGATGGTAGGCGTCGAGGAACTCGGCCGCGCCGGGCTGGGCCAACACGTAGTCGCGCACCGCCGGGTGTTGGCCGGTATGGGGACGCAGCTCGTCGACCCAGTGCGGGTTGGGCAGGAACCGCACGTCCATCACCATGTCGGCGTCCATGGGCAGCCCGTATTTGAACCCGAACGACTCGACGGTGACGCTGATGGACGCGGCGGCGACGCCACCGAAGGCCCGCTCGATGCTTTCCCGCAGGGCCCGCACCGACAGCGTCGACGTGTCGATGATCAGGTCGGCGCCGGCGCGCACCGGGGCCAGCATCCTGCGTTCGGCGGCGATGCCCTCGGCCAGGGTCTGATCACCCTGCAGCGGGTGGCTGCGGCGGTTCTGCTCGTAGCGGCGCACCAGCGTGTCGTCGGACGCCTCCAGAAAGACCACCCGCGGGGCGATGTTGCGGGTGGCCAGCTCGGTGCGCACCGAGTCCAGGTCACCGGTGAATCCGCGTGAGCGGACGTCCATCACGACCGCCAGCTGGGTGATCCTCGACCCGGCGGCCAGCCCGAGATCCACCATCCGGGTGATCAGCTGCGGCGGCAGGTTGTCGGCCACGTACCAGCCGAGGTCCTCGAGCACCTTGGCCGCCGTGCCCCGGCCGGCCCCGGACAACCCGGTCACCAGGACGACGTCGATGCCGGCCGCGGATCCCTCGTCGTGGGGCCCGGGGGGGCTCTGGGCCAGCTCACCCTGACCCGTCATCCCGAGTCCTCCGGTTGCGCCGGCCGCAGCGCCTCGAGCACGGCGGTGGCGGTGGCCACGCCGATACCCGGGACGGCGGTGATCTGGTCGACGGTGGCCTCCTTGAGGCGGGCTATGGATCCGAAATGCGTTACCAGCGCCTTGCGGCGGTGCTCCCCCAATCCTGGCACCGAATCCAGCACGGATGCGGTCATTCGTTTGGATCGCTTGCTGCGATGGTAGGCGATGGCGAACCGGTGCGCCTCGTCGCGGACCCGCTGCAGCAGGTAGAGGCCCTCGCTGTTGCGCGGCAGGATGATCGGGTCCGGCTCCGAGGGCACCCACACCTCCTCGAGCCGCTTGGCCAGGCCGATCACCGCCACGTCGGTGACACCCAGTTCGTCGAGCACGGCGCTGGCCGCATTGACCTGCGGCGCGCCGCCGTCGACGACGTACAGGTTGGGCGGATAGGCGAATCGGCGCGATTTGCCTTCCGGGGACAGCATATTCGGGTCCTGCTGGTCATTCAGGTGGCGCAGGAACCGGCGGCGGGTCACCTCGGCGATGGAGGCGACGTCGTCGGAACGTCCCCGCCCGGCCGCTTCCCGGACCGCGAAGTGGCGGTAGTCCGACTTGCGCGGCAAACCGTCCTCGAACACCACCAACGAGGCCACCACGTCGGTGCCCTGCACATGGCTGACGTCGACGCATTCGATGCGCAGCGGCGCGTCCGCCAGACCCAGGGCATCCTGGATGTTCTGCAGCGCCGCCGATCTGGCGTTGAAGTCGCCCGCCCTTTTCAGTTTGTGTTGCTGCAGCGCTTCTTTGGCGTTGCGCTGCACGGTTTCGGCCAGCGCCTTTTTGTCGCCGCGGCGCGGCACCCGCAGGCTGACCCGGGAGCCGCGCAACCCGGAAAGCCAGCTCGACAGCTCGTCGGCATTGGACGGCAGGCACGGCACCAGCACCTCACGGGGAACCGGGTTGACCGCTTCGTCGGCGGCGCCACCCAGCTCGGCCTGCTCGCCGTAGAACTGCGTCAGGAACTGCTCCACCAACTGCTCCTCGCCGGAATCGCCCGGGTCGCCGGACTTTTCGACGATCCAGCCGCGCTGGCCACGCACCCGCCCGCCGCGGACGTGGAACACCTGCACGGCGGCTTCCAGTTCGTCGTCGGCGAACGCGATGACGTCGGCGTCGGTACCGTCGCCGAAGACCACCGCCTGCTTCTCCATGGCCCGCTTCAGCGCGGACAGGTCGTCCCGCAGCCGGGCGGCCCGCTCGAAGTCGAGCCGCTCGGCCGCGGCGTTCATCTGCTGCTCCAGCTCGCGGGCGAACCGGTCGGTCTTGCCGGACAGGAAGTCGCAGAAATCGTCCACGATGCGGCGATGCTGCTCGGCGCTGACCCTGCCGATACACGGCGCCGAGCACTTGTCGATGTAGCCGAGCAGGCACGGCCGGTCAATCTGCTTGTGCCGCTTGAACACCCCACCCGAGCAGGTGCGTGCCGGGAAGACCCGGGTGAGCAGGTCCAGCGTCTCCCGGATGGCCCAGGCATGCGAGTACGGCCCGAAGTAGCGCACCCCTTTGCGGCGCGGGCCGCGATACACCATCAGGCGGGGAAACTCCTCGCCCAGGGTGACCGCAAGCACCGGGTAGGACTTGTCGTCCCGGTAGCGCACGTTGAAGCGCGGATCGAACTCCTTGATCCAGTTGTATTCGAGCTGCAGCGCCTCGACCTCGGTGGTGACCACCGTCCACTCGACCTTGGCCGCGGTGGTCACCATCTGCCGGGTGCGCGGGTGCAGGCCGGCGACGTCGGCGAAGTACGACGTCAGCCGGCTCCGCAGGCTCTTGGCCTTGCCGACGTAGATGACTCGCCCGTGCGGGTCCCGGAACCGGTAGACACCCGGCTCGACCGGGATGGACCCCGGTGCGGGGCGATACGTGGCGGGATCGGGCACGTGTCCAGGCTAGTAGCCGTCGGGACGGCTTCCGGCACGGCAGGGCCCCGGCGGCATCAGGGGCGGGCGTCGGCAACCGTCAATCGAGTGCGGTCGGCGGGCCACTCGGATCGACGAACCGGACGTCTCGACCGACCCTCACTCAGCCACCTGGTCGTAGGCATCAACGCGCCACGTTCCGTCAACCAAGCTGAGTTGATTCCAACAAGCGGTCCGCTGGCGAACTCGAACAAGGGAGGGATCCAGCTGTTCGAGCAAGGCCTGATTGAACGCGTCGTGGGAAACCAGGACGATCGGGCCGGGGGCAAGTTCGTCGACAAGTTCGAAGAACGCCTTCTTGGCGCGCTCGGCCACCGCCGCACGCGGCTCGACTCCCGGTGCCGCATCGACGCTGCCGTATTGCTTTTCGACTTCGGCGCGAGGGTGCCCGGTCATGGGTCCGTAGTCGCGGTCGTTCAGTCGCAGGTCGACGCTGGCCGGGACACCTGCGGCCGCAGCGATCGCCTCAGCCGTCGACACCGCTCGCTGCAGCGGGCTGCACACGACCGCCGTGGGACCTTTGGCGGCCAGCACCTGCGCCAGCCGCGCCACCTCGGCAAGGCCGACCTCGTCCAGCGGCGGATCGCTCAGCCCACGCAGTCGCCCCTCGGCGTTGAAAGCAGTGCGGCCGTGGCGAGCCAGGTAAACGCGCGTCATCTTTGCTCCGGTCATATCTCCTCCGTCAAGAGATGTTGGTAGTGGCGGCATCGTGAAGCCGCCGGGCCCTTGGCCTGGATTAGCCAAAATTCGTGGAGTAGCTCACTTATGGGCGCTGCCGACCTCCAGCCACCGGGCGCATTCGTCGCCGAGTTTGTCGAGGGCTTTGCGGTCGAAGCGCTCGATCTGCTCGTCGCTCAACTCGGTGCGGAAGTCGCGCTTGGGCCCCTTGTCGAAGAAGGCCTTGGCGCTGGACATGTGCTCCCCACCGAAGGGCGCCATCTTCTCGGCCCGCCCGCTCATGTACTCAAACGAGCAGTGCTCGAGGATGGCGTCCATGCGCAGCGACGCGGGGTCGACGGACAAGAACTCCGCGATCCGCGAAACGTGGCCCCGCAAATCGTTTTTGAGATCGTTGTAGTGCACCAGCAGGACGTTCGGTTCGTCCTTGAGCCGCCACCACGACGCCATGACGTCGAACAGGTCACAGCACTGGTACCCGTCGGTGTCCAGCCACACATCGAAGAACTCCCGCATGTCCGGCGGGATCACCAGCGGAGTCGGGTCACCGGACCACTCGGCGTGAATGCGGTTGATCTGCTCCATGGTCGCCGGGGAGAAGTTGTGCAGATAGTTGTGGAAACTGATCCCCAGGTCTTTCCCGTTGCGCCCGACGAACACGTAGTGGGCTTCCGGCGCGATCGGCAGGGCATCGGCGGGTACATGCGACTTCATGACCCGGCGCGTGCCGGCCTCCCGCTGCTCCTTGAGCGTCTTGAGCATTCCGGCGTGATCGCCCCAGCTGGAGTCCAGCCACGGGGAGGTGTCCGAGAGCCCGGCGTCGTGCTCCTCACCGTTGCTCAAAATCTGCTGCAGGATCCGCTGGGTCCAGGTGGTGCCGGCCTTGAACGGGTCGGCAACCACAATGTCCCGGTCGACAAAGCCCCCCTGAGCCAAAAAGTCTTGCCACACCGTCGAATTGGACAGATAGTCGCGCAGCACCCTGGTCGGTGCGAGCAATTCGTTTGTCACGGAAGTCCGCCTTTCTTGTCGTCATCGCCTGCGGGGCCTCTGCCGAGACACGCCTGGCTTTCCATTACAGCCCTCACCCCGACCACTTCACGTCATGCCTGTGCCGGTATGACGCCCACCTTTTCGAGATATGCGACCACTTCCTCGGCCAGCGCATCGGCACTCTTGGCGGCGCCGTCGAGCCTCAGTTCGGGCTTGAGTGGGGCCTCGTAGGGGTCGTCGATCCCGGTGAAGCCTTTGATCTGGCCGGCCCGAACCTTCTTGTACAACCCTTTCGGATCGCGCTGCTCGCAGATCTCGATCGGGGTGTCGACGAAAATCTCGATGAAGTCGTTTCCGTCGAGAGTCGCGCGGACGCGGTCGCGATCACGCCGATACGGGCTGATGAACGCGGTCAAGGTGATGATTCCGGCTTCGCAGAACAGTTTCGCAACGGCGCCGATCCTGCGAATATTCTCCTCGCGGTCGTCGGCCGAGAAGCCCAGGCCGAAGCGCGCGGAAAATTCTTTGCCGTGCATTTTCTCGAGGATATCCGGACCGGCGTTGAGTCCGTAGCGCACATTATCTCCGTCGAGCATGTAGCTTCGTGCAGCGCGTTCGTACAACTTGCGGTCCACCAGATTTGCGATTGTGCTCTTGCCGCTGGCACTAAATCCGGTGAGCCAGATCACACAACCCCGGTGACCATTCAGTTTTTCCCGTTCACCCCGACTCACACTGTGCTCGTGCCAGGTGATGTCATTGCCCATTGAAGCGAATCCTTTCTCGGCACAGCCAAGCCGACCAGCGGGCTGATGCGGCGTTCATTTGAAGCCGATGACGAAGGTCTCGTTTTTCAACGAAGGCTTGTTGTAGGTGAACGACGTGCTGCGCTGGCCAAGGCGAGCCGAGTTGCGATAAATGCAGTCACCGGCCGCCACATCCCACTCCATTGTCGGGCCCATGCGCGGGTAGATGTCAGCGGCCCCCTCGGCCACCAGGCAGAACTTGAGCGAGCTTCCTGCATAAATCCGCTCCTTGACGGGGAGGTCTTTCAGGTAGTTTTCCAGTTCGGCGGACGGGTGCGAAGCACTCTCGACGACAACCAGGCCCTTGGCGAGATCCGGGACCTCTGAATAAATCCGCACCGGAGCGTGTTCGCCGTCCCGTTTCCAGCTCCCGTGTCCTTTTTCTGCGTAGTACAGCAAGTCTTTGGCCGGCGTGTATATCACACCCAGCAGGGGCTCCAGTTCGTCCACGAGCGCGATATTAACGGTAAACTCATCGCTGCCTTTGATGAATTCTTTGGTGCCATCCAGAGGGTCTACCACCCAGAAACGCCGCCAATGTTTCCTCGTCTCATAATCGACGGACCGGATTTCCTCGGAAATGATCGGAATATTCGGATTCAGCTTCTTCAGATGTTCGGTGATGTGCCGATTGGCCGCCAAATCTGCATCTGTGACCGGCGAGGTGTCGTCGCCGTGGTCGCCTTTTTCTCTCGCGTGCGGGTGCTGGCGGTGCTTGAGGATGACTTTCCCGGCCTCAACCGCGATGGCGATCACCTCGTCGAGGGACGGCATCGCGGAGTCGGCGGCTTCTCGTTGACTCATTGGATTGACGATCCTTTCTTTTCGTTGCTACCAGCCGCGGGGCATCTCGGGAATGCCCCTGTCAGCTGTCCTGGCCGGCCGGCGCGACGACGCCTTGCTCCGCGTCCGCCGCGGCGGTACCCAGCAGCCCCAGGCGTGGACGCACGTAGCGCGCCCACGCCAAGAACGCCGCGACGACATAACTCAGGGTGAAGATCCACAGGGCCGGGGTGGCGGTGCCGGCCAGCTCATAGGATTGCCGTAGCACCACGTTGATCCCCATCCCGCCGAGCGCACCGAATGCGCCCGCAAACCCGATCAGCGCCGATGACCGGACCCGGGCCCAATCTCGGCGATCGCTCTCCGGGAGGCCCAACCCGCGACTACGCGCCTCGAAGACCAGGGGAATGAGCTGGTAAATAGGCCCTTTGCCGGCACCACAGAAGATGAACAGCACAATGAAAAAAATGATGTAACCGACCATCGTCAGCCCGGTCGCGGGCGCACCGGAACCGTGCGCGAGGTCGTCGTGCGTGCTGATGACAGCCAGGCAACCGCCGGCCACGATAGCGCCGATGAAGACGGTCAGTGCGACGCGGCCGCCACCGAAGCGGTCACTGAGCTTGCCGCCGGCGATGCGCGCCAAGGACCCCAACAAAGGCCCGATGAACGCGACCTCGGCAGCATGCAGCGATGCCTGCCCCGGACTCTCCCCAGCCGCGATGAAATCGCGGTTCAGCAGTTGGCCGAAGGCGAACGCGAAGCCCAGAAATGAGCCGGACGCGCACAAGTAGAGGAAACACAGGATCCAGGTGTCGGACACCGGAAGAATCGCGCGCAAGTTGTTCAACGACAGTCCGGCGCGGTGCGCGACGAAGTTGTCCATGAAGAGTGCCGCACCGGCACCGCCGACGGCCAGCAGGCAGAGATAGATCGCGCACACCCAGTAGGGCGCCATATGGCCTGCCACGGCCAGGACCACCAGCCCCACCGCTTGGATGGCCGCCGACCCCAGATTGGCCATGCCGCCGGTCAGGCCGAGCACCGCACCCTTGAGCCGTTGGGGATACAGACCGTCGACCTTGGCCAGCGACGCCGAGTAGTTGCCGCCGCCCAACCCGGTCAAGGCCGCGCACACGAGGTACGGCCACAGCGGCAGGCCCGGGTGCGCCAGCAACCAGATAGTTCCGGCGGTGGGGATCACGAGCACAAACGACGAAAGCGTCGTCCAGGTGCGCCCCCCGAACCAATTGGCCGCCATGGAATAAGGGATACGCACCACGGCGCCGACCAACGAGGCGGCCGCGGCTATGAGGAGCTTGTCTCCGGTCGAGAACCCGTAGACGGACACCGGCATAAACAGCACCATCACCGACCACAGGTACCAGACCGAAAATGTGACGTGCACGTTGACGACGAGCCAGACCAGATTTCGCCGAGCGATGGCATGGTTGCCGGCATCCCAGGCCGCTTCGTCCTGGGGGTTCCATTCGGAGATGCGCGAACGCACCATCGCCATTACACCTTTCTTGAGAACTACCTGAGGGGCGAACAGCTCATCGCGCTGCGCCGACAGACACCTGTGCCGGCCGCGCCGGACCTCTGGCTCACTTGTCGCACGCATACCCGGGAACGCCGCAGCCAAATCGGGCAATAGCCAACTACGCTTGCCCGCAAGCGGTTAGCGCCGCCCGCGCCGAGGAGCTAGCCCGGCTTCAGCACCCGCCCCGAGGACGCGCTGAGCGGCTCAGCGCCCTTGCTGCCGGGCGCCGCTCTGCCCCGTGGGCTGACGTGCAGCGCCGGCAGCACGACACCCGGACAACGCCCTCCTCCGTACCACGGGCGCGCGTCGGCGCGGCTCTTCCTCGAACTTCGCAACAGCGCGAGGCCATGCCGGTGCCGAAACACGCTGCGGGCGAGAAGATGTCGAAAGGCCATGTAGTCTCCTCTGCGTCGTCCTCGGCTCCGGTTACGGCTGCCGAGCACAATCTGTTTCGCAGGAACCATTGGCCGTCGCGATAAGACGTGCAGTTAAGGCGGGTCCCACCGCCCGTGAGCTTCGACGCCAAGCGTGCGCGCCCACTTAAAATCACTCTGAACCTATTACTTGACCGTAGCATCTCCACGCCGGTACTCCGAGAGATTCTCGGCGATATACAGGGGATGTCCAGCCTGCCCTGTCGGGATGCTCACCGACGCGGCCGACGCGGCACCGCTATTTATTGTGCGGGGGTTGCACGAACGGGTCGGACACGGCCACAAGAATCTTGACCCGCATCCTCTCCGGGGGAGCGTGTTGCGGCCGGTCGGCGTGCGCGGTCCGTTGTCCCGCGAGGTCGTCGCCTCACGGCGCAGTTGCGCCCGTGCCCGTGCCCGTGCCCGTGCCCGGCGCATCCGATGGCGCAGAATCTCCGGTTGCCAGGCCGGCTCGCGGGCCGGCCGGGCGATCACCCGCCCCGCGCCGACCCCGGGCACAAGCCGCACGCCGCGGACACGCATTTGCGGCGCAGGCTTCCTCGGTTGCGAACCGTATCTGGCTGGTTCGGAGCAGGTTTCGGTCCATGCGGATAGATCACGTCGCCGCCGTCATCCGCGCAACGGGGGCACCGCTGCGCCGCGGAACGTCCCGTCGCAGGTCCGCTTTCGCCGACCGGGCGCACCCCTGCGCCCGGGGACCGTAACCTGGCAACTCGCTGTAAGTCGTTAGCGTTGGGCTTGTCAAACAGCGCTCTTGAGCCCTAATGTCGTTTCGTAGAATAGTGGAACTAGTAAGGGCGTGTTCACCGAATCTTAACTCGCCCTGGCGGTGGGGCTCGCCACGTCCGTCCATCACGTGAGTGATGACCAACGGTCCCTGCGTTAATCAGACAGAATCTTTGTCGGACGAGTGTCCGGCAAAGGCTGACGCGGAGGAACGCACGTGGCTCTTCACTTTGCATCGATGTTTGTCCTGGAGCCTTTTGCCCGGGTAATTCGCGCCCAGGGCGATCCCTGCCTCCCGGGTTTGCCTGCACACGACGTCGTGCGCGACAAGCACGCCCGCGTATCACCGTGCGGACCGACTTCGCAGACCCAGCACCTCGCCGCGTCCTCGGCAGCGGTCCGCGCCGTGTGCTGGTGGAGCCGCCGCCCGCCAATGCGGAGCGCCACACCCGGGTCATCGCAATATCGCCGGATGGCACGAGGGCCCCTGCGCCGCAGCTCATCCCCAGAAATCGGGCAATACGCCCGCGCATCGCGGGAAGGTATGTGACCCATGCCAAGGACCCGCATCGCTGATTGGAACCCGGACGACGCTGTCGCGTGGGCGGCGGGAAACAACGCGATAGCACGCCGCAATCTGTTCTGGCTGACAGTGAACGTGCATGTCGCGTTCTCAGTCTGGTACCTCTGGTCGGTGATGGTGCTGTTGATGCCGCAGTCTGTCTACGGGTTCTCGACCGCCGACAAGCTGACGATCGACGCCGTCGCATCACTGGTCGGGGCGCTGGCGCGCATCCCGTATTCGATGGCTGCCAATTGGTTTGGCGGGCGCACCTGGACGACGTTCTCCTCACTGATACTGCTGGTTCCCACCGGCGGGGCCGTCGTGCTGTTGGCCCATCCCGGTCTGCCGTTGTGGCCATATCTTGTATGCGCCGCGTTCACCGGCTTGGGCGGCGGTAACTACTCGGCGTCGCTGGCGAAAGCCGACGGCTTATATCCGCAGCGGCTCAAAGGTTTTGCGCTGGGGTTGGCCGGCGGGATGGCCAACCTCGGGTCGGCAACCATCCAGATGTTGGGGTTGATCGCGCTGGCGGTCGCCGGCCACCGCGCGCCGTACTGGATCTGCGCGATATACCTGGTGTTGCTGGCCATCGCCGGCGTCGGTGCGGCCATCTTCATGGATGATGTTGTCGCACATCGCGCCGGCATATCCCCGGCGAACTTGCGCGCAATTCTGCCGGTCCCCGACACGTGGTTACTCTCATTTCTCTACCTCTGCGCTTCGGGCTCGTTTCTGGGCTTCGCATTCGCGTTCGGCCAGGTGCTGGAGCACAACTTTGTCGCGGGCGGCCAAAGTCACGCGCAGGCGTCGTTGCATGCCGCCCAGATCGCTTTCATCGGTCCGTTGTTGGGTTCGGTCGCGCGCATCGCCGGGGGGCGGCTGAGCGACCGTTATGGTGGCGGCCGCGTTGCGTTCAGCGTATTTGTCGGCGCGATCGGCGCTGGCGGCGCTTTGGTGGCAATCAGCACCCACGCCGATCTCACCGGTGGGCGCAGTGCCGCGACCGGGCCGACGATGATCGGCTATGCCGTCAGCTTTATCGCGCTGTTCATCTTCTGCGGTGCGGGCAAAGGGCCGGTCTACCAGCTCATCCCGGCGGTGTTCGAGGCGCGGAGCCGAAAACTGGGCCTCGACGAGGAGGACCGGCACAACTGGGCGCGGGTGAGGTCGTCATCGTTGATCGGGTTCGCCGGTGCCTTCGGCGCACTCGGCGGCATGGGAATCAACGTGACCCTGAGGCAATCGTATGCGAGCACCGGCACGGCAACACCCGCGTTGTGGTTCTTCGTGCTCTGCTACGTCATCGCCGCCGCCGTGGCGTGGGTGCGGTATGTGCGACCGCAGAATCCACGCGTACCGCAAGCCCATGTCGGCAAGGCGTCGCGCGCCGGCGGCATTGAGCAGGGCTGCACCGGCGTTCGACGAGGCGGCGCAACATTGACTTACGGCTGACTTACGCCCTACCAATTGTCATCGACAACCATAATTCGACCCCGTAAGCACACGTAGCCATCACCAGATTCGCCATGAGAAGGGAGCCCACGAACACACACTTAAAATCGTCATGAGCGAAACAATCGGCCGGCGTGAAAGACACATATCGGAGCAATCGGCGCGATACCAGAAATGACGAGGATCCAGGAGCGTCAACCATCAAACCTTTTCGAGCTGATTGTGCGGGAGGTTTTCTGCGATCTTGCACGTGGTTGTCGATAATTTCGAGCCCGCAGCGTTACGAAACCAAAGCGGAGCAACGATGATGCCGGATCTTGTTGCTCCCACTAAAATTGTGCGAGATTACCTCAATTATTCGCCGGTCTGGAACGATTTCCTCGGCCAGGGCGGTTTTGTTGAAGGCGACATCGTGGTCGCCGGCCCATTCAAGGCGGGTTCCATGTGGATCCAACGGATCGTGCAGCAGATACTCAGCGACGCACGGAAAAAAGATGACAGGCTCTTCGAAACGACGCCGTGGCTCGACTCAAGCTGGGGCAACCACGCGCGGATGCTCAGTGTTCTTCGACAGCGCCGCACCGCGGGTTACCAACGCATCATCAAATCGCACCTGCCCGCCGACGCGCTTCCGATCGCAGCCGAAACCCGCTACATCTTCGTGGGCCGTAACGGCAAAGACGTGGGAGTCAGTTTTCATGACTACCTCTCCAAATTTTCCGCATCGACAATCGAAGACATCAATAGGATCTATGCCACCTGGTCCGCCCACCCCACCCCCTTGGTTATTCCTCACTATGCACAGCAGTTCTTCGGCCTATGGCTGGACACCAACGGGTACGGGTGCTGCGACATTTTCGACATCATGTCCTCATGGTGGAAGCTGAAGGACACGCCCAGTAACTATTCAGGTCGGAGCGGGTTGTGGTGGCTGCCAGGGATTTCCGTTGATCGCGTCGCGTAATGCGGTGAGGACATCGTCACCGTGTTTTCGGACGGTGGAGATGTATCCGCGGATGCGCAGCCACGCGGTGGCGCCGGTGGTGGCGCGGTGACAGCCCGAGATCTTCAACTGGGTTTTGACTGGCCGCAGGTCGCGTTCGCTGCCGTTGTTGGTGAACGGCACCGCCAGATCGGTGGCAAAGCGCAGGATTTCAGGTTCGCGGTCGCGCAGGCGTTGCAGCAGGTTGCGGGCCTTGGACTGCTTGCGACCGGGCGCGCGCGGGTGCTCGGCCAGCCCGACGCGTACCGCGTCGCGCAACAGCTGCAACGGTTCGGCGGCCGCGCTGGGTGGAATCCGGTGAAGTCCGCGATCTTTGGCCTGGTCAGCGAGTGCGGCCAGGCCAGCCAGCGCGCTACGCGCTTGGACGGGCCATTCGGCGTCGGGGTGGGCTTCGGCGACGGCGGTCAACTCGCGGATGAGGTGGGCGCCGCACAGCGCATGAGTGGCCGGGTAGGCATCGTAGACCGCCAGCGCGTCATGCACCACGGTGCCGGGATAGGTGGGCAGTACGCCGAATTCGTCGACGGCCACCCTGCCCCGGCTGGGGTGCAGGTGATACGCGGTGAGCAGATCGGTGCGGGCCACGTGCAGCCACTGCTTGTCGCCGCTGACATTGACCGTGGTTTCGTCGACACCGATCACCGCGGCCAGAGTGATCAAAGTCGTGATCAGCTTCTCGACGTCGACCAGCGCCTCGGCGGTGCGGGCGACCTGGGCCGACACCCAGCCGGTGGACACCTCCGCACCGCACAGATCGGCGATCAACAGGGCGGCCCGTTGGACCGGAACGTGCTGAAACACCACCAGATACACCGTTGCGCGCAGGTTGGGCCCATAACAGGCCGGGCCGTCTACTCCGGCGGGCGCGTCGGCTGTGGTCAGCGTCCCGCACCGGCAGGCCCGCTTGTGCAGACGGTGCTCGACGACCCGCACCGCCGGCAACACAACATCGTGCACCTGGCGGGCGATCACCCCGGCCGGCGCCGCGCCGACCAGACCGGCCCCGCACCCGCCGCAGGTGGCGGGCACATGGTCGATCACCTCGTCGGGGTCGCCCACCAACTCCAGAGTCGTCCCCAGCGTGCCCGGCTGCTTACCCGGCTTGCGCCCGGAACGCGTGCGCCGCTGCGGCTTCGGGGCGGTGAACCGGTCCGACGACGGCGGCAGCGACGAATTACGCGAGTTCTGCCCCAGCCGCCGCTCCAGCTCAGCGACCCGCTCGCTCAGCTCTTCAATACGCGCGGTCTGCTGTTCGATCAGCTCGGCCTGCGCCACCACCACAGCCAGCAGCTCCCGGCGAGACAGCTGCTCAACATCAACCACACCAGCATCATCAGCCCCACACGACCACGATCAAGCCGCCACGCCGCCAAACATCACACCAGTATCACAGGCAACAGGCTGAATGGTTACCACGCCCAACGTACTCCTGATCCACTACCAGAACCTCACGGAAGATTTGCCCGGACAAATCAAGCGCGTGGCGGATTTTCTTTCTGTCGACCTCGAGTCGACACGGATGAACACCATTGTTCAAAATTGCTCGTTCGGACGCGTGAGTGGCCGCGTCGAGAAGACGGCCGTGGTCGGTGCCGAACGCATATCCAGCACTAACCGTATTCCTGGCGACCACGCCAGGCGGCCCTTTGGCGCCGAATTGCCCCCGCCACTCATCGAACGTTTCGATCGCATTGCGGTGCAGAAGCTGGGCAGCGAGTGTGCGCAGTGGTTGGAAGCAGGCCGAAATGGTTGAACTCAAAAGCGCTACCGAGGTTAGGAGTGCAGATGTCACAAACGCCACAAACCGGAACGCCGGGGGCTGCGCCGGGTGACCCGGCGAACATCACCTCGACCGACTGCACCCAGGAAGCCGGCGAGAAGTCCCCACCCATCCAGCAATCCCCGACCGCAGACCAGGTGTTGTCGCGCTTGGCCGCAATACAATTGGACACCTACGCGCAGACCGTCCGGGCGCTTCACGCTCCGAAAGTCGTGACACCGCCAGCCGGAGACCACGTATCGGCACTGACCGCAGCACGGTTCGGCGCCCACGCACAGATGCTGGAGGCGATCAGCACCCGGTTCGCCGAAGCGCACGAAGCCTTGCTCAAAAGCCTTGCAGAAATTGCCAATTCTGGCACTGCCGATGGTCCCGGCGACACCGGCCCGACGACTTAGGGAACCTTAGGGAACAAGGCCGTGTATTTCCGATCCTTACTTTCGGCGTTCAGCGCCACCCGGATGCATCCCAGGCCAGAAACGTCTCAACGAGCAGGCGATTTTGCGGGGTGAACGCATCCAGTGCTGCACACCTCACCCTCGCCGGGCCCGCGCGGGCTGAGCCGGCAGTGCCGCAAACCCGCTCGGACAGCCTCAGCCGCCTCAGCGCCACCGACACCCGACGAAACCTCGATGCCCATGGTCGACGGCGCGACCGGGGCTGTCCACAACCGGACGGTGTGAACATCGCCCGGTCGGTCGCCTCGACGAGGCGCCGGCAAATCGACATCCCGGGAAAGTGCCCCTCAACGCGCCCCGGCCGGACGGTGGCGGCCGCGCGAGCGATCTGTACCGCCACCGTCGATGGCGGGCCCGGCGGCCGCGATCATGGGCCTGGTCCTGCGGTTGTCCGCCACGGGTTCGAGAGCCGGCACGGCCGTAGGGCCTTGGGGCTGCTGCCTCAATTCATCTCGGGGCCAATTGCTTTAACACCATGGAAGGCTGCAGCACGTTGCACTCAGGTCGGTCCGGCCGGTGGAGTGCGGCGGGCAGACACCTACGATCGGGTACCGAAGGCATCTCTGGCCGCATTGGCCGAGCAAGCGATCAGGAATATTTTCACCGAAAAGGAGTCGATCAATGAACCAAGCCCGCCCAGCCATCGTGGTTGGCGTCGACGGATCACCGGGCAGCGAGGGCGCGCTGCGATGGGCGGCCAAACAGGCCCAACTCACTGGCGCCGAACTGCACGCCATCACAAGTTGGCAAACGCCATCCGCGTACGGCTATTACGTCGACTATTCCGACGCCGACGCGGCCGCCGAGGCGCAAAAGACACTCGAACAGGTGATCAGCAAGTCGCTCGGCACTCCTCCTTCGGTACCTGTCGTTACCAGCGTGGTGAAGGGGCAGCCTGCCGAGGTACTCGTCGAGGCCTCTCGATCAGCCGAGTTGCTTGTCGTGGGCAGTCGCGGGCGCGGCACGTTCACCGCAATGCTGTTGGGGTCCGTCAGCCAACACTGTGTCCAACACGCGGCCTGCACCGTCGTCGTGGTCCGACCCCCCCAGAAGACGGACACGCGGCAGGGCACTGAGTAACAACGCGTCACGTGCGCGCGCCTGCCGCCGCGCTCCCCTTTCCCGGGTCGCTTGCCTTCACGCCGGAGGCGCGATGACAGTGCAGGCCGGACCCATATTGACCGTGTGCTCCGGCGCGGCCAAGGCTACTTTCGCCCCCGGTCACGATGTCGTCGTCGGGCGGGATCTTCGGGCGGATATGCGCCTAACGGACCCGCTGATATGAGGGTGGAGGCGGGCTCTGAATCCGCCGGTTTCCAATAACGACCCGGCTAACGACCCGGCGCGGTAGTTGGTGGGGTTGCGAAATCCGAGGGCCGATCAGGGGGTCGATCGAAGTAGGTCGGAGACGTCGGCGGGTGCGTTTCACGAGTGTCCGTCCGCGGGTGATCAGTTCCTGCAGGGGCCTGGGAACTCCTGCGCTCAGCGTGGTGACGGGTACACCGGCACTCATCAAGGGCGTTGCCGGCCGGCTTGACCACGTGGACGGGATCCATCCATCGCCGTTGCCGCCTCGGGCACGTCTTCGGCAGCGGCACTTTTGCAGCCCGAAACGCCTGCCATGGCACGACTTCAGGTCGACACCGATACGCGTACACCGTCGAACCGAGGCTGGATCAGCGACGCGAATCCGCTGGTCTCCGGCGAGCACAGTCAGCACCTCGTTGTTGTGGCGGGAACTGGATGCCCTTGTCTGCCAACACGTAGCGCTAGCCTGATTGCTCCCCCGCTGCCGGTGTCCTCGACGACACCTGGGGAGCGGAAGCCACGCGCTGCCAGGTCGAGCGCGACTTCCCGCGGGAACCTGGAAACTTCCTGTGCATAGACGAAATGCCTTGCCTCGAGCCGCAGCTGATCGGTATTGTCAAGGTATTCGTTCAGCGAAATTTTAACCTGGACGAGACTGTGACGATGTGTCGGCCGATATCGGTCACACGTCTTGGCGGTGGGGCTCGCCACAATCGCTCGTCGTTCATCGGCGGCCAACGGTCCCTTCGTAGGAGTTCAGTGCTTGGCTGGGCGATCGCCCGGCCGAAGACGACACGAAGGGATTCTGAACAGGCCGTGGACATTCTTCACTAAACGAGTGCGTGCACCGTCCGGCAGTCGATCGCCGGGACGGACTTCACGACATCGACCGACATTCAAAAGCGTACTCCGACGGTGCCCACTTCGGTTGGTAGCCAGTGGTTTTGCCGTCCCGCGACCCAGTGTCGCGACCAGCGGCCCAATGACGAACGGCCGTGCCTGCCCCGTTGTCGTCAGGTTATTGACGACCGACCGCCCGTCCAACATCGACTACGAAAGATGCCTACCGCATGGCGCGTTCGCGCATATCGGAGTGGAATCCAGAAGACACCACCACGTGGGCACGTGGTAACAACGCGATCACGCGTCGCAACCTCTTCTCTCCGGTCGTGAATGTGCATGGCGCGTCTTCGGTTTGGCCTTTGTGGTCGGTGATGGTGCTGTTCATGCCGTATGCCGTTTGTTTTGGCCGTCTACTGGTTTGGTGGTTTGGCCGCCGGACATGGATGACGATCTCGTCTTCGGTACTGCCGATGCCGACCACGGATGCCATCGTCGTGTTGGCGCATCCCGGTTTACCGCTGTGGCCGCTTGTGTTGTGCGCGGCGACGGGCCGGGGGGGCCGGCAACCACTCGTCAGCGTTGACGAAGGCCGACGGTTTGTATCCGCAGCGGCGCAGGGGTTTTGCTCTGGGGTTCACCGGCGGGATGGCCAACCTCGGATCGGCGACGATCCACCTGGTCGGCCTTCTCGTGCTGGTGACCGTCGAGCACGAGGCGCCCTATTGGGTGAAGGCCCGACGGCCAGGGTATGCCGTATGACGGACAGAAAGGAAATTTGACGTGGGCACGAACATCACTTGGCACGACCAGAGCGTTTCTCGAAGTGAGCGCGAGAAACTCAATGGCCACAAGGGCTGTGTGATCTGGTTCACCGGATTGAGCGCCAGCGGCAAAAGCACGGTGGCCAATACGGTGGATCGCAAACTGTACCAGCGCCGCATGAGCAGCTACTTGCTCGACGGCGACAACGTCCGTTACGGACTGAATGCCGGCCCGGACATATTGAAGAAGCTGCACGGCGACCATTTTTCCGAACGTTTCGGGCTGGGGTTCTCCGCGGAGGACCGCGAAGAGAATATCCGGCGCATCGGGGCGGTCGCGAACTTGTTCTGCGACGCGGGCATCATCACGTTGACCGCATTCATCAGCCCCTACCGGCGCGATCGCGACCGGGTACGGGCCACCCTCAATGAGGGCGATTTCATCGAAATATTCGTCGACACGCCGCTAGAGATCTGCGAACAGCGCGACCCGAAGGGACTCTACAAAAAGGTCCGGGCGGGAGAGATCAAGGGATTCACGGGCATCGACGATCCCTACGAGGCCCCCGCGAATCCCGAACTCCGCCTCGACGGCGGCGCCAAGTCAGCCGACACGTTGGCCGATGAGGTCATCGCTCACCTCGAAAAGGTCGGTGTCATTCCGGTGCTGACGCGAAGTGGAAGCCACTAGGAAGGGGGTGCCGCAATGAGCAAAGCATCCCGGATTTCACTCCTCGAGGTCCAACAGAAAGGCGGATTATCGTGAGCAAGCAGCTGATCGCGCCCACCCGGGTGCTGAGGGACTACCTGTCGGATTCCCGGGTGTGGCAGGACTTTCTTGACCAGGGGGGCTTTGTCGACCGGGACATTGTGGTTGCCGACCCGTTCAAGGCCGGCACCACGTGGACCCAGCGGATTCTGCAGCAGATTTTGAGCAACGGTGAGGAGCACGACGCCGGGCTCTCGGACACCTCCCCGTGGCTGGACTCCAGCTGGGGCGATCACGCCGGAATGCTCAAGACGCTCAAGGAGCAGCGGGAGGCCGGCACGCGCCGGGTCATGAAGTCGCATGTACCCGCCGATGCCCTGCCGATCGCGCCGGAAGCCCACTACGTGTTCGTCGGGCGCAACGGCAAGGACCTGGGCGTCAGTTTCCACAACTATCTGCACAACTTCTCCCCGGCGACCATGGAGCAGATCAACCGCATTCACGCCGAGTGGTCCGGTGATTCGACTCCGCTGGTGATCCCGCCGGACATGCGGGAGTTCTTCGATGTGTGGCTGGACACCGACGGGTACCAGTGCTGTGACCTGCTCGATGTCATGGCGTCGTGGTGGCGGCTCAAGGATGAGCCGAACATCGTGTTGGTGCATTACCGGAACCTCAAGCACGATCTGGCGGGTGAGGTTGCGCGGATCGCGGAGTTCTTGTCCATCGATCCCGGGTCGTTGCGTATGGACGCCATCGTCGAGCACTGCTCGTTTGAGTACATGAGCGGGCGGGCGGAGAAGATGGCGCCCTTTGGTGGGGAGCACATGTCCAGTGCCAAGGCCTTCTTCGACAAGGGGCCCAAGCGCGACTTCCGCACCGAGTTGAGCGACGAGCAGATCGAGCGCTTCGACCGCAAAGCCCTCGACAAACTCGGCGACGAATGCGCCCGGTGGCTGGAAAACGGCGCGGGAGGCCAATAAGTGCGCACCCTCAACGCAATCACGCTCGGTCACGCGGGCATGCTCGACGCGGGCGAAGCCGAGCGGAGTCATACCCGAAGCAAGGTGTCCGCATTTGCAGCAACATCAACTCGTGCTCGAACGGGGAACGCGCGTGTCGTCGCAGCCTGATGCCGGAAAATCCGCCGCCGGCGCGAACACGTCGGGGCCGGATGCGCCCGAAAGCCCGCCAAACCCCGGCCATGGCGGCCAAGGGACGGAGCGCTCCCTGGATGATCTCATGGCTACGCTGACTGCTCTGCAGCTGGAAAACTATGGGCAGGCACTTGGTGCCGTGGCCGCTCCGACACGAGTCGATCCCGCTGCCGGAGACGTGATCTCAATCCAGACCGCGGCTCGTTTCGGTACACACGCCGAGATGCTCGAAGCCGTGAGCAAACAATTCGCGGCGCAGCAACAGGCCTTACTACAACGCTTTGCCAATCTCGGAAATCCGGGGGAGGAAGCCGATTCGGGCGGGGAGCGCACCAATGCATAAGCATCGTGTGCATAAGCATCGTGTGCATAAGCATCGTGTGCATAAGCATCGTGCCACGCTCCTGCGGCAGTTGTCCGAGCAGGCCGGCGGGCTCGTCGGATCAACGCACGACGCACAGCTATGTCAGTACGGTTGTCTCAGTAGGTTATCGAGAAAAGGTGATTTTTGATGGATTTTGTTGGCCACAACGGCAAACCGATCGTTGATCGCGTATCAACAGCGGACGCGGCTGCCCGGATCAGGGGGCTGCGGCGCGTTCCGATCCCGAAAGCGCTTGCTCACGAGGTGATAAGCCTGTCGTACGGATTCTTCACCCCGCTGACCGGTTTCATGCGTCGCAGCGAGGTGGACGGCACTTTGAACGACATGGCGCTGCCCGATGGCACGTTGTGGAGCATTCCGATCGTGTTCGACATCTCCAGCGAGGACATCGACAGATTCGACATCAGCGAGGGCATCGCCGTGGTCCTGGAATATATGGACGCGCCGATGGCTATCCTCGAGGTCGCCGAGATCTATGAGTATGACCGCGAGGAGATGGCCCAAAAGACATACGGTACTACCGATTCGCGGCATCCTGGTGTCAAAAAGATGTTGGCATATCAGGACAGGTTCCTCGGCGGTGACATCACACTGATCAACGAGCCGGTGTTCAACGAGCCGTTCAAGCTTTTCTGGTTGACTCCCAAGGGCCACCGTCAGGCCGCGCAGCGAAACGGATGGCAGCACATGGTGGCGCACCAGACCCGCAATGTGCCCCATACCGGCCACGAAGCGCTGATGAAACAGGCGTGGTTCGCCGCCAATGAGGACCTCCCCGTCGACACGTTGAAGACCGGCGTTCTGGTCAACGCGATCATGGGGCAAAAGCGGGTCGGGGACTATGTCGACGAGGCGATCCTGCTGGCGCAGAATGCGCTGCGCACGAGCGGATATTTCCGCGAGGACGTGCACATGGTGTCCTTCACGCTGTGGGACATGCGGTACGCCGGCCCGCGCGAAGCGATTTTTCACGCCATCCTGAGAACGAATCTGGGATGTTCCCACCACATGTTCGGCCGCGATCACGCGGGCGTCGGCGATTTCTACGGTCCCTATGACGCGCAGAACCTCCTGACGAAGTACCGGGACAAACTCTCGCTGAAGCCGGTCTTCCTGCGCGAGAACTGGTACAGCCCCGAGTGCGGAGACATCCAAAGTTCGGCTCTATTGCCATGAATGTGGATGACCTCATGTGTGGTATGGGAGCTCGAGGGTGACCGGCCCGCAGACGAGCATG
>NZ_VMQU01000209.1 GCF_007714205.1 Mycobacterium helveticum | reverse complement strand
CCCGGGGCGCCACCCCGCTCCTGGCCGGCGGCGGCCGCCACCCCCGGGCGCCCCCCCCCCAAACACCGCTACACCGCCGCCCCCGGGCTCCCAGAGCCCGGGGGCGGTGGTGTAGCGGTGGTGTCTCGATTGCCGGGTCAACTCTCAGAACCGGCCGCCGCCGCCCATGAAGTCGCCATCGGACGAGCCGCCCGCAGAGCCCCACGACGAGCCCGAGGCACCGCCGAACGACGTGGGGCTCCAGGCGCCGAAGCCGCCCCGCATACCTCCGCCGAGGAGGTCCCCGATGATGATCCCGCCCAGCATGGCGCCCATGTCGCTGCCGCCGCGGCGGGTGTAGGCCTGCTGAGCCGACTGCACGTCGGCGTTGGCCAGGGCCTGCGCGTTGGCGGCCAGCGTCGCCGCGGCGTTGGCGTGGGCGATCGCCTCGGACGGGTCGTCCGCACCCTTGTCGTGCGCGGCCTCCAGATGCCGTTCGGCTTCGGCGAGCCGGGTCCGGGCCTCGGGTCCGACGCTGCCCCGGCGGGTGTCCACGTACTCCGACACCGCGCGCACCCGCGACTGCGCGGTGAACATCGCCTGCTCGAGCGAGCGGGCGAGCCGCTGGGCGTTGGCCTGCTCCTCGGCCACGGTGTCCAGGAGCCCGTGGAGGTCGGCGTCGGCCTTGGACAGCCGGGCGAAGGCGCTCAGCGGGTCCGCGGAGCCGGCGCCGCGGGCGTGGTCGAGGGCTGCGGTCGCCGCGTCGCGCGCGGCGACCAGGGCGCCGGCATGGGCCGATTCGCCGTTCGGCGTCTTCTGCAGTTGTTCGTCGGCGCGCTGGATGGCTGCCTGGATGTCGGCGATGGCCGACGGCAGTTCGTCGATGGCGTGCCGGATGTCGTTGGCGGCGCCGTCCACCGCGTCGAGCAGCGCGCGGGCCTGCCCGAGCGCCGACTCGGCGGCGCGGACCGCGTCCACCAGGGCGCTCTGCTGCCCGGTGACGGCTTGGGCGGCAGATTCGCGGGCCGCGCCGATATTGCGGTCGGCGAACGCCAGTCGCTCTTTGGCGGCCGCGACGTTGCCGGACACCGCCGTCAGCGCCGCGGCGTCGAACTCGGTGTGCAGTTCGGCGAGTCGTTGTTCGGCCGGGGCGACCCGGGCGCTGAGTTCGACGTAGCGCTGGGTCAGCCCGTCCAGCCGCGAGGGCGCGTTGATCACCAGATCCCGCAGCTTCTCGAACTCTTCGGTTTGCGATTCGAGCTCGCGGTCGGCTTGCGCCGCCGACACGATGACCCGGGTGAGCAGCTCCCGGCGCTGCCCCGGCGTCTCCGGCGTGGCGTCGTCGAGCTGTTGGCGCACGGTGAACGCCTGCGCCAGCGCCGCTTTGGCGTTGTCCACGGCCCGGGTGAAGGGTGCGGTGCGCTCCGCGCCGAATTCGTCGATCGCCAGGGCGAGTTCGTTGGAACTGGTCCGCAGCGCGTTGTCGACGTCGACCACCATCGAGCGGGACAGGTCGGCGAGGGCGTCGAGCGGCACCGCGGCCAGCGCGTCGGCGTCGGTGGGATCCACCCGCCGGGCCGCGCTCAACTCCGCGGCGCGGCGGCGCCGGCGGCGGAAGCGCATCACGACCAGCAGGACGGTCACGGCGCCGGCGACGACGGCCAGCCCCACCAGCAGCACCACCGGACCCGACGACGTGGACTTCGCGTCGAGCCCGTCGGCCGCCGCGACCGCGGCGCCGCTCCAGTCGTTGTCGTGCAGCGCGGGTTCGATCTTGTCGCGCCGCAGGGCGTCGACCTGTTTCGCGTCGACGCTCTTGACCGTGGCCGGCACCAGGAAGGCGTACGCGCGGCTGTTCGTCGCCACGGCCAGCAGGGCGTCGCGGTCGCCCAGGTCGCTGAGGCGGTAGGTGCGCTGCGCCCAACTCATTGCGCTCTGATCGGAGAAGCTGTCGACGTAGACCACCCACAACCGGATGTGGCGGTCGGTGTAGAGCTTGTCGACGGCCGACGTCACCGCCGCGCGGCCGGAACCCGACAGCGCTCCCGCGCCGTCGGTGACGTAGCCCGCCAGCCGCTGCGGCGGCTGCGCGGTGGCCGGGGGCGCCAGCAGCAACCCGGCGCCGAGCATCGTCAGGATCACGCCGAGCAGGCGAGCGGTGCGCATAAGCCAATCTAGCCCGGGCCCACGGAGAAGCACCCTGGGCAAAGGCGGGCCCGCCCCGGCGTTGCCTGGCAGACTGTGCCTCGGTGATCACGAATCAGCACGACCCCTACGACGACTTCGACCGTCAGCGGCGGGTACCCGAAGCGCCGAAGACGGCGGGCCTGCCCGGGACGGAAGGACAGCACCGCACCGACTTCGCCCGGGACCGGGCCCGCGTGCTGCACAGCGCGGCGCTGCGCCGGCTGGCCGACAAGACCCAGGTCGTCGGGCCCCGCGAAGGAGACACCCCGCGCACCCGGCTGACCCATTCGCTGGAAGTGGCCCAGATCGGGCGGGGGATGGCGGTCGGGCTGGGCTGCGACCTCGAGCTGGTCGAGTTGGCCGGCCTCGCCCACGACATCGGCCACCCGCCCTACGGCCACAACGGCGAGCGTGCGCTCAACGAGCTGGCCGCCGCCTACGGAGGCTTCGAGGGCAACGCCCAGAACTTCCGCATCCTGACCAGGATCGAGCCCAAAGTGCTTGACGCACAAGGCGGCAGCGCGGGGCTCAACCTGACCCGGGCGGCCCTGGACGCGGTGACGAAATATCCGTGGACGCGCGCGACGGGGCGGCGCAAGTACGGTTTCTACGACGAGGACCGCGAGCTGGCGGACTGGGTGCGCGCCCGCGCGCCCGCGGACCGGGTGTGCCTGGAAGCCCAGGTCATGGACTGGGCCGACGACGTCGCCTATTCCGTGCACGACGTCGAGGACGGCGTCGTGTCCCAGCGCATCGACCTGCGCGTGCTGGCCGACGACGACGAGGCCGACGCGCTGGCAAAGCTGGGCGAGAGCGAATTCTCGCGGGTCAGCGCCGACGACTTGATGGCGGCCGCCCACCGGCTGTCGGGGCTGCCGGTGGTCGCCGCGGTCGGCAAGTACGACGCCACGCTGGCGGCCGCGGTCGCCCTCAAGCGGCTGACCAGTGAGCTGGTGGGCCGGTTCGCCTCGGTCGCGATCGCGACCACGCGGGCGGCGGCGGGCCCCGGACCGCTGGTGCGCTATCAGGCCGACCTGCAGGTGCCCGACGTGGTGCGCGCCGAGGTCGCCCTGCTGAAAATCCTCGCGCTGCAGTTCATCATGTCCGACCCGCGGCATCTGGCCGCGCAGGCCCGGCAGCGCGAACGCATCCAGCGGGTGGCGCAGTGGCTGCATTCGGGCGCGCCGCGCACCCTCGACCCGATGTTTGCCGCCGCGTTCACCGCCGCCGCCGACGACCGCGCCCGGTTCCGCGTCGTCGTCGACCAGATCGCGTCCTACACCGAGGGGCGGCTGGAGCGCATCGACACCGGCCGGATCGGGTCTTAGCGGACGGCGGCGTCGCCCCTGTCCTGCTGTCGCTTCCCGTCCTGGTCCTCAGCGCCTGCAGCCCGGGCCAGAACCCCAGTTCGCGGCCGGACACCGTCCCTCCCGTCAAGAGCGCCCCACCGGCGTCGCCGTCGGCGACGACCAGCCCGGCGGCGAGCGCCGGGTCGCTGAGCGCGCAACTGAAGTCACCCGACGGCCGGTCGGTGACCACCACCGACGCGTTCACCCGCGACGACCTGCTGGCGGGCGACAAGACCGCGCTGATGCTGCACGGCGCCGAGGACCGCGACCAGGCGATGCAGCGGGTCGCATGCGGCGTGATCGGCGCGGGCTGTTAGTCGGTCTCGGCGCCGCGGACCGGGCCGTAAACTAGCCGAATGTCCAGTCCCGCGGGTTCGGCGAATGCGGGCCGCCCCCAGGGCCGGGCCCGGATTCCCGACCGCGACATCGCCGCCATCCGCGAACGGGTCCGCATCGAGGAGGTCGTCGGCGACTACGTCCAGCTGCGCAACGCCGGCGCCGATTCGCTCAAAGGCCTGTGCCCCTTCCACAACGAGAAGTCGCCGTCGTTTCACGTGCGCCCCAACCACGGCCACTTCCACTGCTTCGGCTGTGGCGAAGGCGGGGACGTGTACGCGTTCGTGCAGAAGATCGAACACGTCAGCTTCGTGGAGGCCGTCGAACTGCTCGCCGACCGCGTCGGGTTCACGATCAGCTACACCGGCCCGGCCACCAGCGTGCAGCGCGACCGCGGTACCCGCAGCAGGCTCGTGGGGGCCAACGCGGCCGCCGCGGAATTCTATGCGGCGGCGCTGGAGTCCGACGAGGCCGCGCCGGCGCGCCGCTACCTGACGGAGCGCAATTTCGACGCCGAGGCGGCCCGCCGTTTCGGCTGTGGGTTCGCTCCCTCCGGCTGGGACTCGCTGACAAAACACCTGCAGCGCAAGGGTTTCGACTTCAAGGAGTTGGAGACCGCGGGTCTGTCCCGGCAGGGGCGGCGCGGGCCGGTGGACCGTTTCCACCGGCGGCTGCTGTGGCCCATCCGCACCTCGGCGGGCGAGGTGATCGGGTTCGGCGCCCGGCGGATCTTCGACGACGACCCGATGGAAGCCAAGTACATCAACACTCCTGAGACGCTGCTCTACAAGAAGTCGTCGGCGTTGTTCGGCATCGACCTGGCCAAGCGGGACATCGCCAAGGGACATCAGGCCGTCGTCGTCGAGGGCTACACCGACGTCATGGCGATGCACCTGTCCGGGGTCACCACCGCCGTGGCGTCGTGCGGCACCGCGTTCGGCGACGAGCACCTGGGCATGCTCCGCCGGCTGATGATGGACGACAGCTTCTTTCGCGGCGAGCTGATCTACGTGTTCGACGGCGACGCGGCCGGCCGGGCCGCCGCGCTCAAGGCCTTCGGCGGCGAGCAGAACCTGGCCGGCCAGTCGTTCGTCGCGGTGGCCCCCAACGGTATGGACCCCTGCGACCTGCGGCTGCAGTCCGGCGACGGCGCGCTGCGCGACCTGGTGGCCCGGCGCACCCCGCTGTTCGAGTTCGCGATCTGCACCGCGCTCGCCGAGACGGACCTCGACAGCGCCGAGGGCAGGGTCGCCGCGCTGCGCCGCTGCGTGCCGATGGTGGCCCAGATCAAGGACCCCACGCTGCGCGACGAGTACGCCCGCCAGCTCGCCGGCTGGGTCGGGTGGGACGACGTCGCGCAGGTCATCGACCGGGTCCGGCGTCACGCCAGGCAGCCCACGGCCCCCGGCCGCGGGGGCCGCCGGGTTCCCGCTACCGCCGGCGGGCGCGGGGCGGCGTCCGCGGCACCGCCCGAGCCCGCCGCCGCCCGCCCCGACCCAGTGTGATATTCACAAAAGGCGCATCCGACGAATTGCAGTGTGTAGTTCTGGGTGGTAGCCGTATCAATTAAAAAATACTGGGGTGGGGGGGGGGGGGGGGGGGGGG
>NZ_VMQU01000208.1 GCF_007714205.1 Mycobacterium helveticum | reverse complement strand
CATAACTGGCAAACGGGTGGTCCAATGAAACTGGCTAAACCCTGGTCAAAGTGGTCCCATCACCGTGGCGGTCGACAACGTGCGCCGCCGTGCCCGCGCGCCCGGATCCGGTGTACTGCCCACTTGATCAGTATCAGCGCACCCTTCCAGGGATGCGATCGTCATAGTCATAGAAATGGTGATCCTGTCTCGCCCTGTAGTGATAATCGGCTACTGCTGCTGTCTCACCAAACCCTGTCACACAGGGCGGCGGGCAGGCCGGCAACATAGGCCGAAATGCCTGGCTGGCCGCGGGTTACCCCGAAGAGGTTCCCGGTGTCACCGTGGACCGGCAATGCGGCTCCAGCCAGCAGGCGATTTCTTTTGGTGCTCAGGCGATCATGTCGGGCACCGCGGACCTGATCCTGGCCGGGCATGCAGAACATGAGCCAGATCCCGATCGCTTCGGCGATGACGGTCGGCAGGCAGTTCGGGTTCACCTCTCCGACAAACGAATCGAAGAATTGGCTGCACCGTTACGGCGATCAGGAGATCTCACAGTTCCGTGGTGCGGAGTTGATCGCCGAGAAGTGGAACCTGTCCCGTGCGGAGACGGAGCTCTTCGCCCTCACCAGTCACCAGCGCGGCACTGGCGGCGATCCGCGGGGGCCACTTCGACAACGAGATTGTTGCGGTCGACGGGTTCCGGGTCGACGAAGGGCGGCGGGAGACCTCGCTGGAGAAGATGGCCGCGCTGAAGGCACTCTCGGAGGGCGGCCGGTTGACCGCGGCGCTGGCCAGCCAGATCTCCGACGGCGCCAGCGCGGTCCTGCTGGCGTCTCAGCAGGCGGTCAAGGACCAGAAACTCGCACCGCGGGCCCGTATCCATCATATCAGCGCGCGCCGCGCCGATCCGGTGTTCATGCTGACCGGACCGATCCCGGCTACCCGCGACGCGCTGGACAAGACCGGGCTGTCCATCGAGGACATCGACACCGTCGAGATCAACGAGGCGTTCGCGCCGGTGGTGATGGCCTGGCTGAAGGAGATCAAGGCGGATCCGGACAAGGTCAACCCCTGCGGCGGGGCGATCGCGCTCGGGCATCCGCTGGGTGCCACCGGCGCCAAGCTGTTCGCTACGATGCTGGGCGAACTCGAGCGCATCGGTGGGCGCTACGGGCTGCAGACGATGTGCGAGGGCGAGGGCGACGGCACCGCCAACGTCACGATTATTGAGTGCCTCTAACCAGCCGCTCACCTGCCAAGCCCCGGCGAGCGGGCGTGTTTATACGACGACACGCCGAAACTCCCGGACAACTGCGCACGCCGACCGGTCGGCTATCGCCGAGCGCAGGATGCCCGATCAGGGTCGGTGTGCCGATAGCAACCAGGCGGCGACCGATTTACGACCGTTTGGCTCGTCCCGGACCTCGATTTGCGGCCTCCCGGGCCACCCGGCGGCGTCGTCGGGGAAGGTGGCGTGGATGCGGGCGGGTCGGATGTCGTCGATGATCCAGTACGTGGACACCGCGTCACGCAGTTCATCGGGTGTCACCGCATACGGTGGCCCCTCGGGGACCGCGGCTTTGTCGAAGACCAGCATGAAATACGATGCTCCCGGCGCCGCGGCGCGCGATATTGCCTGCTGGTAGTCTTCTCGCGCACCGACCGGGATCGAGTGGAACAGTGTACTGTCGATGATGGTGCCGAAGCGGCCTTCTGAGCCGGGGGGATATGTGGCAAACGAACTGATGTCGGCCACCTCGAAGTCGACGTTGGCCAGAACGCACTTGTGTGCCGCACGCCGGGCCAGGTCGATCGCGGCCGGCGAGGAGTCCAGCCCGACCACGGCATAGCCGCGTTCGGCCAGATACAGCGAGATGGCGGCTTCCCCACATCCCGCATCGAGAACGTCACCGTGAAATTTGCCCTGTTCGATCAGGGCGGCCAACTCGGGTTGGGGCTCCCCGAGGCTCCACGGAGGTCGAACACCAACCCCTATTCGGGCGGATTCGCCCCGGTAGACGGAATCGAACCCGAAATCGACGTCCTCGCTCATGGTGATCTATCTATCCCCCCAACGTAATTCGTATGACTCAGTGCCGTCTACCCAAATTACAATTATGTAACGAGTTAACGGTGCGGGACACTAGCAAAGCATCGATCCGGCACATGAGGCCCCGGTGTTCCAGGCTGCGGAACACGGGTCGCGGGGATCACCGTCGCTCGTTATAGCTTTTGTACCCCAATATCCCTCGCCAGCGCGGGAGCTGTTGTCTATTTTGCGTTTCGACCATGAATTTCTGCCGCAGCGGGTGTGCTTGGCTTCGGGTCAGGCACCGCTGATCCTGGCGCGTGAAGTAGAGCGGCTGGGTGGCACGCGGGTGATGGTGATCGCATCGCCAAGTGAGTTGAAACGGGCGGATAGGGTTACCGCCGATCTGCCGGTGATGTACCACCACCGCGACGTGGTGATGCATGTTCCAGTGGAACTGGCCGAGCGTGCCCGCGCTGCCGCCACCGAGCATCGGGTGAATCTCCTGGTCAGCGTCGGCGGCGGATCCGCTACCGGATTAGCCAAGGCGGTCGCGCTGACCAGTGGACTGCCGATTGTGGCGGTCCCGACTACCTACGCCGGCTCGGAAGCCACGACCATGTGGGGGCTCACCCACGGCAACCGGAAAACGACCGGGGTCGACGCGCGCGTGTTGCCGCGAGCTGTCGTCTACGACGCGGAGCTGACGCTGTCGCTTCCGGTGGCGCTGAGTGTGGCCTCCGGATTGAATGCGCTAGCACATGGCGTGGATTCGATGTGGGGACCGCGCGCGGACACTCTCGATCAGATGATGGCGCAGGAGGGAATCCGGGCGCTAACCGCCGCGTTGCCTGACATAGTGAGCGATCCTATGAATCTGACCGCGCGGGAGCGCGCTTTGTACGGGGCCTACGTCTCGGCTGCCGCGTTTTGCTCGGCGGGGTCTGGACTGCATCACAAGATCTGCCATGTCCTCGGCGGCGCGTATAACCTTCCGCATGCTCAAACCCATGCGATCATGTTGCCCTACGTTCTTGCGTTTAACGGCAACGCCGCACCCGAGGCCGAAGCTCGGATCGCGGCCGCCCTCGCGTCCACCTCCGCGCTCGAGGGCCTACAAGAACTTCGCAGCCGACTTGGAGTGCCATGCGCCCTGGGTGACTACGGATTCAACGAACGTGACATCGGCGATGCCGTGGATCGGATTTTGCCGGTGCTGCCGGCGGGCAATCCGCGCCCGATAAACGCCGACGATCTGCGTCGACTGCTCACTGCAGCGTGGCAGGGGGCCGATCCCAGGACCATCATGGACGACAGCACGAAAGGCACGGAAAACAAGTCATGAGTCAACCCGGAACTACCGTCATGCCCGTCTCTCCCGAGCAACAGGCCGCAGAAGGGGGCGTACTGAGCCGCGTCGTCAACTCTTTCGACGCTACCCCGGACCCGCGGCTGCGTCAGCTGATGCACGCGTTGGCGCACCATCTACATGCATTTATTCGTGAAGTCCGGCTCAGCGAGCACGAGTGGAACCGAGCGATCGAGTTTTTGACGGCGGTCGGGCACATCACTGACGACAAGCGCCAGGAGTTCATCTTGCTCTCGGATGTCCTCGGTGCCTCCATGCAGACGATTGCCGTCAACAACGAGGTCTACCACGGTGCTACCGAGGCGACGGTGTTCGGTCCGTTTTTCGTCGACAACTCCCCACAGATCCCGCTCGGCGGTGAAATGGCCGCTGGTGCTCCCGGTGAGCCGTGCTGGGTGGAGGGCACTGTCACTGACACCGACGGCAACCCGGTCAGCGGTGCCCGGGTTGAGGTGTGGGAGGCCGACGCCGACGGTTTTTATGACGTGCAATACCCAGACGGTCGCACCGCCGCCCGCGCCCACCTGTTCACCGACGAGAAAGGCGGCTATCGCTTTTGGGGGCTCACGCCCACCCCGTATCCGATCCCGCACGATGGGCCGGTTGGTGCGCTGCTCGAAGCCACCGGCCGATCTCCGATGCGCCCGGGTCATTTGCATTTCATGGTCACCGCGCCAGGCCTGCGCACTCTGGTCACACACGTGTTCGTTGCCGGCGATGCCCAACTTGAGGTCGGCGACGCGGTGTTCGGCGTGAAAGACTCGCTGATCAAGGAATTCGTCCGGCAAGGGCCCGGCACACCGACGCCTGACGGCCGTGATCTGGGCGGCCGAGAATGGTCGCGTGTTCGGTTCAACATCGTCCTCGCCCCCTCGGAAGTCTGACCGCAAAACCGGAGCCCCCAGACATGCCAACCACACCGATGCCGGCCATCTTCGTCGGACATGGCAATCCGATGAACGCGATTGAGCACAACAGCTATACCGCAGAATGGCAACAATTGGCCGACTCGCTGCCCCGGCCCCGGGCGATCCTGGCGATTTCGGCGCACTGGTACCTACCGGGAGGCCGGGTCACCGCGGGTGACCGGCCGGCGACCATTCACGATTTCGGCGGCTTTCCCAAAGAATTATTCGAAGTCGGCTACCCGGCTCCGGGTTCGTCTGAACTTGCCGACTGCGTTGCCGACCTATTGGCTCCGGCCGTGATCGAACCCGACACCCGCTGGGGACTTGATCACGGTACCTGGTCGATATTGGTCCACATGTACCCGGATGCGGACATTCCGGTTGTCCAACTAGGTATCGATGAAACTCTCACTGCAGCGCAGCATTACGATCTCGGTCGGCGTCTGCGCCCACTGCGCGAGGATGGAGTCCTGATTCTGGGCTCCGGCAACGTGGTGCACAACCTTGACGTCTATGCATGGGACCGGCGGCCGATCCCGCCGTATCAGTGGGCTGTTCGCTTCAACTCCTGGTTGCGGCAAGCAATCATGGCGCGTCGCTTTGGCGACGTGATCGACTATCGGCAAGGCGGCGCAGATGCGGAGTTGGCCGTGCCGACGCCAGAGCATTACTTACCCCTGTTGTACACACTTGCCACGCACACCGAGGACGAGCCCGTATCTCTGCCGGTCGACGGATTCGACGGCGGGTCGATCTCCATGCTCGGCGTCCGCATCGGTTAAGACCACATCGCCGGCCCGGATCACCGCCGCAGGTTGACTGACTGCGAGAGTGCGGCGTTCCGGGGGCCTGAATGCCTTCGCCTAGAGCGTAGCGAGCGTCCTCATACGGTCGATGGACCGGTTGGGTTGAGTTCTGCCCGCACGGCGGGGCGAACGGGTTGATAGGGCGAGGGATCTCCACTGCCGGAGATCCCTCGCGTCGGCCTAGCCGCAAGGTTGCTGAGACCAAGGAGGCGATCGTGGCCGACTAGGCAACCCTATTGCGGGATCACGTCACTTTGACCTGCCGCTCGGTGGACCGCATGTTCTTACAGGCGTACGTGCCGAAGCTGCAGTGCGTGGGCGGGGTGTGTCAGTTCCTGTACTTGCAGAAGGGGTTTTCGATCCCGTCGTCGGCGG
>NZ_VMQU01000207.1 GCF_007714205.1 Mycobacterium helveticum | reverse complement strand
GGTGCCGACGGCCGGGCGGGCGGCGGCCCGGGCGGGCCGGGGGGAGCGGGCGGAGCACCGGGCGACGCGGCCCAGGCCGCACCCGAGGCCCGGGTCGCGCCGGCCGGGAGGCGCATCGACTCGGTCTCGGGGGGACGCCCGGCCATGCCCTGGTGCCGGCCGACCTCGAACCTGAGCTGCGGCCCGTCGGGGTTTCCGATGTTGATGCACTGGCCGTCGTGGATGTCGACGACGGGAACGCGCCGGCCGTTGACGAAGGTCCCGTTGAGCGAACCGTTGTCGATCGCCAGCCAGCGGCCCTGGTCGAAGCGAAGCAGCAGGTGTGCCCGCGAGATCAGCGGATGGGTGATCCGCATGTCGGCCCGCAGGTCGCGCCCGACCACCACGTCGTGGCCCGCCGCGAAGGTGCCTTCACCTCCGTCGTAGCGGACGGTCAGGACTGGCGGGGCTGGTGCACTCATCGAACCAACTTTATCTGGTGCAACGAAGGTCCTCGTCGGGCCCGAGCCCCCGCCTTCCCGCACGCACCCCGGCGGCGCGGATCGTCAGCGGGCCGAATCGGGGGCGCCGGTGACCACGCAGTACGTCCGGCTGTAGATGGTGGCCATGCACTGGTTGCAGTGTGTACAGGCCGAATGCACGCTGTGCCGGTCGCCGTCGGCGACGATCCGGTTGATCAGATCGGGCTCGGCCAGCAGCGCCCGGCCCATCGCGACGAACTGGAACCCCTCGGCCATCGCCAAATCCATCGTCTCGCGGTTGGTGATGCCGCCGAGCAGGATCAGCGGCATCGTCAGCTCGGCGCGGAACAGCTTGGCGTGGCGCAACAGGTAGGCCTCGCGGTAGGGATACTCGCGCAGGAACTTCTTGCCCGTCATGCGCATGCCCCAGCTCAGCGGCGGCTTGAAGGCGGCGGCGAACTGCTTGATCGGTGCATCGCCGTGGAACAGGTACATGGGGTTGACCAGCGAGCTGCCCGCGGTGAGCTCGATCGCGTCCAGCCCGCCGTCGTCCTGCAGCCACTTCGCGGTGGTCAGCGCCTCCTCGGTGCTGATGCCGCCGCGCACCCCGTCGGTCATGTTGAGCTTGGCGGTGACCGCGATCCGTCCCGCTCCGCGCATGTCGACCGCACGGCGCACGGCCATCACCAGCCCGCGGGCCACCTTGGCCCGGTTCTCCAGCGATCCGCCGAACTCGTCGTCGCGGCGGTTGATCAGCGGCGACAGGAACGCGCTCGCCAAGTAGTTGTGGCCCAGGTGGATCTCGACCGCGTCGAAGCCGGCGTCGATGGCCAGCAGGGCGGCGTCGGCGTGGGCGGCGGTCACGTCGTCGATGTCGTCGCGGGTCGCCTTCCTGGCGAACCGCATCCCGATCGGGTTGAAGAACCGCACCGGCGCCAGCGCGGTGGCCTTGTTGGACTTGGCGTTGGCGACGGGACCGGCGTGGCCGATCTGCGCGCTCACCGCCGCCCCCTCGGCGTGGACCGCGTCGGTGAGCCGGCGCAGCCCGGGCACCGCCTCCGGGCGCATCCAGAGCCCGTTGCCCTCGGTGCGGCCGCCGGGGGACACCGCGCAGTAGGCGACCGTCGTCATGCCGACCCCACCCGCGGCGGGCAGGCGGTGGTATTCGATCAGGTCGTCGGAGACCAACCCGTTGGGCGTGCGCGCTTCGAACGTCGCCGACTTGATGGTCCGGTTGCGCAGCGTCACCGGACCCAGCTTGGCCGGGGCGAACACGTCAGCAGGGGTAGACATGCGAGGAGCCTAGACCCGTCGCGTGCCAGACTGTGAGGCGTGGGCGCAATCACACTGGACGGCAAGGCCACCCGCGACGAGATCTTCGTCGACCTGAAACAGCGGGTGGCCGCGTTGACCGCGTCGGGTCGCACGCCGGGGCTGGGCACCATCCTGGTCGGCAACGATCCCGGGTCGCAGGCCTACGTGCGCGGCAAGCACGCCGACTGCGCCAAGGTCGGCATCACGTCGATGCGCCGCGACCTGCCCGCCGACATCAGCACCGCCACGCTGAACGACACCATCGACGAACTCAACGCCAACCCCGAGTGCACCGGCTACATCGTGCAGTTGCCGCTGCCGCGGGGTGAATTGGACGAGAACGCGGCGCTGGAACGGGTCGACCCGGACAAGGACGCCGACGGGCTGCACCCGACCAGCCTCGGCCGGCTCGTGCTCGGCACGCCGGGGCCGCTGCCGTGCACCCCGCGTGGCATCGTGCACCTGTTGCGGCGCTACGACGTCGAGATCGCCGGGGCGCACGTGGTCGTCATCGGCCGCGGTGTGACGGTCGGCCGGCCGCTGGGGCTGCTGCTGACCCGTCGCTCCGAGAACGCCACGGTGACGTTGTGCCACACCGGAACTCGCGACCTGTCGGCGCTGACCCGGCAGGCGGACATCATCGTGGCCGCTGTCGGGGTGCCCCACATGCTGACCGCCGACATGGTGCGCCCCGGCGCCGCGGTGGTCGACGTGGGCGTCAGCCGCACCGAGGACGGCCTGGTGGGCGACGTGCATCCGGACGTGTGGGAGGTGGCCGGCCACGTGTCGCCCAACCCGGGCGGCGTCGGCCCCTTGACGCGCGCGTTCCTGCTGACCAACGTCGTCGAGCGCGCCGAGCGGGAATGAACGGTCGCGCCGTGCTGCGGGCCCAGTGGCCGATACTGCTGGTGGGGCTGATCTTCGCCACGGCTTTCGCGTTGGCGGGGGCCAACTTCTGGCGTCGCGGTGCGCTGCTGCTCGGCATCGGCGTCGGCGTCGCCGCGATGCTGCGGTTGGCGCTGCCCGACGACCGGGCCGGCCTGCTGGTGGTGCGCAGCAAGGGCGTCGACTTCATCACCACCGCGACGGTGGGGGCCGCGATGGTCTACATCGCCTGGACCATCGACCCGCTGGGTACCGGTTAGGCGCCCGGCAGCGCGGGCAGGCCCGGCATCGCGGGAACCTGCGGCATCCCGGGGACCTGCGGCAGGCCGCCGGTCAGGTTGCCGTTGGCGATCGACGCCATCTCCTCGGGGCAGTACGTCTGGATCGCGATGGTGGTGAATAGCTGCGCCATCTGCGGGGACATGCCCCCACCCCGGACCCGCGCCGCAGCGGCGGCGAAGTTCCCGCCCGGCTCGACGAGCATCGGGCAGATGGACTGACCCACGCCAATCGCGTTGCCGGGCTCGCCGAAGTTGATGCCGGCGTGATTCAGTGCGTCGATGAAGCCGTCGTCGGTCGTCCAGTCGGCCTCGGCCGGCGCCGCGAGGGCCGCCGCCGCGGTGACGACGGCGGCCGCGCCGGCCAGCAACCGAATGCTCAGGGGCTGATGACGGAACATCGAGATCCAATCGTGAGTGCGTGGCCGTGCTTTCAAGACAGCTTCCCCGTCTGTCGTGAGTGCTCCTCCGGCACTCGGATCACTCCGAGAACTTTGGCCTATCACGATCACATCGAGGACACGGTGGGATCAATTTTCGCACACCGTGCCGTTTCGTGCGCGCCGCCCGGCAGCGGCATCGGTTACCGGGCGAGGACCCGCGCAACCGCGAATCGGCGGACGGCGGACACATCGACGCCACACTGTGATCCGACACGCGCCCCGGCGCGGTGCTTTCGGCCCACAGATGTTCCAGAATCCGGCTCATGACGACGAATGCGAGCCGTCCGCCGGACCGCGCGATCTCGCGCCAGACGTTCCTTCGCGGCGCCGTCGGGATGCTGGCGACGGGGACGGTGTTCGGGACCGCGCGGGCGGCCGCGGACACGGCCGGCGGGTGGGGCGGCCTGGCGTCCTCCATCGGCGGCAGGGTGCTGGTGCCGGCCAGCGGCGCCCAATTCGCCGCCGCCAAGCAGGTGTTCAACTCCTTCTACAACAATTCGAATCCGGCTGCGGTGGTTGAGGTTTCTTCGCAGGCTGACGTGCAGAAGGCGGTCGCGTTCGCGACGGCGAACAGGCTGCAGATCGCCCCGCGCGGTGGCGGACATTCCTATATCGGTGCCTCGACCGCCGCGAACGCGATGGTGCTCGACCTGCGGGGGCTGCCCGGCGGGGCGCAGCTGGACGGCGGCAACGTGACGGTGACCCCGGCAACCAATCTGTCTGCGCTGCAACAAGCTTGCGCCGGCGCCGGACGGGCGGTCCCGGTCGGCACCTGCCCGACGGTCGGCATCGGGGGATCGGCGCTCGGCGGCGGCATCGGCGCCGACACCCGGCGCGCCGGCCTCACCTGCGACACCCTGCAGTCGGCCACGGTCGTGTTGCCGAGCGGCGACGTCGTCACCGCGTCCGCCAACGACCACCCCGATCTCTTCTGGGCGCTCCGCGGTGGCGGCGGCGGCAACTTCGGCGTGACGACGTCGATGACGTTCGCCACGTTTGCCGCCGACTCCACCGACGTGGTGCGGCTGGACTTCCCGTCGTCGTCGGCGGTGCAGGTGCTGTCGGGCTGGCAGTCGTGGCTGAACGCGGCCGACCGGAACACCTGGGGGCGCGTCGATCTCGCCATCGGGTCGGCGCAGACGAACTGCCAGATCCTGGCCACCTGTTCCGTGGGTTCGGGCAACTCCGTGGCGAACGCGATCAAGTCCGCGGTCGGCGTGCAACCCAGCGGCGTCCAGAACACGACGATGACCCACCTTGACCTGGCGACATACCTTGCCGGCGGCAGCTCGTCGGCGTCGCCGCGCGGTTTCGTCGCCGGATCGGACGTGATCTCGACGGTGAACGCCGCCGCGGCACATGCGATTGCGACCGCCATCGGGCAGTGGCCCGCGGCGGCCGGGAAGGCCTCCGTGCTCGTCGACCCCCTGGGGGGCGCGGCCGGTGACATCGCTCCCGGCGATACGGCCTTCCCGTGGCGCCGGCAGTCCGCGGTGCTGCAGTGGTACGCCGAGCCCGCCGCCAACCAGGTGCGGGCGGCGACGAAATGGCTGGCCTCCGCACACCAAGCGGTGCAACAGTATTCGGTCGGTGGATACGTCAACTACCTGGAGGCCAACACCCCGGCGTCGCGCTACTTCGGTTCCAACCTCTCGCAGCTGTCGGCCGTGCGGCAGAAGTACGACCCGAATCGGGTCATGTTGTCAGGGTTGACCTTCTAGCCAAAAAACTTGCGTCACTTCGGTTTCAGTGGTCACATTCCCGGGTTTCTTGTCGGTGGGTGCCGATAGTTTCGCGGTGTGAGTGTTGATCGGGAGGAGCTGAGGGCGGCGTTCGACGCCCTCGACGCCGGCCTGGACACACTGCTGGGGTTCGACTGCGAGGCGTTGACCACCCCGGAGCTACTGGCCTGGCTGGGCCGCGTGGAAAAGGTGCGCCGGCGCCTGCCGGCTCTCGAGCATGCGGTGATCAACACCCTGGCCCACCAGGCCACCCCGGAGGAGTTGGGCGGCAGGCTCTCCCATGCGATCGCCGAGGCGGCGTTGATCACCCGCACCGACGCCTCTCGGCGGGTGCGCGCGGCCGCCGACCTGGGCCCCCG
>NZ_VMQU01000206.1 GCF_007714205.1 Mycobacterium helveticum | reverse complement strand
AACCCTCGGGAATTGCATCAGACGGGCGAATTGTCGCAGGTCGCCTGGCGAGTGGGCGAAGGCAACGGTCCCACTACATCGGGCCGACACGCCGCTTGAGGTGTGTTCCTTGCGTGGCGAGCCCGTTGGATGCAAGATACTTGCCTTGAAGGGTCGTATCGATCCGGGGTTGGAGGCAGATGTGGGACGGGCGGATCTGGCCGGTGCAGCACACCTTCAGCTCATTTCCGGGGTGGTGCAGCTGCGCCCGGAAGACGCCGTGTTAGAGGCGATGTTGCGCGGCTGGCGTGCCCAGCAGACGGCGCGGGGGCTGCGTGAAGACACCATCGCGCCGCGGGAGCGGCTGATGCGCCGGTTCGTCGAGTTCACCAACGAGTACCCGTGGTGTTGGCTGCCGGGGCATGTCGACGAGTGGACGCAGTCGCTGATGGCGGAGTCGCATCTGGCGCCGTCGACGATCCGTGGCTACCAAACCGATCTACGGCTGTTCAGCGAGTATCTCTGCGACGCCCGCTATGGCTGGGCTGCGATGTGTCAGGAGCAATTCGGGCCAGGGGTGCATCCGGTTCCGATCTGCCATGAATGGAACACGATTGCTCATCTCAATGACTACGAGGGCAATCCGGAGGCCCGCCCGTTCAGCCGCACGGAGTTGCAGCGCTTCCTCGACTATGCCGACGAACAGGTCGACCGTGCGGTGCGTGCGAAACGCAAGGGCGCGCTGGCCGCCTACCGAGACGCGACGCTATTTAAGGTGATTTACGCGTGGGGCCTAAGGCGTACCGAAACGTCGAAGTTGGACGTCCTTGACTGGGGCCGGAACCCCGCCGCCCCGGAGTTCGGCCGGTTCGGGATGCTGCATGTGCGCTACGGCAAGGCGGTGCGCGGCCAGCCGCCGCGACGCCGCAACGTGCCCTCGGTTATGGGCTGGGCGGTGGAGGCCGTCGCGGACTATGTCGACAGCATCCGGCCCCGCTTCGGCAACGAGGAGCATCCGGCCATGTGGTTGACCGAACGCGGCGGCCGGGTGGCACCGGCGGAAATCAACGCCCGCTTCGTCGCCTACCGCGATACGCTCGGGCTGCCGAAAACCCTGACACCCCATAGTCTTCGGCATTCCTGGGTCACACACCTGACCGAAGACGGGGTTGATCGCAGATTCATTCAGGAGGCTGTTGGGCACCGCTGCGATACGTCCACGGCGATCTACACCCACGTGTCCGGCGACTTCATGAACACCGCGCTGCGCAAGGCCCTCGGCCCCGCCCTCGACAACCAACGCATCTCAGCGCCGGAAGGAGTCCTGAATGGCGCGCAAACTTGACTACCGCTGGCACCTGCGCCAGGTCATGGCCGCGCGCGGCATGTTCGCCACCACCGACCTGATCGAACCGTTGGCGCAGCGCGGGATCCACCTATCCTCCAGCCAGGTCTACCGGCTAGTCGTGGAACGACCCGAACGGCTGAGCCTGAAGATCTTGGTGGCGCTGCTCGACATCCTCAATTGCACGACGGACGACCTAATCGAACCGTACGCCGTAGCGTCTCCTGTTCGGCGGAAGCGCACCGCGAACGGTGAGGACGCCGGCGTCGGTGGCCTGCGGCCGAAACGCGCCCGTATCGCCGACGTCGACGGTTGACCGGTGCCGGACGTGTTCGTATTCGAGGTCCTCGACGATCCGATCGGTGTCATGGTCGATCTGTTGCTGCAACATCAACCTGGGCTGGATCGCGCCGCGGTCACGAGCATCGCCGAGCGCGTGGCGGGTGGTCGCGCGAAACGCCGCGGCCTCGCCCAGGCTCTGGTGGACCGGCCCGCAGTGCTCACCGATGGGCGTTCCCCGGCCCCGCGCGCGGTCGCTGATCTGCTGATCGCGTTGAACAAGGCTGGTGCAATACATATTTCGGCGCCGGTGTGCGCCGGGTGCGGCAAACTGCTGCGCACGATCCAACGCCGCGGAGAGCACTGGTACTGCGGTGTGTGCGGCCCGCGGCGCGAACCGTGCGCGGCCTGCGGGCAACTCCGGCGGGTGAGCTGCCGCGACCGCGACGGGCGACCCAGATGTACGCAGTGCCCCCTCGACGACGGACGCGACCCGACGGCGCTCATCGTCGAGGCTGTCACTGAAGCGGATCCAACGCTGTCGGCCGAGGTGATCGGTGCGGCGAGCATCGCGGCCGCGCCGCAAGCCGGGCAGCGCCATCGTCTGGCCTGGGCGCTGCAGGAGCGGCCCGACCTGCTCACCGGCGCCGGAGCCGAGGCGCCGGTGCCGACGGTGTTGCGGCTGATCGACAGGCTCTGCGACGTCGAGGCACGCACCATCGTTCGTCCGGCCTGTCCAGGCTGCGGCAGGGTTATCCACCTTTATCGGCCGATTGGTGGGAAGTGGTTGTGCCGCAACTGCACCGCCAAGACCCGGGCGCAACCGTGTGCGCGGTGTGGGGCCATCCGCGAGGCCGCCACCCGCGACGAACACGGCAAGCCGCTGTGTCCCCACTGCCTGATCACCGATCCGGCCAATCAGGAAACCTGCATCGACTGCGGTCGCCGCCGCCCAGTCAGCGTGCGCACCGACATCGGGCCGGTCTGTGCGATCTGCCGGCCAGTGAAGACGATGACCTGCTCAATCTGCGGACACGACGGACCCTGCACCGTGTCCGCGGCGACCGGGAAACCGTGGTGCCTGACCTGCCACAAACGCTGGGCTCGGTGCGCCATCTGCAACCGGACGCGCCCGATCCGCGGCGGCACCGTCGGCGACCCACGCTGCGCCGAATGCGTCAGGGACGAGCCCGGATTCTGGCGCACCTGCCCGGGATGCGGGCAGCCCGGGCGACTGCATACGAGTAGGTGTGCCCGCTGCGCGGTGCAGCAGCGGCTCCGCGACCTGCTTGGCGACGAGCACGGCCACATCCGACCGGGGCTGCGTGAGCTCTACCAGGCACTGATCGCGACCGAACGCCCCAACACCGTCGCGGTCTGGCTGGACCGCAGCGGGCCCATCCTGCGCGAGCTCGACGCCGGCCAGCGCGTGCTCTCGCACGAGACGCTCGACGAACTGCCCGCCGGCAAACCGGTCGAACACCTTCGCAGCGTGCTGGTCGCGATCGGCACCCTGCCGCACCGCGACGAACAGATGATCCGGCTGCAACGCTGGACCGCCGACCTCATCGTCGCCCGCGCCGACGCTGAAGAGCGAAACCTGCTGCACCGCTACGCCGTCTGGCACGTCATCCGCCGGCTGCGCGGCCGACTCGGCGACGCCGACACCACCTACGGGCAGGCTGTGGCCGCCAAACGCAACATCAAAGCCGCTGTCGCGCTTCTGGATTGGCTGACCGCTCGTGGCCTGACGCTGGCCACCGGAGGCCAAGGCGACCTGGACGCCTGGCTGGCCAGCACACAACCTCTCCGCGGCGACAGCGGCAACTTCGTACGCTGGGCGCGCAAACACAAACTCACCCGACTCGACCACGCCGCCGAGCGATGGGGCGGCCCGACCGGGACCATCGACACCGAAACCCGATGGGAACAGGCCCGCTGGCTCCTACACGACGACACCATCGACACCGCCGACCGCGTCGCCGGCCTGCTGGTGTTGCTCTACGCCCAGACCGCCACCACCATCAGCCAGCTCACCGTCGACCACGCCCAGATCACCGGGCCGCAGGTGCGGCTGCGGCTCGGTCGAGAACCGATCCTGATCCCCGAGCCGCTCGACCAGATGGTCCGCGAACTCGTCGAGACCCGAGCCGGTCACGCCGCCGTTGGCAACCATCGCGAATCCCCATGGCTGTTCCCCGGCGGACGACCCGGACAGCACCTGAGCGCCTTCCGGATGGTCGAACGACTGCGCCAACTCGGCATCCAGGCCAGCCGGGCTCGATCCGCCGCCCTGTTCCAACTCGCCACCGACCTGCCCGCCGCGATCCTGGCGCGCACCCTTGGTATCCACATCAGCGTCGCCGCCGCATGGCAACGCGCATCTGCTGGTGACTGGACCGCCTACGCCGCCGAAATCAGCCGCCGGGACGAACGGCCATGACCAATCGGTACGGCGATTCCACTCGCAGCGTCAAAGCCGTGAATTCGCGGGCCATCCCGGGCCAGCCGGTGGTGTCGGCCCCCGTACTGGCGTCCACCTATCACCTGTCGACCGACGAGGCGGCGGACCTCGACACCTACGGCCGCAGCGCCAATCCGACCTGGCGGCACCTGGAATCGGCGTTGGCGCAGCTGGAGGGCGCAGACAGCGCGTTGGTGTTCGGCTCGGGTATGGCGGCGATCAGCGCCGTGCTGCGGGTGCTGGCTAAGCCTGGGTCGGTGTTGGTGGTGCCGGCCGATGGCTACTATCAGGTCCGCCGCTACGCAGCGGAATATCTTGTGCCCATTGGGGTCACAGTCATCGAGGCGGGCAGTACGGATATTTGTGATGTCGCCGGTAGCGCCGACGTGGTGCTGGCCGAGACACCTACCAATCCGGGACTAAATGTGGTCGATCTGCACCGGTTGGCGACGATCTGCCACGGTCGTGGCGCAAGCCTGGTCGTGGACAACACGTCCGCCACACCGCTGGGCCAGCAGCCGCTGTCGCTCGGCGCTGATTTGGTAGTGGCCAGCGCCACCAAGGCCCTGTCGGGTCACAGTGACGTGCTCGCCGGATACGTGGCCGGCAGCCAGCCCGAGTTGATCGCCGCCCTAGAACGCGAACGGCTGCTTGCCGGTGCGATTCTGGGCGCGTTCGACGCGTGGTTGGTGCTGCGCAGCCTGGGCAGCGCTGGACTGCGCTTCGAACGCCAATGTCGTAACGCGCAAGCGCTGGCGACGATGCTGAGGGATCATCCGGCGGTGCGGGCGGTGCGCTACCCGGGACTGTCCGACGATCCGGCGTATCCGGTGGCCGCGGCACAGATGCGCCGATTCGGTGGCCTTGTGTCCGTTGAGCTTGCCGACGCCGCTGCCGTGCACGCGCTGGTAGAGCGCAGCGAGCTACTGATTGCGGCCACCAGCTTCGGTGGAATCCATACCTCAGTGGATCGCCGGGCCCGCTGGGGCGACCCCGTCTCCGACGGTTTCGCGCGCATCGCGCTGGGCATCGAGGACACCGACGACCTACTAGCCGACGTTGAACGCGCCCTCGAGGCCCCCGCACCGTGACCCACGAACCACGTCGGACCACAGCCCTTTGAGGACCGATCACACTGAAAGCCAAACGCATAAAAAAGTGAGGAGAAGACGTTGCCGAACCTGCACGGTGTCGACTTTTCTGCGGCTGGCGCGCGTCTGGATCGCGACTGGCTGTGGCATGAGCTGACCGAGCATGCGTATTGGGCGAAATACCGCACCCGCGACATGTTTGAGCAGCAACTCGACAGCGCCTGGCGGGTTGTTGGTGCGTATCGCGCTGTCGACGGTCGGATGGTGGGTTTTTGTCGCGCCTTCTCCGACGGAGCGGCCATGGCCTACTTGGCTGACCTGTACGTCTCTCGCGAGGAGCGCGGCCTGGGAATCGGACAGGAGCTATTGCGGGTCATGATCGACAAAGGCCCCGGCCGGAACTTCCGATGGATGTTGCACACTGCCGACGCGCACAACCTGTACGAGAAATTTGGCTTCGTCGCACCCGATGCAACGTTCATGCAGCGCGACTTCCGACTGTCCGATGTTCGTTCATGACCCCATCAACCTTGAGGCATTCAGACAGTTGGAATATCTGATGTCGCCAGAGC
>NZ_VMQU01000205.1 GCF_007714205.1 Mycobacterium helveticum | reverse complement strand
GCCCGACGCGACCCGACCTGAGCCCGAACCGCCATTCGATACCCGGCCGAACCGTCGCTGCGCGGTGGGACGCGCGTGGGTTGGATGGCGGGGAAACAGCAAGCGCGACGGGTCGGGGCTTGCGTCGCGGCTTCCCCACCGGGCAGGGCGACTGGCCCGTTCGGTGCGGCCCTGGCCACCGACTGGGCATCCTCACCGATGTGCTGCAAGGACGGCGCGGCTACAACCCCGGGGCAAGCTGATCGGGAACTGGAATCTCACCGAGAACGGTCAACCCGCGACCAGCGGCCGAACGAGAAAACTCGCTTGCCGCGATCGGCGGCGTGCTCCCGATTCACCGCTCGACCATCGGCTGCGCCGATCTGTTGGTGTTCGAGCCACTGGTCGCGATCGCGGTTCAGAAACGCCGTCTCGCGTTGTGACCTTTTCAGTTCGCGTCGGGCGTCTTGTCCCCGAGTCGCAGTGCGCCGGGCGCCAGCCAGCAACACGCAAAGCCCGAGCATCGCGACCGCGCCGATCACGATCCCGAAAAGAAACAAGGTGCCGGTCGACCCGGTGACATGAAACCCGAATACGGCGAAATTCTCGGTGAAGCGGTGAGTAGCCCCCGCATTGGTCAGCACCCCAACGAACCCCACGACCACCGCGGCAAGCAGAACAATTAATCCAAAGACGACGATCATGTCGATGCCTCTGATCCTGGTGCTGGAAGTCCGGTACACGCGAGTCGGCGATACGGTATGTCAACACCGCTAACATCCAACACCGTTAACATACAGTGCTATTAACATACAGTAGCTATCCTACATCGATGCGGGCTCTCTGGGGCCCGCTCGTTCTGTGTGCAGCATTTCCATGAAGTTGGGCATGGGGCCGCTACGGGTGCGGGACACCAAATGCTCCCGGGCTCTTGCTAACTGGCTGCACACCCCGGCAATCACCACCGTGGCCACACCGCAACTCGGCCGACAAAACTAGCCCCGAGCCCCCGAGCGGAGTAGCGTAGTAGTTGCTGAATCCTTCAGCCAGTCCGGAAGTGAGTTTGGCTGTACGCCGCCGAACTTGATGAGCATTTGCTCGCGCCGCACATTGATCTCTACCCCGTTTCCGTCGGGACGGCATCCACATGTCGATCAGTGCCCCATCGGCCCGGAATTCGGAAGACCACCAACTCGGCGGTCACCTGACCGACGACCGAGCGAGAAACAACCGTGCCGGTGACACCTGGAGCTGGCCGCGCGACGAAGTGAGCACCGACCAGGCGGGACACCAAACTGCATGGGACCCATGCTAAATGACGCCTTCAAACACTGACTCGAACAGTTCTCCTCCCAGACATCTGCAGAGAAACTAGGTAACCACCATGATCACTTTCGGAATAATCCTCATCGTCCTCGGGCTCGTCCTCCCCGCCCTCATCCCTACCTTCGCCTACGCCCATATTTGCTTGGTCATCGGGGTCATCCTCCTCGTCGTCGGCCTGCTATTGATGCTGATAGGACGGATGGGACACGCCGTCGGCGGCCGTCGCCACTACTACTGAAGGGCCAGAGTTACTCGCCCGCCACCCGGACACGCGGCCGGCCGAAGCTCCGGCCTGCAATCTGCGCGAATCATCGAAAACTGTTTGTGCGCAGACAATTGAGATCCACACGCAGGGACACTGGAGCAGGGACTCTGGAAATGCCTGAGTCCGCTACTCGGTCGGGGACCGCAGAGTCCGTTGCCGCAGGGGCTGCGGTGGTTGTGTGCTCTTCGTTGCCGATGAGGACTGCGAACGCGGCATGAAGGCCCGGCGAAGGGAACAAAACGATGGCGATTAAGGATATTCCGGCCTTCGCCCACCTGACCGACACCGACATCGAGAGTCTGGGCGTTGAACTGGACGCGATCCGCTTGGACATCGAGGATTCGCGTGGCGAGCGCGACGCGCGCTACATCCGCCGCACCGTCGCCGCGCAACGTGGCTTTGGGGTAGCCGGCCGACTCATGCTGGCCGGTAGTGCGAAACGCTCTGCGTGGTGGGCGGGAACGGTGACCCTTGCTCTGGCCAAGATCGTCGAGAACATGGAGATCGGCCACAATGTCATGCACGGCCAGTGGAACTGGATGAACGATCCCGAGATCCACTCCTCGACGTGGGAATGGGATATGAGTGCGGCGTCAAAACACTGGCGCTCCAGCCACAACTTTCAGCACCACAAGTACACGAACATTCTCGGCATGGATGACGACGTGGGCTACACCGTCCTCCGAGTTACCCGTGACCAGCCCTGGGAGCCCTTCAACATCGGCAACCTGCTGTTCAACGCCATCCTCGCAGTTGGATTCGAATGGGGAATCGGCCTGCAGCCCATCGAGTTCAGTAAGGCCTTCAAGGCCGGCCCAGACCGCGCAATCAGCATCCAGCAGATACGCGAGTTCGCGGTCAAGGCGGGCAGACAGGTGGTCAAGGACTACGTCACATTCCCGGCGCTCACCTCGCTGTCGCCGGCGGCGAGCTATAAGTCAACGCTCAAGGCCAATGTGGTTGCCAACGTGATCCGCAACATGTGGGCTGACGCGGTCATCTTCTGCGGGCATTTCCCTGATGGCGCAGAGAAATTCACGAAGGCCGACATGATCGGCGAAACCCGGGGGCAGTGGTATTTGCGGCAGATGCTGGGCAGCGCCGACTTCGAAGCCGGGCCCGCGCTGCGGTTCATGAGCGGCAACCTGTGCTACCAGATCGAGCATCATCTTTATCCCGATCTGCCGAGCAACCGGTTGCGCGAGATCTCGGTGCGCGTGCGCGCGCTCTGTGACAAGTACGACTTGCCCTACACCACGGGCTCGTTTCTGCTGCAGTACGGCAAGACTTGGCGCACCATCGCCAAGCTGTCGTTGCCGGACCGCTACCTGCGCGATACCGCCGACGACGCGCCGGAGACCCGCAGCGAGCGGATGTTCAGCCAACTGGGGCCCGGTTTCGCCGGGATCGACCCAGCGACCGGGCGGCGCCGCGGGCTCAAGACAGCGATCGCAGCGATCCGCCAGTGGGGTCGCACCCCGCATGTCGGCCGAGGCGCAGACCGGGGCGGTATCGATCAGGCGCTCAGGAGCCGTGGGCTACTGGCAAGTAACCTACGGGACCGTAAGTTGCGGTATTGTCGACAACAATTCGCCGAGAGTGATTGTTACGACGTTGTGCATGCATGCCGGGACACCGGCGGATGGGAGACCGGTTCAGTTGAACGAGATGAACTTTCTCGATCTGCACGGTGAGCGTATTGCCTATCGGGAGGCAGGGGCAGGCGAGGTGCTGCTGCTGATTCACGGCATGGCGGGAAGTTCGGCGACCTGGCGGGCGGTCATCCCCCAGTTGTCAAAGAAGTATCGGGTGGTGGCACCGGATCTGTTGGGGCACGGTGAATCAGCCAAGCCACGCGGTGACTATTCGTTGGGGGCGTTCGCGGCGTCGCTGCGTGATCTGCTCGATGAACTTGGCATCAGCCGGGCGACGGTGGTCGGTCAATCACTCGGTGGCGGTGTGGCCATGCAGTTCAGCTATCAACATCGCGACTACTGCCAGCGACTGGTTCTGATCAGCAGCGGCGGCCTCGGCCCCGACCTGAGTTGGCTATTGCGGATCCTGTCGGCACCCGGAACCGAGTTGGTGCTGCCAGTGGTCGCGCCGCAACCGGTATTGAACGTCGGCAACAAGCTGGGTTCCTGGCTCATGTCGGCCGGGATTCAGTCGCCGCGCGCCGGCGAGATGTGGAACGCCTATTGCTCGTTGTCGGATCAGCGGTCACGGCAGGCGTTCCTGCGTACGTTGCGCTCGGTGGTGGATTACCGCGGCCAGGCGGTCAGTGCTCTCAGCAAGATCCATCTCAGTTATGGATTACCCACCTTGCTGATTTGGGGTGATCAGGACCGGATCATTCCGGTCGCCCACGGTTACGCCGCTCATGACGCCGTGCCGGGTAGCCGACTCGAGGTGCTCGGCGGTGTCGGGCACTTCCCGCATGTCGAGGCCCCGACAGCGGTGGTCGACATCCTTGACGACTTCATCGCCACGACAGGGCGGGATGTCGATCTGACGAATCGAAAAACCTGACCGGAACCGAGATTCGGCGAAGTGTTGACTGCCGGTCCCCTGTCCGGTGTCGGTCCCGGCAGCTGTCAGTCTGAACCAGCGGGACCGTAGGGCCCAGCTTCGTGGTGTTCAATCGGCACAATGGTAGCCGCCAAGCGGGAGCAACCGGCCAATCACATTGCTGATCGTCGGGTGCGGCGACACCAGCGCGGCGCTTCGCAACAACCAACGCGGCCCGCTGCTCGCCACAACGATTCGCGCAAGCACCGACGCCATCGTCGCCACGCTTCCGATTCGCTTGGACTGAGCATCTCCCCACCCACTCCGCACAGACCGGGGTCCTCCCGTCCGGCATTCGGAACCGTCCGGCAAACCCAGTTCGGCGACGCAACGCAGATGGCGCAGGGGTCCGGTCGATGGTTTATCGTTGCGGCATCTCAGCCGATCCAACGGCCCGGCTTGACAATTACTCCAGCGGGGTGGAACGTCAAGCATGTTGAGACGCTCAACCAGTTCGGAATGAGGCCAGCCGTCCGCCGCTGTTCTCGCAGAGCAGCAGCTCGCGCCGAACGCACCGGTGAAAACCGCATGCCGGAGATCACCATGAAAACTTCGCCCGCCCCCTCCACATTGCCGGATGGCGGCTTTCTTTCCCGGCCGTGGGAGGGTCACACCGCACGTTTAGCGAGTCGTCGACTCAGGTGGTCGGTAGCCGTCATCAGCGCCCACGGTGACATCGACGCATCCAACGCCGACACACTGACCGAGTACACGCTGGCGCACCTGACGCGTTGTCGCGGACTGATCCTCGATCTGCGCAACCTCGACTTCTTCGGAACCGAAGGTTTCTCTGCGCTGCAGAGGGTTTCCGTCTGCTGCGTGCGCGCCCGCGTAAGCTGCGCAGTGGTACCCGGTAACGCGGTCTCCCGGATGTTGCGGATCGGCGACCCACAGGGATTGCTACCCGCCGCCAGCACACTCGAGGCAGCGATGGCCACCGTCCAGGACCAGCCTCACCTTCCACCGCAACCCATGACGAGCCGCGGGGATGCCGCGCAATTCGCGAGATGCGAGCGCACCGTGTGCTTGGTCTGCGGCGGTACCCAACAACTCCAGCACGATCAGGGGACCTCGACAGAAGCAAATGCAAGGCTCGATGGTCCCGCATTGACGGTGGTGGCCCCGGGGTTGGAAGCTGCAAAAGCTGAGGTTGGGGTGCGATGACGGCGTTCGTGCGCGATCCGCACGATCAGCTTGCCGCCCTGGACGGGGCTGGCAGCTGCCGGCGGGCGAGGCTGAGCGCCATGAGAAAGCGTGTCCGCGACGTCGAAGGGTGCGGACTTCACCGTTGGTGATGGCGTAAACCACCGCGACTTCGACGGCATCCAGACCCTCGTCTCGAATGCCTGGTGTACGACGAACTGCCTGGCGCCGATGGCGATGGCGCTCGACGAGGTGTTCGGATTCGAGGGCGGGCTCATGATCACCGTCCACGCGTATACCCCGGACCAGTACCTGCAGGACGTCTGCACCGCGACTATCGCTGCGCGCGCGGCGGCGGTCAACGTGGTGCCCACTTCGGGTGGTCTGGTGAAGATCGTCGGCTGGTATGACAACGAGTGGGGTTATTCCCACCGCCTGGCCGATCTGACGGGCTT
>NZ_VMQU01000204.1 GCF_007714205.1 Mycobacterium helveticum | reverse complement strand
ACCTATTCTCGACGAATATCGTTCGCCAGCAAAGGCTTTCCCCGGCGTGTCTCGACTTACTTACGAACTCCTTAGTATGACCGGTTCGCCCCGTGAGACCCTGTTCGATGACGTCGAACGGACTGATTCATCTCCAATGCGCTACGGCGAGAACATTTTTGACTTTTATAACCGGATTGATCGACCAGATTGGGCCCATGTCCGCGATGAGCTGGAAAGCTGGTATCGCTGCCACCCCGATCCCGGCGGTCAACTGCGGGGTCACTTCCAGGGCAAGCGTCACGATCAACATGTCGGCGCCTGGTGGGAGTTGTACGTCTACGCCTTTTTCCGGAAGCTCGGCTACGAGATCACCGTGCATCCCGAGTTGCCGAACGGCAGACCGGACAGGCCCGACTTCCTGATAAGCCGCGATGGGTCAGCGGCGTACGTCGAATGCAAGGCAGTGATCGAACGGTCGAGGACCGCGGTGGAAAACGCGATTCTGGACGCCACCAACACGGCGAGCCATCCCGACTTCGTTCTCGAACTCGACATCGAATCCGAAGGAAGCCAGGAACCCAGCGCCGCCAAAATCCGCGCGGCGATCCATAACTGGCTGCAGGGGCTGAACGCCGACGACGAAATCGCCGCGCGCGGCGCCGGCAAACCGGAGCAGACTCTCCGATTCCCGATCGGCGAGTGGGAGCTCTTGTACACCGCGCACCCGGTGCCGCCCGACCAGCGCGGCACCTACGGACGTCTGCTCGGCCTGCACTCGCAGCGTGTCGTGATGTACGACAACCCTGGTCTGATCAAGCGGTCGTTGAAAGGAAAAGGCAAGAAGTACACCGGCGTCGAGACGCCGTTGGATCACCCGTTGATCGTGGCGCTCGACACAACAACGGTGTTTATCGACGATGACGAGGTCGACCGCGCGTTGTTCGGAGCGACCTCCGTCCTGTTCAACCCTGACGGCGAACCTAGATTCACCCGGTTGCCTCGGGCCCGCAATGGTTATTGGTGTGCCGATCCGCCAGCGGGCACTCGGGTATCCGCCGTCATGCTTGGCAGCAACATCCAGCCTTACGGTGTAGCCCAGGACATGCCGCGTATGTGGATCAACCCGTGGGCACCAGTGCCGGTGACGGAGACATACGGTCTCGCAACAAACATCCTCTTGGACAGTGACGAGGTCCGTCGAACCGGAGGCACCGCAGTAGCCTCGGACGTCTTCGGGTTACCCCCGAATTGGCCGCGCGGATAGATAAGGTGTGGCTGAAGCGACGCCCAGGCCCGCGGGTCACACTCTTCAACGAGCCTGACGGCAGAATCAGCGGCTTCGCCGGGTCCGGTAGTCACGATCACATCGAATGTCGTCGAGGTTGCGCTCGAAAGCCTGCTCCTATCAGCAAATGCGAAATGATCTGTCTAATGCAGCTCAGTGCGAAATTTTCTATCCATTCAGCTAACCTTTTGTGTCCGAGGGGGACTTGGCCACCTACGACACGGGTTGTGATCTTGCAACTGAGTCGTTGACCAGCGTCTCACGGCTGGTGAAGGGACGTTCTCGCGCCTGGTGGTGACCTCGAAGGGTTCGGCCAGGCGCCGAGGCGGTGATGCCGGGTTCGGTTCATTGCTTACAGTCCAGCACGCGTTGATCCGGGTAGCTACGGGCTTGAGTTGTTGGCCCCGCACCCCGACGAAGTCGCCGACAATCTCCGCCACCCTTCGTGAGGAGCTGTACAGGCTCTCCGTCGACGAGGCCTCCGACAAGCGGACTATCGGACGCTTCTGCGGCAACCTCACCTGCCGTCGTTGACGGCACACACCTCTTGATTCATAATGAATCAGGAGGTGTGAGGATGTCTACCGAATCCGCCAGCCAGACCATCGCCCAACAGGCCGAGCAGCGACTGGCAGCGATCGCAGCCCGCCGGCGCGTAGCCGATCGCGAACTCGAGCGCGAAATCTACGAAGCAGCCACCATCCAAGGCCTCAGCCAACGCCAGATCAGCGACCTGGTCGGCAACCAGTCCCAGGCCACGATCCAGCGCATCCTGCGGCGCGTCAACGACGACCCCAGCCAGCTGGACGTCAAGCCCGCCGAGATCATCGACCAGCGCACCGCCGGAATCATCACCACCGAGCAGATGATGGACAAGCTCATGAACTGGCAGTACACCTTCGGGGGTGTGGTCCGTATCGGTGGTGTCGCCACTGACGCGTACATGACCGGCGACTGGGACGCCATCGAGATGGCCTTCTACCGCGGCCAACTCAGCGACGACGAATTCCGACAGTTGGCCGACCGCCAACGCGATGCACCCCTCCCTTGATCTGCGTGCGCAAGTCGCCGCCCAGCTCACCGAACTGTCGGCTCCCGGAGCGCCTCTGCATCGTGACTCCGAGCAAAGCACCGCACGCCTCTACCCGCGCGGCGACATCGGCCGGGCCCGGTTCCAGAGAGACACCATCGACTGGTATCTGAGCCAGGCCAATCCCCGTCTCGGCGGCCGCACCGCCATCGTCACAGCGGGGCCACCCGGTGCCGGCAAGAGCGCCCTACTCAGGGCCCGGATCGCCGACCTCGATGAGTACCGCATCATCGACGCCGACATCATCAAGGACCACATCATCAGGCAGGCCATCGCTGATGGCATCTACGACCGCATGCTAACCATGGCACCATTCGCCGACGGCCGTGGGCTCGCGCCACGCGAATTATCCGCACTCGTGCATGTGGAGTCAGTGCGCCTCGCCGAAGCCATCCGAGAAACGTGCACCAGCCTCAAGGAGAATGTGGTCATCGAGGGCACCCTCACCTGGCATCTCCAGGGGCCCAACATCTTTCGTGATCTCGCCGACAACGACTACTTCGACGTCGAGGTGTACGGCATCGATATCGAACAAGAGGAAGCCCACGAAAGCGCCCTCGACCGTTGGTGGAAACTCCGTCTCGAATGGGCCAAAGGTCAAGACCCGCTCGGCGGCCGGTTCACGCCGGCCGACGCGATCGACATTTGCTACCCGACCGCCGGCGCCGAATCCGTCTGCACCACTAACGCCAAAAACTTCATAAACACCGCGATCCAGACCGGGGAGATCCCGCGCGTGCACGTGACAATCCTGCGCCGAGCCGCAACGGGCCCAATGGAAGTCATCTACGAAAGGTCCTACCTCCAGTGATGGTCCCGTGGTCCGAGCTCGAACCCGACCAAGCTGAAACGCTTCTGGCTGTCCTGCTCTACAACGAGCACCACCGAGCGGTGCGCGTTCGCCCATCGCGGGGCGACTACGGCATCGACGTGCTCAATCCGAACCCCACTGCACCCGAAACATTCGACGTCTACCAGATCAAATACTTCCATGGAACGCTGACTGCCAGCCAGAAGGGGCAAGTCGAGAAATCGTTTCGCCGGGTGCTGATCGGGTTGGTCCGCCGCGGCATCCCACTGGCCGACTGGTACCTGCTGGCGCCGGTCGATAACACCATTGACGCGCAACGGGACTAGTTCAACGCGATGCCCGACAACGTCATCGCCGAAATGTTCGACGACGGCCGATTTGTAGAACTGGAGAAAAAGCAACCGCCGCTCACTGACGACGAGAAGGCCGTCATCACCGCGTGGCGCAACCAGCCGGGACGAATCATCCACTGGAGAGGCCGAACAGCCTGCGTCACCCTGGCCGCGGAACACCCCTTCGTGGTCGACTACTACCTGCACGGTGGGCGCGAGCACCTCAACCAGGCCATCACTGAGCTCGTGTCGCTCATCCGTGGCCCCGGGGCCGCCGCGGCCACCCCCGGGGGACTGCTCACCCCGGCCGATGTGCGTAGCCACCTCGACAACCTCAAGAACGCACTCGACAAGGACCCGCACTTTCTCTACGCGTTCAGTGTCGATCCGGCCTCGCCGGACATCGCCATCATCGACGGCCTCAGCCAGCAGGGATTCGGTGTCGACCGCGCCGCGGCCGAGATCGTGGCCGCACCAGACCTGGTTGCTGCGACCCAACAACCACTCTCAGACGGCTGGACGCTCACTTTCCGTATCTACCAGCGGTTCGCCGAAGCGCTCAACGAAAGGCCCATTCCGATCCGGCTGACGTTCGCTAGCGCCGAAGCGACATTCGACCGGCACGCCTTTGACATGTGGCGCAAGTACGGCACACCGTTGACCGCACCGGCGCACGTCGACGCCGATCTTCCCGGAGGCCTGGGAACCCAGGGCGTGGCCGAGGTATCGATGCAGTCACCAGGGGTGAACTACGACGCCCGATTCCGGATCCGCACGCCCGCCGGTACTTCCGGTGAAGAGCTGTCATTCGCTATCACGGTGACCCGTGGCCCCGACGGGACCGGCATACGAGAATACGGCACCGACGCCACAGGCTTTCTCACTATTGAGGTACTCAGCGACACTGAAACCCAAATGGGAACATGGCATTTCACCCGCGAAGATCTGGTCGGCGCCGAGTTGGTCTCCGCGCTGCCCTCCATCGAGTTCTTACAAGACCTTACGGCGCCCAACACCCTTCAGGTCGCTCAACGACTTGGCCCCTTCGTCGATTACCGCGACATCCCCGACGAAAAACATCCCCAGTTCCCCGACGATGTCATGGATTACCTTCGCGCCTTGGTGATCATCCAACAGCACACTGCCACGCCGATCCGTATCCCGGACTTGACCACCCTGACCAGGCGCGAAATCGACGCTGTTTTTGAAGCGTCGGCGCTCGTGAATGGTCAAGCGGTGATCACTACCTGGGACAGTATTGGTACGGTAGTCGGTGGCCCGCCGGGTGACGCAGGACCAGAACAGGAAATCGAATTCACCAGCGAATACCAGCTTCTGGTGATGCTCAAGCTCATCGTGGAAGTGGGTGATCAGAAGCTTCTCCTGGGTACTGTCGCGCAGTACGCACTGTCGGCTAGGTACGAAGGGGAGGGCGATGGCCTTGTCGCACGCCCGTATCGCAATGACACGTTGCAGAAGACCTTCTCGCCGTTGCTGGATGCGGCGGGTGCGCTGGAGGGCCACGTGCTCGGACGTCTCGTCGGATCGCTCGATGTGCCAGCCGAGTCCCAGCCCGGTGCATCGACCGCTAACTGACGCTTGCGGCTGCTGGTTATCGGCCGCGCAGCCAACCTCACTCGATATCCGGATCAATCGAATCAACTGGGCCCACCCCGAATCTCCTCGCAGGCACTTCTTTGCCACCCACCGCGCAACCACTCCGCGCAACGGCGGACGCGGCAACGCGGAGATTCGGCAGCGGCCAGTAGATTTGGCGAGTATGAGCAGCGCGAGCCCCCGTCGCGAGCAGATCAAGCTCGACGAACCCGATACCTGGCCACGCGAGCTGCGGAGCGCGGCCCAGGAGGCTGCGCGGCACCCCGACTGCCAAACAACTTTCACAGTCGATCTACGACCTCCACACGACCTGTCCAATCGCATCATGAGCGTGCTGTCCGAGCGCGGCATCATCGTCTACCAGTGCGCCCGTCTGCTCGACTCCGAGATCGACGACGTCCAAACACACGGACTCAGGGCCGCATCCGAGGAACTCCTCGCAGACAAGTTGGCACGAGCTCAACGCGAAGGCCTGTTGACCGCCGCGCAAGTGCAGCTCATCCAGACAACAGGCGCCCTGATGGACAGTGACCACCGCGCCGCGCGGACCAACGAGATATGGGCGTTACTAAGGAGTTCGTAAGTAAGTCGAGACACGCCGGGGAAAGCCTTTGCTGGCGAACGATATTCGTCGAGAATAG
>NZ_VMQU01000203.1 GCF_007714205.1 Mycobacterium helveticum | reverse complement strand
CCGTCGGCCCACCCCGCTCGGCGAACGCCACGCGAGGCACTGCCAGGACGCGTGGGGGTCGTCGCACAGCGGCCCGCGAGCCGGATACTCAACACCGCAGCAAAGGCTACCCTTGGCCCCTCACCGCGCGTGGCCGGTTGCGGTGATTTCATCCGTCACCGTCGTCCAGGCCAATTGGCGAAACGCCGGTACGGTCTTGCGCAGCCCCGCCCAGCTACCCGTTTTCTGCGGATCACCTGTGAAATCACCAGAATCGGTGGACACGCGCGAGGAGAGACTAGAGGCTCGTGGAGTGAGGGTCGAGCGGTCGCCGAGGCCGGCATCAGCGAACCGCCACGCATTTGCAACGGGATGCGCACCCCAGCCCCGGCTGCCATGATCAGCAAATATGCCTAGGAAAACAGTCCACTTCTACAGCCCCGTGGAGGTCATATCGATGAGCACGACGTTTGCAGCCCGGCTGAACCGTTTGTTCGACACGGTGTACCCACCCGGTCGCGGGCCCCACACCTCGGCGGAGGTGATCGCGGCACTCAAGTCCGAGGGCATCACGATGTCGGCTCCCTACCTGTCCCAGCTACGCTCGGGAAACCGCACCAACCCGTCGGCGGCGACGATGGCGGCGCTCGCCAACTTCTTCCGCATCAAGCCGGACTATTTCACCGATGACGAGTACTACGAGAAACTCAACAAGGAATTGACGTGGATGGCCGCGGTGCGTCACGACGGCGTGCGCAAAATCGCGTTGGCGGCCCTTGAGCTGTCCCCGGAAGCCAAGCAGGAGCTCATGGAGCGGGCCGACGAGTTGCGCGACGCCGAGCGTATGGACACCCCTCAGCGCCTGGGGGCCTAGGCCCGCCACCGTCGGCACAGCGCCACCTGGCGGGCTGGCGCAGGCCCATTCCCATTAGTGTTGGCTCATGGGCCTGTTCCACAAACGAAAGAGTCGCGCGACGCGTCGCGCCGAAGCCCGGGCTATCACGGCCCGCGCCAAGATGGAGGCCAGGCTCGCCGCCAAGAACGAGGCCCGGCGCATGAAGGACGATCGGAAGGCCTCCGAGAAGGCCGCGGAGAGGGCACTCCGGGCCCAGCTCAAAGCCCAGCGCGAAAGCGACCGGACGGCGTTGAAGGTCGCCGAGGCCGAACTCAAGGCGGCGCGCGAGGGCAAGGTGTTGTCGCCGACGAGAATTCGGCGCGCGCTCACGGTGTCTCGGCTGCTCGCGCCGATCCTCACCCCGGTGGTCTACCGGGCGGCCATGGCCGCCCGGGCGGTGATCGACCAGCGACGCGCGGACCAACTCGGCGTCCCGCCGGCCCAGATCGGCCGGTTCTCCGGGCACGGGGCCCAGCTGTCCGCCCGGATCGCCGGGTCCGAGAAGTCCCTGCGTCTGGTGCAGGACAAAAAGCCCAAGGACGCCGAAACCAGGCAGTTCGTCGCGGCGCTGACCGAGCGGCTCACCGATCTGTCGGCGGCCGTCATCGCCGCCGAGAACATGCCCGCCGCGCGGCGCCGGGCGGCCCACGCGGCGATCTCCTCGCAACTGGACGGTATCGAGGCCGACGTGATGGCCCGCCTCGGATTGACCGCGGTCTGACATGCCGGTGCCGCGCCCGGCCGCCGTCACCTTCCAGATTCCCAACGAGTCCGACAGGGCGCGTCGACCACCGGGCGAACCGTCGCCCTTCCCGACGTGGGCGCCGGGATCGGGGTGGATCGGTTCGCGCTGTTCCGCATCTCGCTACAGCTGCCCGAGACGCCGCCCGGCGGCGGCGAGCCGGAACGTCCGGCGCGCCGGCTGACACTGGCGACGGGGCCGGCGGGGCCGCACCAACACGCCGCCCCACCCGATCCGAAGGCACCGGACGCCACGGCAGGCCTGCTGGGAGGTGCGGCAATGGTCGTCGCCGCCGCCGGCATCGACCTCGTGCTGCTGCGGCGACGCGCGGGACACGTCTGGCGGTCGGCGCCCGATTGAGCCTGTTGCTGGCCACCATGGCCCCGGCCGCGACGCTGCACGCCGGCGGCGCTGGCGCACGCCGCCCGGATATCCGCCGAGCCCGCGGACGGCGCCGGCCGCACGGTCGGGCCCGACCGGGTGAGCGCCACCTTCAACGAGCGGCTGCAGCCCACGTTCGCGGCGATGACGGTGGTCGGTCCCGACGGCATCGGCCCGCGCCCGCTCGGGCCGGCCGGGACGTACACGGTCACCTACCGCGTGACGTCGGCGGACGGTCACGCGGGATCGTGGTCGTTTCGGCTGACGGTGCCCGGCACCGGCACACCGGGATCCGCCCCCCAGCGGGGCGGCGGCAACCCCCGCTGTGGCCGTTCGTGGTGGTGGCGGCGGCATTCGTGGCCGCGGGCGCCATCTGGGCGGTCCGGCGCAGGCCCTGAGCGGCGCCGGTGGCACCGGGACGCCGCCGCGCCACCTGGCATGATGGGACCAGAGTAAGTTTCGTGCGCGGTAAGTTTCGTGCGCGACGAGCAAGGCGCAAAGGAGCGGCCGCATGGCAGACCCGCAAGAGCAACCGGAGCACCACCCCGACGGCGCGTCGACGCCGCCGGAGAAGACGCCGCCCGCCAAGGCGGCCAAGAAGGCCGCGAAAGCTCCTGCCAAGAAGGCGCCGGCCAAAAAGACCCCGGCCGCCAACGCGCCGGCCAAGAGGGCGCCCGCCAAGAAGGCGCCGGCCAAAAGCCCGGAGCCCGCGGAAAAGCCGCGAGAGCCGGCCGGGCAACCCCCCGCGCCGGTGCAGCGCGCCGAAACCAACGGCGACCTTGCCGCGGCCGCCAAAGATGCCGCCGAGCAAGCGAAATCCACCGTCGAATCCGCGCCCGACCCCGTGCCGCGCGACATTCCGGCGCCGGTCCCGGGCCAGGCTCCGGTCCCGCTGATCGTCGCCGTCGCCCTCAGCTTGCTGGCCATCCTGCTGATCCGCCAGCTGCGCCGCCACTGAGGTGTCCGTGCAATTCCGGCCCACCGCCGACCTCGTCGACAGCATCGGGGCCGAAGTACGCAGCTGCGACCTTCAGTTCCGCCAGTTCGGCGGCCGCCCGCACTTCGCCGGGCCGATCAGCACCGTGCGCTGCTTCCAGGACAACGCGCTGCTCAAATCCGTGCTGTCCCAACCGGGCGCGGGCAGGGTGCTGATCGTCGACGGCGCCGGTTCGCTGCACACCGCACTGGTCGGAGACCTCATCGCCGGGCTGGCCCGCTCCAACGGCTGGGCCGGCCTGGTGATCAACGGCGCGGTCCGTGATGCCGCCGCGCTGCGCGGCATCGACATCGGCATCAAGGCGCTGGGCACCAACCCCCGCAAGAGCACCAAGACCGGGGCGGGCGAGCGCGACGTCGAGGTCAGGCTGGGCGGGGTGACGTTCGTGCCCGGGGAGTTGGCCTACAGCGACGACGACGGCATTGTCGTCGTCGAAGCCGTCGTCGAAGCCGTCGTCGACGCCTAAACCGATACGGGTGCCGGCTTTTTGGTGAAGCGCAGGCCCTCGTCGTCGATCCTGCCGCGTCGGATCAGCTGGATGTCGCGCAGGTAGTTCTGGTTCAGCCGCCACGGCTTGCGCGAGCCCTGCTTGGGCAGCTCGTCGAGCGAGCGCAGCACATACCCGGGAGTGAACTCCATGAACGGGCGCTCCTCGACGTCGGCCGCCGGGCGTTCGACCACCACAGTGTCGAACCCCTTGTCGTCCATGTAGTTCAACAATCGGCAGGCGAACTCGGACACCAGGTCGGCCTTCAGTGTCCACGACGCATTGGTGTAGCCGACGGTGTAGACCATGTTCGGCAGCCCGGACAGCATCATGCCCTTGTAGGCCATCGTCTTGGTCAGGTCCACCGGCTCGCCGTCGACCGTGACGGTCGCGCCGCCGAACAGCTGCAGGTTCAAACCGGTTGCGGTGATGATGATGTCGGCCGGCAGTTCCTGCCCGGAGTTGAGCCGGATGCCGGTGGCCGTGAACCGGTCTATGGTGTCGGTGACCACCTCGGCCCGGCCCTTCCGGATCGCGCGGAACAGGTCGCCGCTGGGCACCAGGCACAGCCGCTGGTCCCATGGGTTGTACTGCGGGCCGAAGTGCTTCTGCACGTCGTAACCCTGGGGCAGTTGGCGTTCGACGAAGCCGAGCAGCGTCTTGCGCATGCGCTGCGGCCACCTCTGGCAGGCGCCGTACAGCGCCGCCTGCCGCAGCACGTTCTTCCAGCGGATCACGGTGTAGGCCAGGTTGTCCGGCAGCCAATGGTTGAGCCGCTCGGCCATCTTGTCCCGCTTGGGCTGCGAGACGATGTAGGTCGGTGAGCGCTGCAGCATCGTCACGTGCCGGGCGCCCGAATCGGCCAGTGCGGGAATCAAAGTCACCGCCGTTGCCCCGCTGCCGATCACGACGACGTTCTTGTCGGCGTAGTCGAGGTCCTCCGGCCAGTGCTGCGGGTGGATGATCGGCCCGGTGAAGTCCTCGGAGCCGCGGAACTGGGGGGCATAGCCCTGCTCGTAGTTGTAGTAGCCGCTGCACAGGAACAGGAAGGCGCAGGTGATCGTGCTCGGCGTCCCGTTGTTGTCGATCCGCAGGGTCCAGCGGTTCTCGACGTGCGACCAGTCGGCGCTGAGCACCTTGTGGCTGAGCCGGATGTGTTTGTCGATGCCGTACCTGGCCGCGGTGCCCTTGACGTAGTCCAGGATCGGCTTGCCGTCGGCGATGGCCTGACGCTCGGTCCACGGACGGAACCGGAACCCCAGCGTGTACATGTCGGAGTCGGAACGAATTCCCGGGTAGCGGAACAGGTCCCAGGTGCCACCCATGGCTTCCCGCTTCTCCAGGATGGCGCAGCTCTTGGAAGGGCAGCGGTCCTGCAGGTGCCAGGCCGCGCTCACGCCGGAGATGCCGGCGCCCACGATGACGACGTCAAGGTGCTCGGTCATGCCGCCACGTTATCAACACGGTGTCGAACGCGTCAACAGTGTGTCGATCATTTCGACACTGTGTTTCGACACTGTGTAAAGTGGCTGTCGTGACTTCCGTCGGCCCGCCCCGCGCGTTACGTGGTCGGCGTGCGATGCGCCCCTCCGGCGACGACCGCGAGCAGGCGATCCTGGCGACCGCCGAGCGACTGCTCGAGGAGCGTTTGTTCGCCGAGATCTCCGTCGACGACCTGGCCAGGGGGGCCGGCCTGTCGCGGCCCACGTTCTACTTCTATTTCAAGTCCAAGGAAGCGGTGGTGCTGTCGCTGCTCGAGCCGGTGATCGCGCGCGCCGACGCCGAGTTCGACGGCGCGGTGCAGCGGCTGCCCCAGGACCCGAAGCGGGTGTGGCGCAACGGCATCGACGCGTTCTTCACCGCGTTCAGCTCGCACCGTGCGCTGGCCCGGGCCGCCACCGAGGCGCTGGCCACCAGTTCGGAGCTGCGGGCGGTGTGGTTGGGCTTCATGCAGAAATGGATCGACCAGACGGCGGCCATGATCACCGCGGAACGCGCCCGCGGCGCCGCGCCGGAGACCATCCCGGCCACCGACCTGGCGACGTCGCTCAACCAGATGAACGAGCGCACCATGATGGCCGCACTGGCGGCCGAGGTGCCGGCGGTCGACGAGGCCCGGGTCGTCGACACCCTCGCCCACATCTGGGTCAGCAGCATCTACGGCGAGTCCCGCTAGTATCAGCCCGCCGCGGGGCGTTGAGCTTGAATCTGGGGAGTGTGCACCCCGGGCGCCGAGTGCGAATCCCTGATATGGAATCGGTTTTGTCAAGTGGGCAGGGGGAAGCGGGGGGGCGGGGCGCGGGGGGGGGGGGCCGCGGGGGGGGGGGGGGCGGGGCGGGGGGGGGGGGGGGGGGGTGGGGGGGGGGCGGGGGG
>NZ_VMQU01000202.1 GCF_007714205.1 Mycobacterium helveticum | reverse complement strand
CAGCGCCGCGGTATACCCCGCGGGACCCGAACCAATGACGATCACGTCGTGAACAGTGTCGGCGCTCATACGAACCTCTCCAGAAACGGACGCTCTACGGATTGGTCTGAACGCCATGGCGGGCACCCCTGTTCCCGGGCGTGGCGCACAGCACATGGCACAACACTAGGCGCGCGGGACCTGGGTGTCGGCCAACAGTCCGGTGTCGGCGGCGCTGCAGCTCGGTCCGACGGCGAAGACCGCCAGGTTGCCGGGCACGTCCCCGGGCAGCACCAGCAGGACGCCGGGGCGGGAGTTGATCGCGACCGGCCGCGCGCCGAGTACCCGTGTGGACGCCGGATACCCGAGGCCGGTCAGGCAGGAGGCACGCCGTTGCGGGTCGCCGAGCGGGCCGTAATCGGGGTTGCGGTGCAGCAGGTCGAGAATCTCCGGCCGCGACAGCGGGATCGCCCGAGGGGGTGCCGACACCGTGATGTGCTCGGCGGTGACCTCCGTGCTCGCCGTGGGGGTGGGCGCGTGGAGCAATGCCGCCGTACCCAGCCCGATCCCGGCGAGGGCCGCGCCGAGTCCCGCGAACGCCGCGACGACGCGAGCGGGACGGATGCGGGGCCGGGCGGAGTGCGCGGGGCCCGGGGAGCCGCCCGACGGTGGTCCGGCCGCGCGCAGTGCGGCGGAGACCCTGGCGGTGACGTCGGGCGGGGGTTCGGGTGCCGACGCCGGATCTGCGGCCGCGGCGGCGACATCGCGGCGCACCCGGTCGAGGGCTCGCAGCACCCCCTGGGCCTGCGGATCCGCACGAATCCGCCGTCGTACCCGCGCCGCGTCCTCGTCGCCGAGCAGACCGGCCTGCAGGTCGGCGAGGGTCTCGGCCGTCAGCGGCGGGCCGCTTTCCGCATCGCGGCGGCGCGCCGGATCGCTCTCCGCTTTCTCCATCCGCCCCAGTGTCCGTCATGGGCGGCCGGACGGCCACGTTTCACACCTGGTCGGGAACCGCGTGGGTGACCGCCTCGAGGTATCCGAGCAGCTCGGCAAGGCGGACCCGCGCACGGGCACACCGGCTCTTGACCGTGCCCTCGGCGACGCCGAGCAGCCGGGCGGTGTCGGCGATCGAGTAGCCCTGCATGTCGACGGCCACGACCGCGGCCCGCTGTTCGACCGGAAGCCGCATCAGGGCCCGCTGTACCACGATCGCCGTATCGACTTGGGCGGTGCGATCGGCCACCGGGTACACGTCCTCGAGGGGGACGGTCGGCCGCGCCTTGGCGCGTCGCAACCGGTCCAGGCACGCGTTGACGACGATGCGGTGCAGCCAGCTGCCCACGGCGGCGTCGTGACGGAAGGCGGCGGCCCCACGGTGCGCCGAGAGCATCGCGTCCTGCAACGCGTCCTCGGCGTCCTCGGGGCTGCGGGTCGTCAGCCGCGCCAGCCGGTGCAACTGGCGGCGATGACGGAGGAACAGCTCACCGAAGGCGCGGCGGTCGCCGGCGACATGCGCTGCCAGCAGCTCGGCATCGGTGCGTTCCTGCTGGCCCTGACCACCGCACCCCACGCCCGGACAGTAGCCAATCGCCCACCCGGGGGCACTTCACCCGGCTGCGCAGGCTGTGCGTGGCCGGTTCAGGCCGCCGGCTCAGGATGCGGCGTGCACGGTGATCTCCGAGATCGCCGCGCGGCTCTTGCCGTCGGTGCTGCCCAACGTCGAGATCCACACCAGCAGATTCGAGGTCGGCGGGGCGGACTTGACGGCGATGACGTTGTGACCGGGCTTGAGCGTCGCGGCCGGCATCAGCAACTTGGTGTCGTCCAGTTTCGCCGGGTCCGGCGTGGGCGACGAGCGAAGCTCGACCTGCGTGCCGGTGCTGGAGATGTCGATGGAGACGGCACCGACCACCGTCGGGCCCGGCAGCTGCAGCATCAGCCCGACCCCGGTTTTGAACGACGGGAACGGCGCGGCGTCGGCGTAGGTGTCGGTCTCCCACGAGGTGGAGGGGTCGCCGTCGATCGCCAGCCCGGCCTGGCCCGGGTTGTCGGCCTCGCCGTCGGGGGAGAAGACCGTGGCCTTCGTGGGTTTGACGACGCTGCCGGCGGGGGCGGAGCTGGCCGCCGGCGCCGACGTCGACGACGTGGGCCCGCTGAGCCCGAGTTCGTCCTTGTTCAGACCCCCGCCGACATTGCCGAAGATCTTGCTGACCACCGAGGCGAGCACCAGCAGTGCGACCACGAGGATCGCCAGGCCCGCGCCGACGCCGATCAGCAGGTTGCGGCGCCGGCGCGCGAAGACGGCCGGGTCGCCGGCGGACGGGCGGAGCGTCTCCGACGGCGGGGTGTCGTCGATCGGGCCGAGCACCTCGGTGCGGTCGGCCACGGCGGTCGCCTGCTGCAGCAAGTTCAGCAGCGTCGAGGCGCTGCGGATGCCGCCGTCTTCCTGCACCGCCCGCACGGCGACGGCCGAGATCTGGAAGGGAATCGCGCGGTCGATGACCGCGGGTTCGACGGGGACGCCGTTGGCGTCCCGTTCGGCCGGGGCGAGCCCGCTGCGTACCCCGGGCTCCGGCAGCGGCCACCGGTTGACCAGCAGGGCGTACAGCGCCGCGCCGATGCCGCGAATGTCGTCCTGCGGGTTGGCGTCGGGCATGGTCGCCGGATAGGCCAGCACGACGTCGCCGTCGATGCTGACGCGCACCCGGCTGGGGTGGTCGATCGACAGGGCCACACCCGCACGGTGGGCCGCCTCGGCGGCGGCCGCCAGCGACTGCATCGCCCGCACGGCGCCGACCGGCGAGGGCGCGGTGTCGGCCACTTCCCGCAGCGAGCCGCCCCGAATCCACTCCGAGACCACCAGGCCGCCGGAACCGCTGGCCACCACGTCAAGCACCCGGGCGACACCGGGTTTGTCGATCCGGCTCAGCCGCAACGTGCGGGACAGGATCTCCTGCACCACGTCGTCGGGCAGGGAGCCGCCCGGATCGACGAACGTCAGCGCCACCTGCCGGTCCAGCGCGGTGTCCAGCGCCTGCCAGAACTGCAGCGGTGGCGCGCCGCCGTGGGACACCAGAAGTCGGTAGCGCCCACCGGCGATCAGGGCGCCGGGAACCAGGTGCGTGTCCTCGGCCGCCGCCGCACGCTCTGGGGGAATGTCGGGCTGGAAGTCGTCTGCGACCGGCCGCGGGAGCTCGGAGCCTGACACGGCGCCCGGTGCGGCGCCTTCCGTAGGGCGGTCGGTCACCTCCGGTCCTTTCGCTATCCGGGCTTTGCCTTCCCGCTCCGGCGGCCTGCGCGGCTCGTTGACCGCATTCACCCGCGGCAGGGACGAATTCCTCTGCTCAGGGTACGTGACGGGCCGCGACCCGGACGATCCGTCCCGCCCGTTGTGTTTGCTCGCCGTCCCCGTCCCCGTCCCCGTTCTCGTCCCCGCCGGACGGCCGATCCGGCGCCGGACCGCTGCCGCTGCCGCCTGCGCCTCGGGGACCCGGGCGCGCAGCATGAACGTCGCCACGATCGGCACCATGATCGTGGCGAGTACCAGCAGGCGCAGCAACGAACCGGCGCCACCACTGTGGGCGGTGAGTCGGCCCAGCCCCGACAGGCGGTCGGCGACGTGGGCGAGCAGCCCGGCCAGCAGCGACGCGGCCGTCGTCACCAGGATGGTGCGCACCGTGGACGCGTCGACCAGGTGGCCGCCGCGGGGCAGCAGCGCCAGTCGCAGCAGCAGATAGCCCACCACCGCACCGGCCAGGAACCCGAGGCCGTTGGCCAGGCCGAGCAGGCCGGCCACCAGCTTGGGGTCGCCGGTCAGGTGCGGCGCCAGCAGCGACCCGGCGATCTTGACGGCCGTGATCACGACGATGATCACGATCGGGGTCCACGGCTGCTGGCGCGCGTAGAACACGCGCAGCTGCAGCAGCACCAGGCCGTAGGGGATCAGCGTGAAGGCCGACAGCGCGATCGCGGCGCCCAGGTATGCCGCGTCGACCTGCCCGAAGTGGCCGTAGGCGAACAGGGCGCTGCCGATGGCAGGGCCGCCGACGGTCATGAACGCCACGATCGGGATCAGCGTGACCAGGGTCAGCCGGGTGGCCAGCGACAGGTCGCCGAGCACGCCTTTGACGTCGTCGGCGGCGGCGTTGCGGCTCAGCCGCGGCATCACCACGGTCAGCACCGTCACCCCGATCATGCCGTAAGGCAGCATCAGGACGAGCCAGGTGTAGTTGTAGATCGCGGGCCCGGACGCGGCCGCGGTGCTGGCGATCTCGTTGCCGACGACGAGCCCGAGCTGGCTGATCAGCACGTAGAGCACCATGGCGGCGGCCATCGCACCGAAGCGCTTGAGACGCGCGTCGATTCCCCACAGCGGGCGCAGGCTCACGCGCTCGCGCCGCAGCGCGACCAGCAGCACCGCGGCCTGGGCGAACACGCCCACGCTGGTGCCGATGCCGAGCACCAGCAGCTTGGGGTTGCCCATCCGCACGGGATCGACGGAAAGCGCGCCGGGGACCGCGACGTACACCGCCAGGGTCACCAGCGCGACGACGTTGTTGACGACGGGCGCCCAGGCCGTCGGCCCGAACACGCCGCGGGTGTTCAGGATCGCCATGAACACCGACGTCAGGCCGTAGGCGAGCACCTGCGGGAGCAGCAGGTAGGCAAACGCCGTGGTCAGCGGCGCGTTGACCTGCGGGATGCGGCCCAGCATCAGCCGCACCAGCAGCGGAGCGGCCAGCACCGACAGCGCCGTCGCCACCACCAGCAGCGCGGTCGTCACGGTGACCAGGCGCCGCACGAACGCCGCGCCGCCGTCGGGGTCGGATTGTTCGGCGCGGGCGAGCACCGGCACGAAGATCGCGGTGAACGTCGCCTCGAGCACCAGGGCGGCCACGAGGTTCGGCAGCTGGTTGGCCACCGAGAATGCACTCGACAGCGCCGCGCCCAGGATGGCGGCCAGCAACACGATCCGCGCGAAGCCGGTCAACCGGCTGACCAGGGTGGCGAAGGCGATCGCCCACGACCGCGAGACCACCGCGGAATCCGACAATTCGGCCCGCCGGGGAGCCGCCGGCGCAACCGGTGGGGCAGGAGGTGCGGGCCGGTGCCGCCGGTTCGGCTGCGGCTGTGGGTAGGCCCGCCGCGAGGCGGGTCTCATACGCGGTGCTCTTCGTCGACCCTGGGGGAGATCTCGTCGTGCCGGCCGGTCGGCCTCGGGTGCGGCGGATCCGGCCGGTCCAGGTCGGCGGGGTCGGGCTGGCCGCGGAAGCGGTGCCACAGGCGGCGCCCGGCCAGCAGCACCAGCACCGCGGCGGCGCTCAGCGTGATCGTGAACAGCACCTTGCCGTAGGCGTTGGAATGCACCGACAACCGCACCGGGTCGCCCAGGCGCAGCCCGTCCGGGGTGCGCAGGGTCACGTCGACGGCGACCCGCTTGGTGAAGTTGACCTCGATCGGCACATGCAACGGCAGGTAGCCGGGCGGCAGTTCGATCTGACCGACGTCGGTGACGGTCATCCCGGGGGGAGCGTCGACCTGCAGGCGCACCCGGATCGGCACGGCCAGCCCGTTGTGCAGGGCCAGCGGGAGCGGGCTGTGCTCGGTGGCCAGGGTGTAGGAGCCGCCGGGGTTGACGATGGTGACCGCGCCGAACAGGTCGTTGATCGTGGTGCCGACGATCCCGAGGCGCTGCTCGGCCAGCCCGTTGCGGGTGTCGGGGGGTTCGGACTGACTCAGCGCGCGCAGCATGTCCTCGCGCAGCGGCGCGGTGTACCCGATTCCGGTCAAACCGGTGCGTTCGTCGGTGCTCAGCGCGGCGGTCAGCCCCCACAGGCGGCCGACCTGCCCGGCGATGTCGCCGGTGACGTTCTCGGTGAACCGGCCGCGGGCGGGGGGGTAGG
>NZ_VMQU01000201.1 GCF_007714205.1 Mycobacterium helveticum | reverse complement strand
CCGAAACACGCAGCACCACAACAACACCCAAAACCGCAAACCTAAACCCCCAACTATGCGGAAAACGGGCCTAGCCGTGCAGCGCCTTCCGGAGGGCGGCCAGCCCGCGGTCGGTGGCCTCGGCGGCGGCGGGGATCACCATGGCGAAGCTGACGTAGCCGTGCACCAGGGTGGGCTCGTTGCGGTGCTCGACGGGCACCCCGGCGGCGGTGAGCAGCTCGGCGTAGCGGGCCCCGTCGTCGCGCAGCGGGTCGTGTTCGGCGGTCCCGATGTAGGCCGGCGGCAGACCGGACAGGTCGGTCGCGCCCGCCGGGGCGAACGTGACGGGCAGGGCACCGGGATCGGTGACGTCGAGGTCCGGCACGTACCAGGTCAGGAAGGCGTCGATGACCTCGCGGTCCAGGACGGGCGCGGTGGCGTTCTCGGTGAACGACGGCAGCGACATGTCGGCGCACACCGTCGGGTACCACAGCAGCTGGAACTTGAGGCGGGGCCCGCCCTTGTCGGCGTTGTCGCGGGCCAGCAGCGTCATCACGGCGGAGAGGTTGGCGCCCGCCGAGTCACCGGCCACGGCGATCCGGTCCGGGTCGCCGCCCAGCCCGGCGGCGTGGTCGGCCGCCCATTGCAACGCGGCCCAGCAGTCGTCGACGCCCGCGGGGAACGGGTGCTCGGGGGCCAGCCGATAGTCGACGGACACCACGATGGCCTCCGCGCCGACGGCGTGCGCGCGGGCGACGGGATCGTGGGTGTCCAGGTCGCCGAGGCAGAACCCGCCGCCGTGGTAGAAGACGACGACGGGCAGGGCGCGGTCGGTGGCCTCGGCGCCCGGCGGCCAGTAGATCCGCACGGGAATACCGGTCAGATCGCCGTAGCCGACGGTCCGCTCCTCGATGCGCAGGTCGGGAAGCATCTCCTGGGGCACCTTGAGCTGCCGCAGCCGCGAGCGGGCGACCTCGACGCCGTCGGACGCGCTGAACGTCATCGGGAACGCGTCGAGCAACGATTTGAACGTCGGATCGATGCCGGGTCGGGCGGTGGTCGGCTCAGTCATGGGTTCACCGTACGCATTTGCCGCGACTAGGTGTGCAGCGCCCGGCGCAGGGCGGCCAGCCCGCGCTCCATCCCGGCGGTGGCCGCGGGCACCACCCCGGCGTAGCCGAGGTACCCGTGCACCAGCGTCTCGGCGTTGTGCACCTCGGCGGGAACGCCGGCGGCGGCCAGCAGTTCGCCGTAGCGGATCCCGTCGTCGCGCAGCGGGTCGTAGCCGGCGACGCCGATGTAGGCCGGTGGTAGCCCGGCCAGGTTCCCCGCGCGTCCGGGCGCCATGGCCGCGGGCGGGTTGGACATGTCGACATCGCCTGCATACCAACGGGAGAACGCGGCGACGGCCTTGACGTCGAGGATCGGCGCGGCGGCGTTCTCGGTGAACGACGGCAGCGACGCGTCCCATAGCGTGGAGGGGTACCACAGCAGCTGGAACGCGATCCGCGGGCCGCCCCGGTCCCGGCTGCGCTGCGCCATCGCCGCGGCGATGGTCCCGCCGGCGGAATCCCCGGCGACGGCCATCCGCTGTCCGTCGGCGCCGGCCTCCCCGCCTATTTCGGCGCCGTGCTCGGCGACCCACAGCGTTGCGGCCCAGGCGTCTTCGACGGCGGCGGGGTAGGGGTGCTCGGGCGCCAGCCGGTAGTCGACGGACACCACGATCGCGTCGGCGCCGACCGCGTGCTGGCGTGCCGTGCCGTCGTGGGTGTCCAGATCGCCCACGACGAAACCGCCGCCGTGGAAGAACATCACGACCGGCCGGGTTGCGTCGCCGGTTTCGGCTGTCGGCCAGTAGATCCGGAGGCCGATGGGGCCCGCCGGCCCCGGGATCGTCCGGTCCTCGACCCGCAGCTCCGGGTGCACCTGCCGGCGCGGCAGGTCGCGGAACCGCTGCCGCGCCGCGTCGACGCCATCCTCGGTTGATAGCCGGAACGGAACCGCATCCAGTACCTTCTGCAAGATGGGGTCGATTGCTGGTCTTTCGTCGGCTGTGATGTCGAAGCTGGGCATGGAGGTACCGTACGCACCTCGTCTGGTGTCCGGCGGATGGGTGGTGGCGGGCTGGGCCGGCGTTGCCTACGGCGTCTACCTGACGGTGCTCGCGTTGCGTTCGCCGCCGGGCATCGAGCTGACCGGCCACTGGGTCATGCAGCCGCCGTTCAAGGCGCTGATGGCATTGCTGCTGACCCTGGCGGCGGTCGGGCATCCCCTCGTGCGGGAGCGGCGGTGGCTGATGCCGGCGCTGCTGTTGTCGGCCGCCGGTGACTGGCTGCTGGCGATCCCGTGGTGGACGCTGTCCTTCGTGGCGGGCCTGGGGGCATTCATGTTGGCGCACTTGTGCTTTTTGGCCGCGCTGCTGCCGCTGGCGCGCACGGCGCGGCCCACGCCGCCGCGCATCGCCGTCGCCGTTCTGGTCTGCCTGTCGACGCTGGTGCTGCTGGCCTGGTTCTGGCCCAATCTGAGCCGCGACGACCTGACGCTGCCGGTGACGGTCTACATCGTCGTCCTGACCGCGATGGTGTGCACGGCGCAGTTCGCGCGGCTGCCCACGATCTGGGCCGCGGTGGGGGCGCTGTGTTTTGCGGCGTCCGACTCGATGATCGGGATCGGCCGGTTCGTGCTGCACAACGAGTCTTTGGCGGTGCCGATCTGGTGGTTGTACGCCGCGGCGGAGATCTTGCTCACCGCCGGGTTCTTCTTCGGCCGCGAGGAGGCCGCCGACAGCTGGGGCGGCGACGCCGCGGTTGTCGACTGGCCGGCCGAACGCGCTGACTAGCAACGTTTCTCAGGGTGTGAGCGGCCCGTGACCCCGAGCGCGCGCACGCCACTGCAGGTGGAGCCGATCGCCCGGGTGCTGCCGATGTTGTCGGTGCCGCACCTGGATCGCGAGTTCGACTACCTGGTGTCGGCCGAGCAGTCCGACGACGCCCAGCCCGGGGTGCGGGTGCGGGTGCGGTTCCACGGGCGGCTGGTCGACGGGTTCGTGCTGGAGCGCCGCAACGACACCGATCACGCGGGCAAGCTCGGCTGGCTGGATCGGGTGGTCTCGGCCGAACCGGTGCTCACCCCCGAGATCCGCCGTCTGGTCGACGCGGTGGCCGCCCGCTACGCCGGGACCCGTCCGGACGTGTTGCGGCTGGCGGTGCCTGCGCGCCACGCGCGGGTGGAACGGGAAGCGCGCAAGACCGAGGCCGTCCCCGCGGCGCCGGCGCCGGTCGACCCGTCGGGCTGGGACGCCTACGGGCGCGGCGGGCAGTTTTTGGCTGCCGTGGCCGAGGCGCGGGCCGCCCGCGCGGTCTGGCAGGCGCTCCCGGGGGAGGCGTGGGCGGACCGGTTCGCCGAGGCCGCCGCACAGGCCGTCCGCGCGGGCCGGGCGGTGCTGGCGATCGTTCCCGACCAGCGCGACCTCGACGCGCTGTGGGCGGCCGCGACGGCGCTGATCGACGAGGGCAGCGTGGTGGCACTGTCGGCGGGCCTGGGGCCGGCCGCCCGGTACCGGCGGTGGCTGGCGGCGTTGCGGGGCACCGCGCGGCTGGTGATCGGCACCCGCAGCGCGGTGTTCGCCCCGCTGAGCGACCTGGGCCTGGTCATGGTGTGGGCCGACGCCGACGACAGCCTGGCCGAGCCGCGGGCGCCCTACCCGCACGCCCGCGAGGTGGCGATGTTGCGGGCGCACCAGGCGCGCTGCGCGGCGCTGATCGGCGGCTACGCCCGCACGGCCGAAGCCCATGCGCTGGTGCGCAGCGGCTGGGCGCACGACGTCGTGGCGGCGCGGCCGGTGGTGCGTGCCCGCACCCCGCGGGTGGTGGCCCTCGACGACAGCGGCTACCAGGACGAGCGCGATCCCGCGGCCCGCACCGCGCGCATCCCGTCGGTCGCGCTGCGCGCCGCCCGCTCGTCGCTGCAGGCCGGCGCGCCGGTGCTGGTGCAGGTGCCGCGGCGGGGTTATGTCCCCTCGCTGGCCTGTGGCCGCTGCCGCGCCATCGCCCGGTGCCGGCACTGCACCGGGCCCCTGTCCCTGGCCGAGTCACCGGGGGACCCACCGGGCGAGCCATGGCAGCGGGCCGGTCCGACCGCCGTGTGCCGCTGGTGCGGCCGCGCCGAGCCCGCGCTGCGGTGCGCCCGGTGCGGCTCGGCGTCGGTGCGCGCGGTGGTGGTCGGTGCGCGGCGCACCGCCGAGGAACTCGGCCGCGCCTTCGCCGGAACGCCCGTCATCACCTCGGCCGGCGACGCGATCGTGGCGGCGGTGGCCGCCGGCCCGGCCCTGGTCGTGGCCACGCCGGGCGCCGAACCCGTCGCCTCCGGCGGGTACGGGGCGGCGCTGCTGCTGGACACCTGGGCGTTGCTGGGCCGCCAAGACCTGCGCGCCGCCGAGGACGCCCTGTGGCGCTGGATGACCGCCGCCGCGCTGGTGCGCGCCCGCGGCGACGGCGGTGTGGTGGCGGTGGTCGCCGAGTCGGCCATCCCGACGGTCCAGTCGTTGATTCGGTGGGATCCGGTCGGCCACGCCGAGGCCGAGCTGACGGCCAGGACCGAAGTCGGGTTGCCGCCCAGCGTGCACATGGCCGCGATCGACGGGGCCCCCGGGGCGGTCGCCGCGTTGCTCGACGAGGCCCGCCTGCCCGAGGGCGCCGATTTGCTCGGCCCGGTCGAGCTGCCGCCCGGTGCGCGCCGCCCCGCGGGTACCGCCGCCGGCGTGCCGGTGACCAGGATGCTGGTGCGGGTCCCCCGCGAGCAGGGCCTGCAGCTGGCGGCCAGCCTGCGGCGCGGCGTCGGTGTGCTCAGTGCCCGGCAAACCCACGAGCCGGTGCGGGTCCAGATCGACCCGCTGCGTATCGGCTGACGGCAAACCATTCAGGTGATAATAGTTCGACGGGGAAACAATGTGTGGGAACGAAAGTAGGAGGCTGTTACACTTCTATTCCTTCAGTCCGCGGCGGCCCGTAGGAACAGTCGGAAGAGGGTGGCAGGATGGCAACAGACGACACGACGGCCGCCGAAGACTCACCGGATGTGATCACCGATGCGTTGCTGACGGCTTCGCGCCTCCTGGTGGCCATATCGGCCCGCTCGATCGGGCGAGTCGACGAGGCGATCACCATTTCGCAGTTCCGGACCCTGGTGATCCTGTCCAACCGGGGCCCGGTCAACCTGGCCACGCTGGCCGGCCTGCTGGGCGTCCAACCATCGGCCACCGGCCGGATGGTCGACCGGCTCGTCGCCGCGGGGCTGATCGACCGGCTGCCGCACCCGACGTCCAGGCGCGAACTGCTGGCCGCACTGACCAAGCGTGGGCGCGATGTCGTCCGCCGGGTCACCGCCTACCGGCGCGCCGAGATCGCCGCCATCGTGGAGAAGATGCCGCCCCCCGAGCGCCACGGCCTGGTGCGGGCCCTGACGGCGTTCACCGCCGCCGGCGGGGAACCCGAGGCTCACCTGGACGTCGACGTCGACCCGTAGGGAGGAACGGGCCGCGTGCGTACTCGACCTCGTCGTCGCCGGTACCGCAGTGTGGTCACACCGATTGACCATCACCGCTAAAAACAGTATGCATTGGAAATAGTCTACGCGCGCTCGTGAAGCGTCGGCTCGTCCTTCCCTACACTGTGCGCGTGCGTCTCGTCTTCGCCGGCACCCCCGAACCCGCGCTGCCCGCGCTGCGCCGCCTCCTCGACTCGCCCCGGCACGAGGTGGTCGCCGTGCTGACCCGGCCCGACGCGGTGTCCGGCCGGCGCGGCAAGCTCGAGCCGTCGCCGGTGGCCCGCGAGGCGCTCGACCGGGGCGTCCCGGTGCTGCGACCGGCGCGGCCCAACTCCGCGGAGTTCGTGGCCGAGCTGGCCGAGTTGGCGCCGGAATGTTGCCCCGTGGTGGCCTACGGCGCGCTGCTGCGTGAGAGCCTGCTCGCGGTGCCCACGCACGGCTGGGTCAACCTGCACTTCTCGCTGCTGCCCGCGTGGCGCGGCGCGGCGCCGGTGCAGGCCGCGATCGCCGCGG
>NZ_VMQU01000200.1 GCF_007714205.1 Mycobacterium helveticum | reverse complement strand
GTCATCTGTGTTTTATTGTCATGGCGTTCATGGCATAGGCAGGCTAACGCGAAGTGTCTGATTCGCGAACCGGGAAGCGGGCGCCCCGGCTTTCGGAGGGCGGGCAGGCTGCAAGAACGCGCACGACTACCCGCTATGGTGTGAAGGCAGAGCGCACACAGTTACCGGGTAGTAACAGGTCCGTGCGTTGCGAATCGCGTACCGAGGTCGCGCAGCCGGGCGCTGCGGGACCCCTTCGAGGAGGACGAACCACACTCATGACGAACATCGTGGTCCTGATCAAGCAGGTCCCAGACACCTGGTCGGAGCGCAAGCTGACCGACGGCGACTACACGCTGGACCGCGAGGCCGCCGACGCGGTGCTGGACGAGATCAACGAGAAGGCCGTGGAAGAGGCGCTGCAGATCCGGGAGAAGGAGTCCGCGGACGGCGTCGAGGGGTCGGTGACGGTGCTGACCGCCGGTCCCGAGCGCGCCGCCGAGGCGATCCGCAAGGCCCTGTCGATGGGCGCCGACAAGGCCGTCCATCTCAAGGACGAGGGCATGCACGGCTCCTGCGTGGTGCAGACCGCGTGGGCGCTGGCTCGCGCGCTGGGCACCATCGAGGGCACCGAGCTGGTCATCGCGGGCAACGAGGCCACCGACGGCGGCGGCGGCGCGGTGCCGGCTATCATCGCCGAGTACCTGGGCCTGCCGCAGCTCACTCACCTGCGCAAATTGTCCATCGAGGACGGCAAGGTCATCGGCGAGCGCGAGACCGACGAGGGTGTCTTCGCGCTCGAGGCGACGTTGCCCGCGGTGGTGAGCGTGGCCGAGAAGATCAACGAACCCCGCTTCCCGTCGTTCAAGGGCATCATGGCCGCCAAGAAGAAAGAAGTCACGGTGCTGACCCTGGCCGACATCGGGGTCGAGCCCGACGAGGTCGGGCTGGCCAGCGCCGGGTCGACCGTGCTGTCGTCGACGCCGAAGCCGCCCAAGACCGCGGGTGAGAAGGTCACCGACGAGGGTGAGGGCGGCAACCAGATCGCCCAGTACCTGGTCGCCCAGAAGATCATCTAGCACGAGAAGCCCGGACACACGAGAAGCCCGGACACACGAGAAGCCCGGACACACGAGAAGCCCGGACACACGAGAAGCCCAGACACGAGAAGAGCGAACAACCCATGGCTGAAGTACTGGTGCTCGTCGAGCACGCCGACGGCGCGTTGAAGAAGGTCACCGCCGAACTGATCACTGCCGCCCGGGCGTTGGGCGAGCCGGCCGCCGTCGTCATCGGCAAGCCCGGCACGGCCGCGCCGCTGGTCGACGGGCTCAAGGAGGCCGGCGCCGCCAAGATCTATGTCGCCGAGTCCGACGTCGCCGACAACTACCTGGTCACCCCGTACGTCGACGTGCTGGCGTCGCTGGCCGAATCGGCCACCCCGGCCGCCGTGTTGCTGTCCGCCAGCGCCGACGGCAAGGAGATCGCGGGCCGGCTCGCCGCCCGGATCGGATCGGGGCTGCTGGTCGACGTGGTCGAGGTCAAGGAGGGCAACAAGGCCATCCACTCCATCTTCGGTGGCGCGTTCACCGTCGAGGCGCAGGCCAACGGCGACACCCCGGTGATCACGGTGCGCGCCGGCGCGATCGAGGCGCAGCCGCAGGCCGGGGCCGGCGAGCAGGTCAGCGTGGAGGTGCCGGCGGCCGCCGAGAACGCCACCAGGATCACCGCCCGCGAGCCCGCGGTCGCCGGTGACCGCCCGGAGCTGACCGAGGCCACCATCGTGGTCTCCGGGGGCCGCGGCGTCGGCAGCGCCGAGAACTTCAGCGTGGTCGAGGAACTCGCCGACGCCCTCGGTGCGGCCGTCGGGGCGTCGCGCGCCGCGGTGGACTCCGGTTACTACCCGGGCCAGTTCCAGGTCGGCCAGACCGGCAAGACGGTGTCCCCGCAGCTCTACATCGCGCTGGGCATCTCCGGGGCGATCCAGCACCGTGCCGGCATGCAGACGTCGAAGACGATCGTGGCCGTCAACAAGGACGAAGAGGCGCCCATCTTCGAGATCGCCGACTACGGGATCGTCGGCGACCTGTTCAAGGTGGCACCGCAGCTGACGGAGGCGATCAAGGCCCGCAAGGGCTGAGGTTTCGCGTCTGCCCGCGCCTTTTAGCCGGTGAGCATCTTCTGGATGCGGCGCACGGCGACCGAGCACACCGTCAGGTAGGGCGCCGACCACCACGGCACCGCGATGCTCACCCGCGCCCCGTCGCCCACGGGGTCGACCCGGTGGTGCGTCGCCGGCACCCCGGCCACCTTCCAGGCCCAGTGCCGGCCCGGGTCGAATTCGGTGACGACGAACGGCACCGCGACCAGCAGCGAGGTCTGCACCGTGCCGGTCGCGCGCAACCCCAGCTCGGTGTGGGGCTCGTCGAGCCGGGCCCGCCGGATCGTCGGACCCCACTGCGGCCACGCGTCGAGGTCGACCAGCAGCGCCCACACCGCCGCGGGCGGCGCCGCGACCACCCGGTCGGCGGTGAGCATGATGGCGCCGCCCGTCACGGGGCCGACCGCCCGAGCCGGCGCTGCTGGGAGACGACCTCATCCAGGTCACCGAGCCGTCGTAGCCCGGCCAGCGGCCGGTTCATGCGCCGGTTGCCGGCGAGGTGGCGCTCGTTGCGGCTCAAGAACCACCAGTACCCGGCGGTGAACGGGCAGGCGCGCTCGCCCGTCCGTTCGCCGGGGCGGTAGCGGCAGCCGCCGCAGTAGTCGCTCATGCGGTTGATGTACGCGCCGCCCGCGGCGTAGGGCTTGGTCGCCATCAGCCCGCCGTCGGCGTGCTGGGACATGCCCACGACGTTGGCGACCATAACCCAGTCGTAGCCGTCGACGAAGCACCGGTGGAACCAGTCGGCGAGCGCGTCGGGCTGCCAGCCGCGCTGCAGCGCGTAGTTGGACAACACCATCAGCCGCGGGATGTGGTGCACCCAGCCGTGGTCGCGGACCTGCGCGAGCACGTCGCGCAGGCAGCGGGCGCCCACCGCGTCGGCGTCCAGGTTCGCGAACCACTCCGGCAGCCGGGTGCGCGCCCCGAGCGCGTTGCGGCGCCGGTAGTCGGGCCCGAAGTGCCAGTAGACGTGCCAGACGTAGTCGCGCCAGCCGATCAGCTGGCGGATGTAGCCCTCGACGCTGCCGAGCGGCGCGTGCCCGGCGCGGTAGGCCGCCTCGGCGGCGTGGGCGCAGTCCAGGGGGTCCAGCAGGCCCAGGTTCATGGGCGCCGACAGCAGGCTGTGCGCCATGACGCGGTCCCCGCTGAGCATGGCGTCCTCGTGCGGGCCGAAGTGCGCCAACCGCTTCCGCAGGAACACCCGCAGCGCGGCCTGCACTTCGGTTGCGGTGACGGGGAATTCGCGCAAGCCGTCCCGGCCGACGAAGGACACCGACCCGTCGCGCTCCCAGCGGTCCAGGTCGGCGCGCACCTGCGCGTCGATGTCGTCCTCCTCGGGTCGCCAGGGCTCGGGCACACCCAGCGTGCCGGCGTTCCGGGGTGCCGGCTCGCGGTTGTCGGCGTCGAAGTTCCACCGGCCCCCGGCGGGCCCGTCGCCGTCCATCAGGATGTCGAACCGGCGGCGCGCGTCGCGGTAGAAGTCCTCCAGCCGCAGGGTCCGGCGCCGCCCGGCCCACTCGCCGAACTCGGCCCGGCTCGTGCAGAAGCCGCGGGCCGGCAGCACCTCGATCCCGGGCCGCGACCGCACGAACCGATCGGCCGCCCACGAGGTCGGCCGGCAGACGCTGACCGGGCCGGCGACCCGGTCCAGCGCCTCGCCGTACGTGCGGGTCCGCAGGAACGTGGCCTGATCGCCGAGTTCGGCGGCGCGGTGCCGCAGCGCGGACAGCACCAGGTGGGCCTTGCGCCGGTGGAAGCGGCGCCGTTCGAACACCGCCCGGGACTCGACGAGCAGCACCGGCTGGTCGGACCGGTCCAGAAAGTGCGGGCCCAGCTGGTCGGCGAAACACCACCGCCGCGCCGCCGCGGTCATCGCGCCTGCTGTGAGTTACCGCACATGGTGCTCACGTCCTATCCGAACGGTCGGTGACGGCTACGTGAACCGGCCTACCCCTGTCGGCGTCAGGTTAACCGCGGCCGGGCCCCGGCGCCCCCGCGCGCGTGCATTTCGTCATCTGACGTGCACCGACACGTCAGCGCGGCGATGCCGACTCGCCGAACGGTTGCGACACGGTCGTGACATGAGCATTGCTTCGGTCCTCATACCCAGCGACATACCCGGCGACAAATTGCCCGGCGACAAACCGGCCGGTCCGCGCTACTCCCTGCTGCTGTCCACCGATCCCGGCATGATCGCGGCCGCGCAGCGGCTCCGGTACGACGTGCTCAGCAGCACCCCCGGCTTCGCCCTGCCGGCCAGTGGTTACGAACGGCGCGACGTCGACCGGTTCGACGAGTTCTGCGACCACCTGCTGGTTCGCGACGACGACAGCGGCGAGCTGGTGGGTTGCTACCGGATGCTGGCGCCGGCGGGCGCGATCGCGGCCGGCGGGCTCTACACCGAGACGGAGTTCGACCTGCGCGCCTTCGACCCGCTGCGGCCGTCGCTGGTGGAGATGGGTCGCGCCGTGGTGCGCGACGGCCACCGCAACGGCGCCGTGGTGCTGTTGATGTGGGCCGGCATCCTCGCGTACCTGGACCGCTGCGGCTACGACTTCGTCACCGGATGCGTGTCGGTGCCGATCGGCGGCGAGTCCGGCGACGAGGTGCCGGGCAGCCGGCTGCGCGGTGTCCGCGACTTCATCCTGAGCCGGCATGCCGCCCCGGCGCAGTACCGGGTGCATCCGCGCCGGCCGGTGGTCGTCGACGGCAGGGCCATCGACGACATCCCCGCGCCGGCCCGGCCGTCGGTTCCCGCCCTGCTGCGCGGCTATCTGCGGCTGGGCGCCCGGGGCTGCGGGGAGCCCGCCCACGATCCGGCCTTCGGCGTCGGGGACTTCTGCGTCCTGCTGGACAAGCGGCGCGCCGACACCCGTTACCTGCGCAGACTGCGGTCGGTCTCGGCGGCCTCCCGGCTCACCTCCGGCCCCGCCGGCGGCCTGCGGTGAACCCCGTCACCGGCCACGCCTGGCTGCCGCACAACAAGTGCGACGTCGGCTGTGTCTGCCCGGGCAACGCCGACGACGAATCCCGGGTGCGGGTGACGCTGCGGGTGGCGCTGCGCTGCACGCTGGCACTGCTGCTGGCGCCGGGGCTGCCGCTGCTGGCGGTGCCCGTGCCGGGCCGGACCCGCGTCCAGCGCCTCTACTGCCGGTTGGTGCTGCGCTGTTTCGGCGTGCGGATCACGGTGTCGGGCAACCCGATCCGCAACCTGCGCGGGGTTCTGGTGGTCAGCTCCCACGTGTCGTGGCTGGACGTCTTCGCCATCGGGTCGGTGTTGCCCGGGTCGTTCGTGGCCCGCGCCGACATGTTCACCGGGCGCGGGACGGGGGTGGTGGCCCGCATCCTGAAGGTCATCCCGATCGAGCGGTCCAGCCTGCGGCGCCTGCCCGCGGTGGTGGACGCCGTCGCCGGGCGGCTGCGGGGGGGTCAGACGGTCGTGGCCTTCCCCGAGGGCACCACCTGGTGCGGGCGGGCCAGGGGAGCGCACCGGGGCCGCGGGTCGTTCTACCCGGCGATGTTCCAGGCCGCCATCGACGCCGGCCGCCCGGTGCAGCCGCTGCGGCTGACCTATCATCACGCCGACGGCAGCGTGTCGACGGTGCCGGCCTTCGTCGGTGACGAGACGCTGCCGCGGTCGATCCGCCGGCTGCTCACGGTGCGCCGCACGCTGGCGCGGGCGCAGGTCGAAGCGCTGCAGCTGCCGGGAGCCGATCGGCGGGACCTGGCCGGCCGCTGCCAGTCCGCGGTGGCCGCGGGAGCGTCCCGCCGTCAGGGTGACGACCACCTGCTGGTGGCCTGACGCCGCGGCCCGCTGCTGAGTTCGGGGTCGCTGAGGGGCCGGGTAACGTGGGGCGCGTCATGGTCTACCTGGATCACGCCGCCACCACCCCGATGC
>NZ_VMQU01000001.1 GCF_007714205.1 Mycobacterium helveticum | reverse complement strand
CGCCCGGCAGATTCCAGGGTGACTCGAGCCAAATTTTCCTGCACCACGGCGGGGCGCCGCCCCTGGGGAACTAGCCCGGGTCTAGCCCTACCCGGACCGTCCAGCAGCGCTTTTACAGCGCCTTGAGCTCCTCGGCGACCGCGGTCACCGACTTCTTCGCGTCGCCGAACAGCATGGTCGTTCCCTCGCCGTAGAACAGCGGGTTGTCGATGCCCGCGAAGCCGGAGTTCATCGACCGCTTCAGCACGATCACCGACCTGGCCTTGTCCACGTTGAGGATGGGCATGCCGTAGATCGGGCTGGACTTCTCGTTGCGGGCCGCCGGGTTGGTCACGTCGTTGGCGCCGATGACGATCGCGACGTCGGTCCGGGCGAACTCGTCGTTGATGTCGTCCATGTCCTTCATCGCGTCGTAGTCGACCTCGGCCTCGGCCAGCAGCACGTTCATGTGCCCGGGCATGCGGCCGGCCACCGGGTGGATGGCGTACTTGACCGTCACCCCCTTGGCTTCCAGCAGCGACGCCATGTCCTTGACCGCGTGCTGGGCCTGCGCCACGGCCAGGCCGTAACCCGGGACCACGATCACCTGGTTGGCGTAGGCCATCTGGATCGCCGCGTCGGCGGCCGAGGTGGCCCTGACTTGCTTGTCGCCACCGCCGTCGCCGCTGGGGGCCACGCCGCCGCCGCCGAACCCGCCCGCCACGATCGCGGGAATGGAGCGGTTCATCGCCTTGGCCATCAGGTTGGTCAGGATCGAACCGGACGCGCCGACGATCATGCCGGCCACGATCATCGCGGTGTTGTTCAGCGCCAGCCCCGCCGCGGCGGCCGACAGGCCGGTCATCGCGTTCAGCAGGGAGATGACCACCGGCATGTCGGCGCCGCCGATGGGCAGCACCACCATCAGGCCCAGCACACCCGCGGCGGCCAGCAGCCCGATCATCCACCACAGCGGCACGCCGCCGCTGCCGGGATGGGCGTGCAGGCCGATGACCACCGCGGCGGCCACGGCCGCCGCCAGCAGCAGCAGGTTCATCGGCTGCTGGGCCCTGCCCAGGCCGATCGGCTTGCCGGAGATGATCTCCTGCAGCTTGCCGAACGCGATGACCGAGCCCCAGAACGAGATCGAGCCGATGATCGCCGCGAACAGCGAGGCGACCACGATGTGCGCGGTCGGGGACTCGCCGTGCTGGAAGGCCGAGAAACCGCTCGTCTCCATGAACTCCGACAGCGCGATCAGCGCGACCGTGCCGCCACCGACGCCGTTGAAGAACGCCACCAGCTGCGGCATGGCGGTCATCTTGGTCAGCCGCGCCGGCGGCACACCGAGCACCACACCGACGACCAGGCCGGCGATGATCAGCGGCCACTGGGTGGTGTTGCGGATCATGACCAGCGTCGCCGCCACCGCGAGGGTCATGCCGACCGCCGCGATCAGGTTGCCGCGCACCGCGGTCTTGGGGCCGGTCAGGCCCATCAAGCCGTAGATGAACAGCGAGAACGAGACGAGGTAAAGGACGGAGATCAGGTAGTTCATCTGCCCGCAGGCTCCTCAATTTTCGCGGGCTTGGCTTTCTTGCCCTTGAACATGCCCAGCATCCGGTCGGTGACGATGAAGCCGCCGATGACGTTCAGCGTCCCGAACACCACCGCCACGAAGAGGATGATCTGCAGGGCGATCGACGGGTGCTCGACGTTGCCGAACACCACCAGCGCGCCCAGCACCACGATCCCGTGGATGGCGTTGGTCCCCGACATCAGCGGGGTGTGCAGGGTGTTGGGGACCTTGGAGATCACCGCGAACCCGACGAACCCGGACAACACCAGGATCGCCAGGTTCTGCAACAGCTCGTCGTACATCAGGAGTCCTCTCCGGTGCAGGTCACGCAGGCCGCCGCGACGATCTCGTCGCCGAAGTCGGGGGCCAGCTTGCCGTCTTTGACGAGCAGGTCCAGCAGCGCGGTGATGTTCTTGCTGTACAGCTCGCTGGCGTGCTCGGGCATGGTGGCCGGCAGGTTCAGCGGCGCGGCGATGGTGACGTCGTGGCGGACGACGGTCTGCCCCGGCTCGGTCAGCTCGCAGTTGCCGCCGGTCTCCCCGGCCAGGTCCACCACGACGCTGCCGGGTTTCATGCCCTGCACGGCCGCGGCGGTCACCAGCCGCGGCGCGGGCCGGCCCGGGACCAGGGCGGTCGTGATGACCACGTCGAAGCCGGTGATGGCCTTTTCGAGGGCCTTCTGCTGCTGGGCGCGTTCCTCCTCGGTGAGCTCGCGGGCGTACCCGCCCTCCCCGGCGGCGTCGATGCCGAGGTCGAGCCACTGGGCGCCCACCGAGCGCACCTGGTCGGCGACCTCGGGCCGCACGTCGTAGCCGGTGGTGCGCGCACCCAGCCGCTTGGCGGTGGCCAGGGCCTGCAGCCCGGCCACCCCGACGCCGAGCACCAGCACGGTGGCCGGCTTCACGGTGCCCGCCGCCGTGGTCAGCATCGGGAAGAACCGCGTCGACTCCCAGGCCGCCACCAGCACCGCCTTGTAGCCGGACACGTTGGCCTGCGAGGACAGCGCGTCCATCGCCTGGGCACGCGAGATGCGCGGGATGGCCTCCAGCGCGTAGGCGGCCACCCCGGCGCTCTTCAGCGCGCCGATCGCGTTGTCGGCGTTGCGGGGCGCCAGGAAGCCGATCAGCGTCTGGCCGCTGCGCAGCCTGCCCACCTCGGCGGCGGTCGGCGGGGCCACCTTGACCACGACGTCGGCGCCCCACGCGTCGCCGATGCTCGCCCCGGCCTCGGTGTAGAGGGCATCGGGAAGCAGTGCCTTCTCGCCGGCGCCGGATTCGACGACGACGTTGACACCGCTTTTCACCAGCGGCGCGACCGCCTTGGGGACCAGTGCGACCCTGCGCTCGCCGGCCCCGGACTCGGCGACCACACCGACCGTGACCGGCGCTGCCTGCGAATCTGTCATGACGCGTACATCTACTTTCCCGTGCTTTCTGCCGATGGACGGTTCCACCGATGGCTATGACGCCGGCTCGGCCGCGCGTTTGGCTACCATAACGCGCGCCGCATGCACCACCGACCCGTGATCACCCGGGGAGGCATCCCCGGCAACCGATCGGCTGTCCGGGTCGATACTTCCCCGCCCGGCGGCGATTCAGTAGCTGTCGCGGGGTTGTGGGGCCACAAGACGGCGTTGTGTTGCGACAACGGGTGTCGGCCGGCGGCACCGTCACCACATCGGGATGTCCCGGCCGTGTTCGGCGGCCGGGCGCGGCCCGAAGTAGCGCCGCTCGGATTCGGCGATCGGCACGTCGTTGATGCTGGTCTCGCGGCGCGCCATCAGCCCGGACGGCGCGAACTCCCACAGTTCGTTGCCGTAGCTGCGGTACCACTGGCCGTCGCGGTCGCGGCATTCGTACTGGTAACGGACCGCGATGCGGTTGTCGTGGAAGTCCCACAGGCTCTTGCGCAGCGAGTAGTCGAGCTCGCGCTGCCACTTGCGCGTCAGGAATGCCACGATCTCGTCGCGGCCGACGACGTAGTCGCCGCGGTTGCGCCACCGCGAGTCCGGTGTGTAGGCGCGGCTGACGCGCTCGGGGTCGCAGGTGTTCCAGGCGTCCTCGGCGGCCTGCACCTTCTGCATCGCCGTCTCGGGGGTGAACGGGGGAAACGGGGGGAGAGCGTCGGTCACAGCTGTCATTTTCCACCGCGAGATTGAGGTGCCCTATCGTGACAGGCATGGACTTCGCGATGTCGGCCAAAGCAAGCGACTACCACCAGCGGCTGTCCGACTTCATGACCGAGCACGTCTTCGAAGCCGAGGCCGCCTACGACGCATACCGTCTCCAGGCCGGTCCCGACGACCACACCGTCCCGCCGGTGGTCGAGGAGCTGAAGACCAGGGCCAGGGAGCGCGGCCTGTGGAACCTGTTCCTGCCGGCCGAGTCCGGCCTGACCAACCTGGAGTACGCCCCGCTGGCCGAGATCACCGGCTGGAGCCTGGAACTCGCACCCGAGGCGCTCAACTGCGCGGCACCCGACACCGGCAACATGGAGACCCTGCACCTGTTCGCCACCGAGGAGCAGCGCAAGCAGTGGCTGGAGCCGTTGCTGGCCGGCAAGATCCGCAGCGCCTTCTCGATGACCGAGCCGGCGGTGGCCAGCAGCGACGCCCGCAACATCCAGACCTCGATCGTGCGCGACGGCGGCGACTACGTCATCAACGGCCGCAAGTGGTGGACCTCGGGGGCGTCGGACCCGCGCTGCAAGGTCCTGATCGTCATGGGCCGCACCAACCCCGACGCGGCCAGCCACCAGCAGCAGTCGATGGTGCTGGTGCCGATCGACACGCCGGGGGTGACGGTGGTCCGCTCGACGACGGTGTTCGGCTACCAGGACCAGCCCGGGCACTGCGAGGTCGTCTACGACAACGTCCGCGTGCCGGTCACCAACCTGCTCGGCGAGGAGGGCGGCGGCTTCGCGATCGCCCAGGCCCGGCTGGGTCCGGGCCGCATCCACCACTGCATGCGGGCGCTCGGCGGCGCCGAGCGGGCGCTGGCCCTCATGGTCGACCGGGTACAGAACCGGGTGGCGTTCGGCCGCCCGCTGGCCGAGCAGGGCGTGGTGCGCGAGGCAATCGCCAAGTCCCGCAACGAGATCGACCAGGCCCGGCTGTTGTGCCACAAGGCGGCGTGGACCATCGACCAGCACGGCAACAAGGCCGCGCACACGCTGGTCTCCCAGATCAAGGCGGTGGCGCCGCAGGTGGCCTGCAACGTCATCGACCGCGCGATCCAGGTGCACGGGGCCGCCGGGGTCAGCGAGGACACGGTGCTGGCCCGGTCGTACGGCTGGCACCGCGCCATGCGCCTCTTCGACGGGCCCGACGAGGTGCACATGCGGACCATCGCGCGCGCCGAACTCGGCGCAGCCAAGTCCCCGCTGGCCGCGGCGGTCACGTCGCGTGGCTGAAGCGCCCCGGGAACTGTCGGGGGCGTGGAACTTTCGCGACGTCTCCGACGCCGTGCCGGCGCTAAGTCCCGGGCGGGTGTTCCGGTCCGGCGAGCTGAGCCGCCTCGACGAGCAGGGCCGCGCCACGCTGAGCCGGCTGGGGATCACCGACGTCGCCGACCTGCGTTCGGCGCGCGAGGTCGCCCGCCGCGGCCCGGGCCGGGTGCCCGACGGCGTCGACATCCACCTGCTGCCGGTCCCGGACGTTGGAGATAAGGGGGCCGACGACCCCGCCAACGGCGACGCCGGGCAGGCGCCGCACGAGCACGCCTTCCAGCAACTGCTGCAGCGCGAGGAGGGCCTGTCGGTCGACGAGGCCGCGGCCCGCTACATGATCGACGAGTACCGGCAGTTCCCCACGCGCAACGGGGCGCAGCGCGCGGTGCGCCGCGTCGTGACGCTGCTGGCCGCCGGCCGTACGGTGCTCACGCACTGCTTCGCGGGCAAGGACCGCACCGGCTTCGTGGTGGCGACGGTGCTGGAGGCGGCCGGCGTCGACCGCGACGTCGTCGTCGCGGACTTCCTGCGCAGCAACGACGCCGTGCCGCAGCTTCGGGCCGAGATCTCCGAGATGATCCGGCAGCGCGCCGAGGCGGAGGTGACCCCGGAGGTGGAGACCTTCGCCGAGGCCCGGCTGTCCGACGGGGTGCTGGGCGTGCGGGAGGAGTACCTGGCCGCCGCGTGGCAGACCATCGACGGCGAGTTCGGGTCGCTGCAGGCGTACCTGCGCGACGCGGGCCTCACCGCGGCCGACGTCGACCGGCTGCGCGCCGCGCTGTTCACCTGACCCACCAGAACATCGGGGCCGCAACGGTTCTCGCCGCCGGCCGCGCGGCCGGAAAAATCTCTGTGCAAAAGTCGCACGAAGAGACGCTCGCGGCTCTAGGATGACCCTGCCTGCTGATGCGCTGGCCAACTCAAGAATCCTGGTCGTGAAGGGAACGCCCGATGACGAGCATGCTTGTGCAGCCCCAGTTGATGGCGACGGCCGCGTCCGACGCGGCGGGAATCGGTTCGGCGATCGAGCAGGCCCGCTCCGCGGCCGCGGCCCCGACGACCGGGCTGGTCGCGGCGGCCGAGGACGAGGTGTCCGCGGCCACCGCAGCGCTTTTCGGCTCCTTCGGCCAGGAGTACCAGGCGATGCTGGCGCAGGCGACCGCGTACCACGACCAGTTCGTGGCGGCGCTGAGCGGCGCGAGCACCACCTACGCGCAGGCCGAGGCCAGCGTCGCCGGCATGCTGGGCCTCGGCTCCGCGGCGTCCACCACCTCGTCGTTCGGCACGCCGTACACTCCGACGCCCACCAACGTCATCGCCCAGTTGATCATGACCGGCAGCGGCACGGCGACCCCGTCGCTGACCTACATGAACAACGTGACTAGCCGTTACCTGACCGAATTCACCAGCGGCGTCAACCAGGCCGTGTCCACGCCTGAGGGGTTGTATCCGTTCACCGGGGTCAAGGACCTAACGCTGAACATCTCACTGGCCCGCGGCATCACCCAGTTGGATAACGCCATCAAAGCGGCACTCCCCGTTTCTCACACCAACAGCGCCTTGTCGATTCTGGGGTACTCGCAGAGTTCGACCCTCGCGTCGATGGCGATGCCGATCCTGCACGACATGGGCTACACGTCCAGCCAGCTCAACTTCACCCTGCTGGGGGACCCGAGCGCCCCCAACGGCGGACTGCTCGCCCGCTTCCCCGACCTGAGCCTGCCGAGCCTGGGGATCACGTTCGGCAACTCGACGCCCAGCGACCTGTTCAACACCACCATCTACTCGCTGGAATACGACGGGTTCGCCGACTTCCCGCAGTACCCGATCGACTTCCTCGCCGACCTCAACGCGCTGGCCGGCATCGTCTTCATCCACGGCACCTACCCGACCCTGTCGACCTCGCAGATCGCCTCGGGCTTCCTGCTGCCGGGCTCCGCGCAGCTGAACACCCCCGGCGGCAGCAGCCTGACCAACTACGTCATGATCCCCACCCAGAACCTGCCGCTGCTGGACCCGCTGCGCGCGATCCCCGTGATCGGCAACCCGCTGGCCGACCTGGTCCAGCCCGACCTGCGCTACCTGATCAACTGGGGCTACGGCAACCCCGAGTACGGCTACTCGACGGGCCTGGCCAACGTGCAGACCCCGTTCGGGTTCCTGCCGCCGCTGAGCGCGACCACCTCCCTGGGGCCGCTGCTGGTCAGCGGCGCCCAGCAGGGCATGGCCGCGTTCGGGGCCGACATCTCGGCCATGCTGCCCACGTCGCTGCCCGCGATGGCGCTGCCCAACCTGTCGGTGCCGGACATCGCGGGCACGCTGGCCGGGGGCGGGTCGTCGGGGACGACCGCGCTGGCGCTGCCCAGCGTGTCCTCCATCCCGGCCACGCTCACCAACCTCATCGGCGGCATCGAGAACGCCAACAACGCCATCGTCGGGGGCTTCACCACCGACTTCTCCACCGCCTACGCCACCCTGCTCCCGACGGCCGACATCGCCACGGCCGTGGTGGTGTCGCTGCCGTCCTACGACCTCAACCTGTTCCTCAACGGGATCACGCAAGCCATCAACGGCAACCCGATGGGCCTGGTCAACGCGATCGGCGACCCGATCGCCGCCGACACCGGACTGGTCACGCTGGCCGGCGGCTTCGAGCTCATCAACTTCGAGAATGCCCTGCAGACGATTCTGCTGGGCGTACCGAACCCGGGCCCCTACTGACCGGCCCGCACCGAAAAGCTTTGAGCGGCAAACAAAACCGCCTCGACACCGTCCGACCGCAGATAGGGTGACCCGATGCCGTTTGTCTTCGCCCAGCCGCAGGCGATCGCGACGGCGGTCGCCGACGTCTCCGGAATCGGGTCGGCGATCGGGGCAGCCAACGCCGGCGCGGCGGGCGCGACGACCGGCCTGCAGGCCGCGGCCGCCGACGAGGTGTCGGCGGCCACCGCGAACCTGTTCAACGCGTACGCCCAGGAATACCAGGCGCTGCTGCGGCAGGCGCAGAGTTTCCACGACGCGTTCGCCCGGGCGCTGACCGGCGCCGCAACCGCCTACGCGGCAACCGAATCCGCGGCGGCCACTGCCCTCGGCGCGTCCGGCACGGCGGGCACCACGGCGCTGGCCACCAGCACCACACCGGTGCAGACCGCGCTGATCCTGGGCGCCAGCGGCGTGCCGATCCCCGACGCCAAGTACATCGCCACCGCGTACGGCAACTACGTCTCCCGCAACTTCACCACGAGCAACATCCAGGGCCTGTTCACCCCCGAGGGCCTGTACCCGATCACCGGGATCAAGGACCTGACCCTGAACATCTCGGTGGACCGGGGCCTGACGATCCTCAACAACGCGCTCACCGGGCCCAATGCGCCGACCCAGCCCGTCACCGTCTTCGGCTACTCGCAGGGCGCCATCCTGGCCGCGCTGGAGCTGCCGAATCTCGTTGCCGCCCACGTGCCGACGTCGGACGTGAGCTTCGTGCTCGTCGGCAACGAGATGACCCCCAACGGCGGCATGCTCGCCCGCTTCCCCGGCCTCGACCTGCCCAGTCTCGGCATCCCCTTCTATGGCGGGATGGCCTCGAACACCGGGTACTCGATCTACAACTACACGCTGGAATACGACGGCTTCGCCGACTTCCCGCAGTACCCGATCGACATCCTGGCCGACCTCAACGCCTTCGCGGGCATCGCGTTCGTGCACGGCACGTACCTGACGATCCCGGCGACCCAGATCTCGCAGGCCATCACTCTCCCGGTGTCGCCGGGCTACGACGGCGGCTCCACCTACTACATGATCCCCACCCACAACCTGCCGCTGCTGGACCCGCTGCGCTTGATCCCGGGCATCGGCAACCCGCTGGCCGACCTGCTGCAGCCGGATTTGAGGTATCTGGTCAACTGGGGCTACGGCGACCCCAACTACGGCTACTCGACCGGCTACGCCAACGTCACCACGCCGTTCGGGGTGTTACCGCCGCTCAACGCCACCCTGGCCCTGGGCCCCGACCTGCTCAGCGGCGCCTACCAGGGAATCCTGGCCGCCGGAAGCGATTTGAGCGCGCAGGGGCTGCCGTCGCTGAGCCTGTCGGCGCCGGCGCTGGCGAGCCTGGGCGGCGCACCGCCGGCCGTGCCGACGGGCATCTCGCTGACGTCGGCGCTCGACGGCGCGATCTCGGGCCTCGAAAACGCCAACACCGGATTCGCCAACGCCCTCGCCTCCGACGTCTCGACCGCCTACGCGACGCTGCTGCCGACCGCCGACATCGCGACGGCCCTGGTCGTCACGCTGCCGTCCTACGACGCCAACCTGTTCCTCAACGGGATCACGCAGGCGATCAACGGCCAGCCGCTCCAGGGCCTCGCCAACGCGATCGGCCAGCCCATCGCCGCCGATGTGGGCCTGGGCACGCTCGCCGGCGGTGTCGAATTCCTCACCGTCGCCAGCGCGCTCGACACCATCCTGACCGGGACGCCGCACCCCTCGCCGTAGCCGGCTACGGTTCCCTTGTCCGGCAAATCTTTTCGGTTGCGATGCGCCGTCGACAGGTCTAGTTGTCCGGTGGTGGTGGCTGGGGCTGGAAGGGGTCGCACCACCATCGTTGGGCGTGGACGGGGGGGATGGGCCAGTGAGCCCGGGCGCAGTGGCCGCCCGGTGCTGTCGGTGCGGGCGTCGGCGGGTCCGGTGATGGTGATCAGGCCTTGGTGGTGTAGCCGGTGATGGTAGGGGCAGCCGGGGCCGGAGACAACCAGCTGTGGCGCTGACCGAGGAGCCAAGGTGAGCCGCCCGGGCACGGTGTCGAGCATCCGCCCAAGTTTGAGTTGGCGCGCCTCACCTGCCCCGCTGATCGACCGAATTATTTTCCCAGCCCTCGGTCAGGTGTTGACAGTCGACAGGCCAGTGCATAACTATTAAAGCGTGTTTTCACCGGTTACAGTGGTGTACAGGGAGTGCGGGTGCGCTGGGTGCCATCAACCACAGCAGGATCGATGTCGACGGGGACGCCGGGCCCGCCCACACGCCGACGATCCTGCTCCTTCACGGGTTCCCATGATCGTCGAGCACGGGCCACTTGGCGTTGGCCACGGCTACCGGCGAGATCGCCAGCTCGTCGATGACTTCCTCAACAACACAACACACCGCAAGCGACACGGCGCAGCAGAACCGAGGATCTAGGCAATGGGCGAAGCGTTGCAAGGTAAGACCGTTGTTGTGGTCGGACAAGGGAATGGAATTGCGCGTGCTGTCACGATTTTAGCCCGATCCCAGGGCGCTCGAGTCGTTGTCGCCGGCCGCGATAAGGCCCGATTGGCAGCCGCCTACCACGACACGGGCATTGATGCCGAGGTGGTTGACGTTACCGCCGATTCGTCGATTGCGGCACTTGCGCAACGATTGGGTCCTGTTGACCATGTCGTGTCGGCGGTCTCGGCCCGCGCACGGGGAAGACTCGATGAATTGGAGCGCGCGAGTCTGCTGAAATCCTTTGACACGAAGGTGATTGGTCCGCTGATGCTGACGAAATATTTCGCAGCACAGATCAATCGGGGCGGGTCGTTCGTCCTTTTTTGGGGGTTTCCCGCGTTCAAAATCAACGTCGGTTTTCTCGGGGTGTCCATCACCGACGGTGCGGTCGACTTTTTGACGCGCTCGCTGGCGGTCGAGGTTGCACCGATCCGGGTCAACGCGATCTCTCCGGGTGTCATTGACTCCGGCGCGTGGGATTCGCTGGACGAGCAGGGCAAGCGCGACCACTTCGAGAACGTCAGCCGCACCAACTTGGCGCACCGAATAGGGACAGCCGAGGATGTGGCCGACGCCGCGCTTTTCGCGATGACCAACACATTTGTGACCGGTGTGACGCTCAAAGTCGATGGCGGCCAGCATCTCACCTAATCCACAGGTGACGATCGGCCCGCCGACGTCGATGATTCAGGTTTCCTGGTTCGTCTCTCAGCCGGCGGATGTTCGGTGGCGTCGCACTTTGGCGCGGTTGCCGCAGAGTGCCATAGAACACCAGCGTCGGCGGTGGGCTTTGGTGCGGTCGTAGAAAATCACGGTGCAGCCAGGGCATTGCCGAATCAGGGTCGGGTCGCCTTCGGCGAGCAGGTGCGCCCAGGCTTGTGCGGACACGGTCAAAAGCTGTGTGGGCCGTTCCCAGTACCGCCGCTCATGCAGCGCGAGCGTGTCATTGTCGGGGTTGAGCTGGGTGTAGCGCCGATCCTGCGCCAGCAGCGCATTCAGCTCGTCAATCACATCAACTGGGAACGGCACCGGCTTTTCGCCGGTCCAAGCCAACAGAAGCGGCCGTAACGTCTCGCGAAGAGTGCGCGCATCCGCGGCGGCAGCGTCGAGTTGATCGGCACTGAACAGATCTTGGAGCACTGCGAGGTCTTCTTGGTCGATCAGTCCTGTGCGCAAGAGCCATAGTAAATAACTGGCCCCGTCTGCGATCAATTCGATCGGCTCTGCACCCGGGTAAGGCGTGGCCCGGCTGTTCAGCAGTTCCAGGGCCGGGTCTCCTGCGAGGCCGACGATGACATCGAGCGGCTCCATCAGCCTCACCTCCCCCGCGGATCACCGCAGCACTGGTAACCGCTCAGCTACATGTTGACAGGTTAACAAGCGCATGCGTAACCTTTAACAGGTCTTTTCACCGGTTACACAGAGTTGACAGAGAGCGAGAGTTGCGATGGGTGTCATCAGGCATAAGAGGATCGATGTCGACGGTCTGGGGGTCTTTGTTCGCGAGTCCGGTGATCGATCACGACCGACCCTGGTGCTGTTACCCGGATATCCGTCGAGCACCCGAGCGTATGTGCGGCTCATCGAGCAGATGTCCACCCACTGGCATGTTGTGGCGATCGACTACCCCGGCTTCGGTTCTTCCGACCCGTTGCCCGGTGAGCCCACCTTCGACAACCTCGCAGCGGTCACCGGCGCCACCATCGACGCGCTCGGCATCAGCGAGTACGCCGTCTACATGTTCGACTTCGGTGCACCGGTCGGATTCCGTATCGCCCTCGACCACGACGAGCGGGTCCGCGCCATCATCACCCAAAGCGGCAACGCCTACACCGACGGTTTCGGACCAGGCGTCGCCGCGTTAGCACAGTGGTGGGCCGACAAAGATGCCGGCGAGGCCACCGTCGACTGGTTCGTCAGCCTGGCCGGCACTCAACATCAGTGGCAGGCCGGTGCCCGCGACCCCGAACACATCGACCCCGAACAGGCACTGGCCGACCAGCTCGTGCTGGATCGTCCCGGCCGCGCCGTCTACATGAAGGCCCTGCTGTGGGACTACCAACACAACCCGCCCCGCTACCCACAATGGCAGGCGTGGCTGCGCCGCCGCCAGCCAGCACTGCTGGCGATCTGGGGCGCCAATGACCCGTTCTTCATCCCAGCCGGCGCCCACGCCTACCGCAACGACGTGCCCGACGCCGAAGTAGTCCTGCTAGAAACCGGCCACTTCGCGCTGGAAGAAGAACTCGACGAAATCGCCACCCACATCAACAAACTCATGACCACCACCTTCGGAGCGAAATCCCGATGACAACCGACACAACCTTCGTCTTGGTCCACGCGGCGTGGGCAGACAGCTCCAGCTGGGCGCCAGTCATCCATCAGCTACAGCAGCGCGGCCACAACGTCATCGCAGCACCACTACCACTGACATCGTTCAGCGAGGACACCGCAGCGCTCAACCGAGTTCTCGAGCGCATCCAAGGGCCAACCGTTCTGGGCGGTCACGCTTACGCCGGCGCGGTTATCGGAGCGGCCAATACCGATTCGGTGACGGCTTTAGTCTACGTCGCCGCGATCGCACCCGACGAAGGTGAAACAGTAGCCAGCCTGTTTCACCGCGCCCCTGCCCATCGTCTCGCCCCCGCCCTGGAGCCAGATAGTCACGGCCTAATTTGGTTGCCGCACGGCGCTTTCGCAGCAGCATTCGCGCAAGACGCCACCTCAGAACAACACGCCATGCTCGCCGCAGTCCAGCGACCCCTCTCGCCACTGTGCATCACCGCACCCGCTCCACGGCCCGCCTGGAAAGACCGCCCGAGCTGGTTCCTCATCGCCGAAAACGACCGCATGATCGCCGCAGAAACCCAACACTTCGTCGCTACCCGGATGAACGCAACCATCCACGCGGTCGATGCCGACCACCTGCCCATGCTGACCCACCCCGACCGCGTCACCGAGATACTGCTCGCCGCCGCGAACCACTCCAAATGAACCGCGAAAAAAGACGACTCACGATCATGGGATGGTCATAAGCACCTTCTGAACAGAACCGACCACCCGAAACCAAGTGCGCACCAACCCAACTCGCAGGAGACTCCACATGCCCACCCCAACCGAGACCGTCCAGGACTTCTACGCCGCGCTCAGTGCCGGCGACATCGACCGAGCGATGAACCTGATGACCGACGACATCGAATGGATCACCATGCTCGACTTCGCCATCAAGGATCGCGGACCCCAACACGTCGCCGAGGGAATGCTCATCCCGCTAGTCGCCGAATGGGCCAGCTTCACCCTGTCCCCCACCGAATTCATCGCCGACGGAGCCACCGTGGTCTCCCTGGGCCGCTTCACCTGCACCCACAAAACAACCGCAAAACACGCCGACGCCGGCTACGCCCACATCTGGAACGTCAACGACGGCAGGATCGCCCGATTCCGCCAATACATCGACACCCTCGCGATCGCCCAAGCACGAGAATGAGAACACGCACTTGCTCGTGTGCCGGTGCGGGGCCGGCCCCACTCGTCACCATCGCCTTGGGCGAATTTAATTCATAAGGAGCCCAGCATGTCTGAGGATTTCCTCCGTCACACAACTCTCGTCACGGGCAGCACACGTAGTATCGGACAGGCGGTCCGCGGCGAGTTGTTCGGCGATGCGCGCGCGCTGGTCAGCGGCCGCGACTAGACGTGTGGCGACTGTGCAGTGACAACGATTCGCAGCGCCGGCGAGCAGGCCGATTTCCTCGCCACCGACTTCAGCCAGATCAACAGCGTGCGAGCCCTCGCCTCGAACGCAATGGAACGCGCTGCGATGGTCAGAAGTACATTCGACCAAAACCGCCGACTGCCCCGACCTACCGACCGCAGGAGCTACCTCATGATCCGTCGATCGCCCGCCCGCTATCACTCGGCTTATGGCCGGCTTGCTGATTCACTCCATAAGTTCGACTGGCTGGCCAATTTATTCCTGCGGCTCAGCATTGGTTTCATGTTTTTCAGCGGGGCAGTGGGAAAGCTCGGGGACCTCGGCAAGTTCACCGCGATGTTCAATGGCCTTGGAATTCCGGGTGCGCCGGTGGCTGCCCCTGCCGTGGCAATCATCGAACTTGTTGGTGGCGTAGCACTGATGCTCGGGCTGGCGACGCGAGCGATGTCTCTTCTTTTGGCGCTGGACATGGTCGGCGCCTTATTGACGGATATCGGCCCCGGTCTGGCGGAAAAGTATGCGAGCGTGTGGAGCTTCCTGAGTAACTTGTTTTATTCGTCGGAGTGGCTGCTAGCCGGCATGTTGCTTTTTCTCGTGTGCGTCGGAGCCGGTTCCGCCAGTCTCGACGCCCGGATCGACCGGCGCCTGGCATCATCAGAACGCGCCACGGACTCGAACTCGTTATGAGACAACACATTGTGTCCCAGTGATCAAGTAAAGGCCTTTCGCAGCGCCGGTTTCAGTCATACTCAATCGCTCCGCCGGGCGACCAGAGGGTGATCGAGCTCCGGATCGTCGCCAAACCTGCGGCGACCCATGCGGGCAGCGATCGCACCTGCAATCGATCGAGGCGCATTTCTCGGCTGCCTCCACAGCATGGAGAGGACGGCGCAGTGTGCCACAGCCTGACGGAAGAACGGTGACAGTCGCAAAGTCGATCGCCCGGGCGCAGATTTGTGTCACCGCGGTGTTCGCGGCGCATGCCCTTGTATTTTCGTCGTGGGTGGCCCACATCCCGCACGTGAAAAGCGAATTGAGGAGACTCTCCGACGGTGCGCTCGGCAATGCGCTGTTGGGTGCGCCACTGGGTGCTCTGGTCGCGACGGCGCTGTGTATCCGGCTGCTGCCGCGGTGGGGAAGCCACATTCTGGTCCCGGTCAGCCTCGCCGGCTACGCCGCGTCGGGACCCCTTCTGGGCCTGGCCAGGTCTGAACTGGGACATAAATTATCGCGGCGTGTAAGCCGCCCCGGTAGAGCTTATTTTGCGAAGGCGTCACGCTCGGTGGGGTGGGTTTGCAGTAGCGGGCCGTAACGTTGCCGGAGTTCTGTGATGATTTCGGTGAAGGGCAGGTCGTGGTACCAGCCGCGGTCATGAAGGTATTCCATGTGCTGGTGGCCTTCGCTGTCGAAGGCGTGCAGGAGGGCGTCGTGTTCGCCGTCGAAGTCGATTGGAGGCACACCGAATCGGGCGCATAGTTCGGCGTTGAACGCCGGTGTCGCCTTGACCCAGCGGTCGTTGACGAACAGTTCGCTGTAGCCGTGGTAGACGAACAGGTCGGTGCCGCCCATCCGGGCTCGCAGCGTGGCGGTTTGTAGGTGGTTGCGCACATCGGCGAAACCCAGTCGGGCTGGTATACCCGCGGCGCGGGCCGCCGCGGTGAGCAGGACCGCCTTGGGGACGCAGTAGGCGCGGGCAGCGGTGGCGACGTAGCTGGCTCGGTAGTGGCCGGGATCGTCATCGACACTGTAGGGGTCGTACCAGATGTTGTCGCGGACGGCGAGGAAAAGGCGCTGAGCCCTCGGCACCGGATCGCGGCTGTCGCCGACCGCCGCCCGGGTGAAGCGCTGAACGTTGTCGTGGCGCCAGTCCAGGAACTCCGTGGTGTCCAGAAAGCTTGGATCGGGCTCGGTCGATGTGTGCGTCACAGAAGGCCTTTCGTCATCTACATGGTGGTGTTCGGTGGGTTGTCACCGATCGCGCGGCGCAGTCCAGGGCGCCAGCCAGACGGTGTTCGGCGTCGGGAAGCCCCGCGGCCAGTTCGGCGACCGCGATACAGCGATCCTGCAGCGGTGCGGCGGCATCCACGGCTTTGGCGGCAACAGTGCTCCACAGGTTCGCGGCGTCGCGCGCCGCCCCGGCTGCCGCAGCGGCGGCCTCGTCGCCCAGGGAGTCGGCGATATGTTGGCAGCCCTGGGCTTGTAGGACGCGAAATAGTCCGCCTCCGGTGCCGGCCTTCTCGATGAATGCCCCGAGCCCGAGGAGTGCCGCGGTGAGGGCGTCATCATCGAAAAGCTCAGGCCAGCTACGCAGATCGTCGGCAAAGAGCTGTACACCCGCGACACCGGCTCCGGTCAGGTCGGCATCCTCGACGATGAGGGGCGGCGGCCCGGCGCCGACGCCGCCCATCAACCCCGCACTCGCCGCCAGCGCGGGCCCGGCGACCGCGGCCAGCCCCGGAACGTTGTGTGGCCAGTCGATCAGGTAAGTGGTGTGGCGGGTCGGTACCGGGAATCCCGTCGAGGACCGGGCGCGTCGCAGGTTCTCATACGGAACGCTCTGGATGGTGTCCCGGTCGTTGTCGACAACATGGGCCAGTTGCTGATCGTCGTCGTAACCGATGATCACGATGTCGTGGCGACTCATGCTCAACCGCACCCGAAGGTAGGGCAGTTCGGCGATGTCGGCCCACACCATGACCGGTCGGCCGGAGTCGATTTCACCGGTCACCCACGCCCAGCCGACTTCCGGGTCGTCAGTGCAGCGCACACGGAACCCGGCGCCGATACGGGTCAGGTAGTCCTCTTCCAGCCCGCCTCCGCGCCCCACCAAATAGACTTGGGGCCGTAGCCGGGCGCAACGCACATAGACAAAATCCAGGGCGCCGCCGAGAGCGAAAACCAAACCCTCGGTTGGTACTTCAGGCCCCCAACCGAGTCGAGCCCACTCGGTGAGATCACGCAACGCCCCCGACCCGCAGTGTCCACCCCTCCGGTGCCGGTACGGTATCTGCACAGACGTCTGACCCAACCCTGTCGTGCCAGTCATCAGAACCTGATGAGTCCTCGGATGTTGCGGCCTGATCTCATGTCGTCGTATCCCTCGTTGATCTGATCGAGGCTGTATTCCCGGGTGATCAGCTCGTCGAGTTTGAGTTGCCCGGCGTTGTAGAGTTCGACCAGCCGTGGGATGTCGTGGGCGGCGTTGGACGACCCGTACAACGCGCCGCGAATCTGCTTTTCGTACAACGTCAGTTCCAGCAGCGATCCCGACATCGAGGCGTCGTCGGGGTGCCCGATCGCGGTCACCACGACCCGGCCCCGCTTGCCCACCAATGACAGCGCCTCGCCGATGTAGGACGCCTCGGCCACGTCGGTGGTCAACACGCAGACGTCGGCGAGTTTGCCTCGGGTGAGATCGCTGACCAACGCCCACGCCTGATCGATCGTGGCGGCGGTGTGCGTCGCGCCGAAGCGGGCGGCTTGCTCGCGTTTGAACGCGACCGGGTCGACCGCGACGATCGTCAACGCTCCGGCGATGCGCGCGCCCTGGATGGCGTTCATGCCGATACCGCCCGCCCCCACCACGACCACGGTGTCCCCGGCGCGCACCTCCCCGGTGCGCACCGCCGACCCGTACCCCGTCGTGACACCGCACCCGATCAAGGCTGCCTTGTCCAGCGGGGTTCCGGCGTCGATTTTCACCAGTGAGGCTTTGGGCACCACGGTGTACTCGGAAAACGTTCCCAACAAACACATCTGACCGATGTCCTGGCCGCGGGCGTGGAAGCGATACGTGCCGTCGATCTGGGGGCCCATCATGATCGCCGCACCCATCTCGCACAGGTTGCCCATGCCGCGCGCACAATACGAGCAGCGTCCGCACGCGGGCAGGAACGTCAAAATGACCGAATCGCCCTCGTCGACGTCGTCGACGCCGGGCCCGACCGCGGCCACGGTGCCGGCACCTTCGTGTCCGCCCACCACCGGCAGCGGTATCGGCAGGTCGCCGGTGACCAGGTGTTCATCGGAATGACACAACCCGGTCGCGGTCAGCCGGACCAGCACCTCGTCGGGACCGGGGGGATCCAGCTCAACCTCCTCGACCTCCCATTTCTGGCCCAGATCCCACAGAATCGCTGCGCGTGTCTTCACCGTTTCACTCCTTGCACTGGGTGGTGCTCCTGGTTTATCGACGGGACAAGATCAACCGAGGGTCTCGATGACGAACGCGCCGTCCGCGTGCTGCCGGCGGAGCGTCTTCTTGTCGAACTTGCCGGTCGAGGTCAACGGGACCTCGGGGACGAACGTCCACCGCTCCGGCAGCCACCACTTGGCCACCCGGTCGCGCAGAAAGTCCGCCAGTTGCGCGGCTGTCGCGGTGTGCCCGGCGTGACGCACGATCACCGCCAGCGGCCGTTCCTGCCATTTGGGGTCGGGCACGGAGATGACCGCCGCGGCGCGCACCCCGGGGTGAGCGGCCAATTCGTTTTCCAGTTCCACCGAGGAAATCCATTCACCGCCGGACTTGATCACATCCTTGGCCCGGTCGGTCAACGTGATGAACGCATCCTCGGAGATCGTGCCGACGTCACCGGTCGGCAGCCACCCGTCGGCGGCGACCGCGGCCACGTCCTGGCCGTAGTAGCGTTCGGTGATCCACGGCCCGCGCACCTGGATCTCCCCGACCGACTCACCGTCCCAGGGTTGTTCGGCGCCCGTGTCGTCAACGATGCGGGCTTGCACGCCGGCCACCACCCGACCCTGTGTCGCCCGCAGTCGCTGCGCGGTATCGGCGGGGTCGGTGTGGCGCGGCAGGGCCACCGAGGCCAGCGGTGACGTTTCTGTCATGCCCCACGCCTGCACGATCCGGATGCCCAACTCGTCAAACGCGCTCATCAACGACCGCGGCACCGCAGATCCCCCGCACGCCACCAACTTCAGCGAACTCAGGTCATGGCCGGGATTGTCGCGCAGGTAGTGCAGGATGTCGGTCCAAATGGTCGGCACCGCACCCGACATCGTCGGGCGCGTCGCCTCGATCATCTCCACCAGCGGCGCGGCCTGCAAGAAGCGGTCCGGCAACACCAGTTGCGCGCCGGCCATCATCGCCGCATGGGGCAGCCCCCAGGCGTTGGCGTGAAACATCGGCACAATGGCCAGCACCGTGTCGTCATGGCCGATACCCAACGCGTTCGCCGTGCAGGCGGCCTGCGAATGCAGCCACGTCGAGCGATGGCTGTAGACCACTCCTTTCGGGTGACCGGTGGTCCCGCTCGTGTAGCACATCGCCGCGGCGGAGCGCTCGTCAACACCGGGCCAGTCGAAGGTCTCCGGCTGGCCCGCCACCACCTCCTCGTAGCGCAGCAAGGTTTTCCCGCAACCGTCCAGAGGCGACAGGTCACCCTCACCGGTGACCAGCACCGTGTGCACCGAGGCCATCGTCGGCAGCGCCGCCGCCAGCACGCCCAGCACCGTGTCGTCGACGATGACCACCCGGTCGTCGGCATCGTTGGCGATCCACGCCAACTGCTGCGGCGGCAACCGCAGATTCAACGTGTGCAGCACCGCACCCATCGACGGCACCGCGGCGTAACTGTCGAGGTGCTCCTGATTGCTCCACTGCAGCGTGGCGACCCGCTCATCACCGCGCACACCGACCTGACGCAACGCGTTGGCCAGCCGGGCCGCCCGAACCGCCAACTCGCGGTAGGTCACCCGAGAAATGTCGCCGGGACCGCGCGCGCTGAACACCTCCCGCTCGCCATGCACCGTCGCCGCATGCCCGACGATCCCGGCGACACCCAATTGAACGTCCTGCATCGTTGCTTTCACCGCGCCACCACCGCGCTCAGCAAACCAGTCCAGCGCTGCGGCTCACGCATCGATGAGGTCCTGACGCTGCGCGGCCTCCAACATCAGCCGATACTCCGGAAACAAATTCTTGGCCTGCGGTATCAGCTTGAGCAGCTTGGCCACCGGGCCCTTGGCCCGCACCGTGCCCTTGGCCATCGCCACCGTCAAGTTCACCTTCCCCAACCAGAACCTGTTTCCCATGTCCGCCGACATGAACAACTCCACATTGGGCACCGCCGTACTCGACGCACCGGTCTCGACAACCTTGTTGGGCATATCCACCGTCACCACCGCATCCGGATCGGTGTAATGAACCCGCAACACCACCCCCGAACCCGCCAGCTTGTCAGCCAACCCCTCCTTATCCAGCCCACGCCGGAAAATCCCACCCAGATAGGCGTAAACCTCGTCCTCGTCAGCAAAAACAGCCATTTCAACCTCGTCTCGTAGGGATCAACAATTCGCGACGTTTCCAACCAGACCCGACGTCCTGAAGCCGGTATAGGACGCTCAAAGCGCTTAGCGGACCGGACCCCTCACGCAACCACCGATGCGGATGTCGCTGCTCATCTCCAGAACCGGGGCATGAATAAGTTGACCCAGTCCGGCCGCGCTAACTAGCTCAGCCGGCGCTTGCCAACGTGGCACCCAGCGGGTTAGGCCGAAGTGCCGGCCAGCGCCCTCTCGTCTTCGGCGGCGAAGTCGTCTTCGAGCTGAACCGGCGTGTAGTCAAGATCGATGTCAGCAACCGGACGCCCGCGCGCGCTCTCGATCGTGCTCAACCTGCGCATCCCCTTGTCGGTCGCATAACAGGTCAATTCGTCGACGGTCAGCCCGAACGGGACGTGGTCACCGTAGGGTGTGAGGAGTCCTTCGATCAGCTGCACTCCCAACGGGATCAGCTCGTTCATGCGTGCTTCGAACACCGACCAGTTGGCATCGTCGGCGGCGATGTGGCGCCGGCAGGTGAAGGTGCCCCACGCCATGTGGCGACGCTCATCGTCACCGATGCGTCCGATGAACTCCTGCATACCGGGAAGAATGCCGTGGTCCACACAGATCTTGTGCCAGGCAAAATATCCGGTCAGCGCCAGCATGCCCTCGACGATGTGGTTGTAGGTCGTGGCCGCGCGAATCTGGGCGGCCGGTGAGGGATCCGTGACGAGATCGCCAAGTGATTCCGAAAGCTCCTCGTTGAAGATCTTCCGGTACGCCGGAGAGTGATAACCATGCAGGTCCTCGGTGACCCCCACGGCATCCAGCCATAACCGGAACCCCTGAGCGTGCTTGGCCTCCTCAAAGGCGAACTGGGTCAAATACATCTCGTCGCCGAGTCGGCCTTCGGCTCGCATCGCTCCCATGAACGGTTGGATGTCCTGTGTGACCGCCTCTTCGCCGGCGAGGAACGCCGCGCAGAGTCGCACGGCGAGATCGCGTTCGCTCTCTGATAGCGATTCCCAGTCCTTGCGGTCGCGGGAAAAGTCGATGTCGGCGGGATTCCAGAATTTCGCGTTGCCCCCGGCGAACAGCTTGAGCGGCAAGCTATCCCAGTTAAGTCCGCCCGCAGCTAGCGAGCCGTAAGCCGTTCTTGTCATGGTGACTTCCTTGTTGTAGTGCGAAAATGACCAGTGGTCAATTTCGCGTGATGCACGTCACGGGCTACGCCGCATTGAGCAGCACCCACACCGCTGCGGGCTCTGTCGTCCTCTCGGTACTGTTGTGGGCGCAAACGCCGTGCTCCTTCCATGGTGGCGACCACAGCAACGCCGTGCCAGTTGCGCGCGTGCCAATCAGTGGCCTCCGCGGGCCAATCCCCGCCCGATCGAATCACGCGATCGGAGCGCGAACGGTCGCCACGAGCCCGCCGCCGTCGCGCGCGCTGAAATCGACCCGCCCGCCGATCGCCTCGAGGATCTGCTGCACGATCCACAGGCCCAGCCCGGCGGTGCCGCGCCGGTCACCGATGCTGACGTATTTGGCCGTCAGCTGGCCCAGACTCTGAGCGGGTATGCCCGGTCCGTGGTCGGCGATCTCGATGACGATGTCGTTGCCGGTCTGCGCGCACGTCACGTCGACGGGGGCATCACGGCTATGCCGGGAAGCGTTCTCCAGCAGGTTGGTCAGCACCCGCCGCAGTCCCTGGGCGTTGACCGCGACCGCGCCCACGTCGTCGCCCACCGTCAGCCGCAGCTGCGGTGGAACCAGGCCCGCGGCGTCGGCTGCCTCGGTGATCAGGCCGGCCATGTCGACGCGCCGGACCCGGCCCGACGAGAAGGCGGGGCGCCGGCTCAACGCGACGTCGGACAGGGCGTCGAGCATGTCGCCGAGGTGCTGAACGTGGCGGCCGGCCAGCTGCAGACTGGCGGCACGGTCAGACTCCGGCATCGGCGTCGCCGATGCGAGCGCGGCCATGAGCGCCTCCAAGGAGGCGATGGGGGTGCGGAATTCGTGTACCAGCACCTGTAGCCCGTCCTGCTGCGACTGGTAGGACTGCAACAGCCGGCTGCGCAGGTCACGTTCCTCTTCAGCGGCGGCGTGTTCGGCTTCGGCCTCCACCATCGCCTTTACGCTGTATTGGTGTTCGCGTTCGGCCAGGGACGACAACCCCGCCGTGATGATTGCCGTGAACAGCAGATACAGCGCCCACCAGCTACTCTGCTGCACCGGCGCGAGCGCGACACCGTCGGTGGAGGCCAATAGCGCGACGGCGATGTACCCGGCGCCGAGTAGCACCCCCAACACCAGCGTCTGGGTAAGCGACAGCCGTGCCGCGGAGGCGACCACGACCAGCACCAGCACCGACACCGCCGGGCTGTGCACCCCGCCGGTCAGCGCGATGAACACCAGCGTGAACATCGAGTCGAAGCCGGTGACCAGCCAACGGTAACGAGTGCGGCGCACCTCCAACTGCGGATGGACGAACACGATCGCCGCATAGACCAGCGCCGCCGCTATCAGGATCGCGACATACACGCGCGCCCCTGCCGGCTCTACCGGCAACAGCAAGCCGATCGAGATCACCACCGCGACCCGCACGGCGACGACGGTGCGTGCCAGCCCGTAGCCGCTGCCGTGTCCCTCTGCCGTCCAACGGTGCCGATCGACCGATCTCACCGGGCCGACATTAGGGCCGGGGTAGCGTCACAGCAATGACCGGCAAGCCGTTCGTCGTTGTAATCGTCGACGACCACGAGCTTTTCGCACAAGGGCTGGCTTTGCTGCTCGACCGCCAATGGGGCGAGTTGTTCACGGTGGGCGGGCAGACCACTTACGTCGAGGAGGCTGCCGACCTGGTGGCGCGCTGCGCCGCCGACGTCGCGATCATCGACCTGTCCATGCCCCCACTCGGCGGGATAGCCGCGATCCGGCATATCAAGGCGCGTCATCCCACAACCCGGATCGTGGCGCTGTCGGGGACCGGCAACCTCGAGCTCGCCGAGGAGGCGCTGCGCGCGGGCGCCGACGGATTCCTGCCGAAGACGGCGCGGCCCGAAGCACTGGCCGGCCCGCTGTGGACCGTCGCCGAAGGCTTGCGGGTCATCGACGGCGCGCTGCTCGATGCGCTGCTGGCGAAGTCCCGCGAACCGCGATCGGCGTTGCTGGACAGTCTCAGCACGCAGGAACTCCAGTTGTGGCGGTTGGTTGCCACGGGCATGGAGACCGGCGATATCGCGCACCGGATGATGGTCTCGGAGCGCACCACCAAACGGATGGTGGCCGCGTTGCTGCACAAACTCGGCGTCACCAATCGCATCGCCGCCGCCGCGATGGCCGGGCGGCTCCGACTGCTCGATGATCTCTCCGAGTCCGACCGGTCCCAGTAAGGATTCGAGTCCGCCGGGGCGCCAAGCCGACGTCAAACAGCCAGCAAGTCGGTGCGCCCCTCGGCCCGCAACAACTCCTCGTAGCGCGGGAAAAGCTTCTTGGCGACAGGCACGAGCTTGAGGATCTTCGGCACCGGGCCTTTCGCGCGGACCTGGCCCTTGGCCAGCGAGACAGCGAGGTTGAGTTTGCCCTGCCAGAACCGGTTGGCCATGTCGGAGGTCATCGACATCGCCACGGTGGGCGAAAGGTCACAACTGCCGGTGAACACCTTCTTGTTGGGCATGTCGACCGTGATCTGGATGTCCGGGTCGGAGCAGTTGAGTTGCAGCACGACACCGGACGCCGCGAGTTGGTCGCCGATCGATTCGTCTGCGACCGCCTTCTCGAAGATCCCGGCAATGTACTTCGTCGCCTCGTCGCTGTCTTTGAAAACACCCACGGTATAGCACCTCAGCTTCCTGAATCCTTCAACGCACTCAGCTGTCCTTGCGGGCCGCCCACTCGTGCAGCTCGGCGATCTTCGTGTAGCCATTGTCCGGCACGAATCCCGCTTCGACTCGGCCGTCGTGAATACAGTCGACCGGGCACAGCGGCATGCATTTCCCGCAGTCAATGCACTGGTCGAGTTCGATCACGAATCGGCCCAGGAAATCGTCGGCTTTCTTCGATATGGCATCGACGCGTCCCGGGCACGCATGCTCGCACGCTCCGCACCCGATGCACGTGTCATCGATATAGAAGTTGCCTCGCCGTGTCCGGCTCATCAGTTTTTCTCTTCCCTGATGGGGCGATTCACAACCGAGCACAGTTGTTGAAGAATTGCTGCAAACTCTGATTATTGCGGAAAAACAAGTCCCGGCCCAGCGGGTCTGACGACCAGACCCGTATCGGTGTCGCCGCCATGCTCAGCGCGTTGAGGGTGTGATCAAGGTCCGGCCGGCCGTGTCCGGCGCGAATGCTGTCCACCATCTCCTGCCACGAGTCCCGGTCGGTCTCGATGACAAAATCCATCGAATCCAGTTCGGTGTCGCTGATTTCCTTGATCTCGCTGACGTCGAAACCGTCGAAAAGCAGTTGGACGATCAGCGCCGACCCGTCGGGGCCGCCGTCGAAGATGTTGACGGCGAACCGGCAGTCGACCTCGCCGAGCTTCCGAAACTCGGCGAGGTCTGCCATGTTGGTCTCCGCGAGCCTGGTCAGCCATTCGACGGTGGGAAGGTCGGTACTCGTGCTCACGCCGTCCACGGCATCTCCAACGGGATCGTCACCTTGTCGCGGCGGTCGAACCCAGCGCGATCACAGCGCTGCAGGTACTCCTCGACAATCGTCCCCCAAAGGAACGACACACCCTCCATGCCGTCGTCGATCTTGTCGACTCCTCCACCCATCAGAACGGCTAGCGGCTCGAGCAGTCCGGGACTGCTCAGCGCGGTGAGGATGATCTGCTCGCCAAGGTCGGCGAAGCGGTGCATATCCGAAAGCGCCTTGTCCCTGTCGGTGGAGCAGTCGAGGAAGTTCTTCAGCTCCAGCGTGCCGTAGGAGACGTGTCGGGCCTCGTCTTGCATGCAGCGCCGGAAGATCTCCTTGTCGACATGGGTCTTGGACAGGAATTCGCCGGCCCGGAATATGGTGAGAACGAGCCCTTCGCCCAGGACATTGAGCAGGAATGTGCCCTGGGTGTGGGTCGGCGACTCGAGAATCGCCTTCAGTGCCCACTCCAAAGCCGGGCTGGCGTGCAACAAGCCGCCGCCCCCGGCGAGAGCGCGCTTGCGGAACACTTCCATGTGACGGGCTTCGTCCATCATCTGCGTCACGAGGAAATTTTTGATTTCGAAGAAATCCGGTGAGGTGCGGTAAACCCAGCGGGACGGGAAGTCGCCGGCGACGAACTCGACCTCGGTGAGCGAGGTGGCCAGCTGGCACGCCGCCTTCTCCAGATCCTCGCTGACCGGTTCGAGCTCGCTCCACGGGATGTCGCTGGTGGAGTTCCACTGCCGCGCCTTGGCCTCCTCATACAGCGTCATCACGTTGTCTGCCCAGGCTTCCTTCTTGTCCAGGATGTCGTAGGCGTCGATCGTCGGCATCTGCTCGGCGTAGGGGTCGCGCACGGAGCCGCGCGGGGCGAAGTTGCGTGTCGCATTGTGCTCGGGCAGCGTGCCGTAGGCCGGCGGACGGTTGATGTCGGTGTAGGTCAATCCCCGCGAGCTCGGCCGCGCTCGCACCCCCCAATTCGCCTTTTCCGTGTCCATCCAGTGCAGCGAAAACGACCCGCGCCCAAGGCGGTCGAGGTTTTCCTGCAAAAGCTCGGCCCAGATGGTGTTGTCCTCGCGGAACTTCTTCTCGTAAGCGGCCAATGCCTCGTCTTCGAGCGGAACTTCGCCGGGCAGCGGCTCCATGCGGGTCAGTATCTCGGTCATGCGGCGGTCCTTCCCGCTAGGTAATCCCCTGTATCCCTGGGTAACCCTGTATCCCTGGGTAACGCCACCGTATGACGCCGCTCACACCGCCTGTAAGGTCCGCCCGGGTCAAGCCTGACCCGATTGGGCCAATCGCGACTGGTCGGCCCCTGATCGATCGTCAGCCGGCCATGATGCGGGCCGGTCGTCACCGATCACCGCCACCACCGTGCCCGTCGGCGACGGCAACGGCGACCCCGGTTTGGGTGTGTCAGTGGCGGGGTGTCGCGACCCGCCGCCTACGGCTCGAGCACCAGCTTGCCCAGCACCCCGCCGTCGGCCAGGCACTGCAGCGCCGCCTGCGCCTCCGACAGTGGATACCGTTGCGGTGGAGGCGGTTTCAGGCCCAGAGAGACCAGTTGTCCCAGGCCCCAGGAGAACAGCGCCGCCGAGCCGGGCACCTTGTTGAGGTACTCGCCCCACGCCACGCCCACGACGCTGACGTTGCGCAGCAGCAACCGGTTCACCTTGACGGTGGGGATGCTGCCGGCGGCGAACCCGATGACCAGCAGCTTGCCGTCGATGGCCAGCACGCGCACCGCGTCGTCGAACGCCGGGCCGCCGATGGGGTCCACGACGATGTCCACGCCCCGGCCGCCGGTGTACTTGCGCACCTCGGCGGCCCAGTCACCGGACAGCGGCAGCACCAGGTCGGCGCCCAGCGACGCGACGTAGTCGGTGGCCGCCGTGCGGTGCAACACGGCCAGCACCTTCTTCGCGCCCATCGCCCGGGCCACCTGGATCGCCGCCGTCCCCACCCCGCCGGCCGCGCCGAGCACCAGCACCGTGTCGCCCGGCCGCATCGCCGCCCGACGGGCCAGCGCAAAGTACATGGTGTTGTAGTTCACCAGCAGCGACACCGCCTCGGCGTCGTCGAGCTCGGCGGAGCTGCGGATCACGTTGGGCACCGGGACGGCGACCTGCTCGGCGTAGGCGCCCAGGATGCCGAACGCCGAAACCCGTTCGCCCACTTTGAAACCCGACCCCGGCGGCGCCGAGTGCACCACCCCGGCGGCCTCCATGCCGGGCACGAACGGCGGCGGCAGCTTCAGCTGGTATTCGCCCTTGCTCAGCAGCAGGTCCGGAAAGCACACCCCGGCGGCCCGCACGTCGATGATGACGTGGTCACGATCCTCGGCGAGGTCGTCGATATCGGTGTAGGCGATACCGGCCGGACCCGACAGGCGCTGGACAACACAGGCTTTCATAGCCTTGGGCCTACAGCTTGAATTCCGCCTTCTTCGCCGCGGACAGGTCGGTGATCTCACCCCAGTGCGCGGCGATGTCCTGCACCGACGGCGGCTTCTCGAAGTTGGCGCCCTCGTTGCCGAACAGCGCCACCCGCTGCACCTTGCCGCCACCGACGATGAAAACCGATGCGGTGTCGGCGCATTCCTCGGTGCACAGGTAGGCCACCACCGGCGCCACGTACTCCGGGGTGAGCTTCTCCAGCACCTCCTTGGGCATGATGTCCTCGGTCATGCGGGTGGCCGCGATCGGGGCGACCGCGTTGGTGTGGATGTTGTACTTGGCCCCTTCCTGGGCCAGCGTGTTGATCATGCCGACCAGGCCGAGCTTGGCCGCGCCGTAGTTGGTCTGGCCGAAGTTGCCGAACAGGCCGCTGGTCGAGGTGGCGACGACCACGCGCCCGTAGCTCTGCTCACGGAAGTGCGGCCATGCGGCACGCAGCACGTTGTAGCCGCCGTAGAGGTGCACCTTGAGCACGGCGTCCCAGTTCTCGAACGTCATCTTGTGGAACGTGCCGTCGCGCAGGATCCCCGCGTTGCTCACCACCCCGTGCACGGCGCCGAACTCGTCGATCGCGGTCTTGATGATGTTGGCCGCGCCCGCGGGGTCGGCGACGCTGTCGTAGTTGGCCGCCGCCCGGCCCCCCGCCTCGCGGATCTCGTTGACGACCTGGTCGGCCATGTTGTGGCCGGCACCCGTGCCGTCGCGCGATCCGCCGAGGTCGTTGACGACGACGCTGGCGCCCTCCTTGGCGAGGGTGAGCGCGTACTCGCGCCCGAGGCCTCCGCCCGCTCCGGTGACGACGACGACGCGATCCTGCACTCCTGGCATCAGGTTCCTTTCGAGGGGTTGGTAAGGGGGGCTAAAACGTCAGTGTCAGAACAGCTTTCGCGCCATCTTGAAGGCCCGCTCGGTGTAGGGCGGGTAGATGAAGCGCGACACGTCGGGCCGGGTGGGCTTGGTCAGCACCGACTTGCGGTGGCTGAACTCCTCGAACCCGAAGCGGCCGTGGTAGGCGCCCATCCCCGACGTGCCGACCCCGCCGAACGGCAGCTTGGCCGTCGACACCTGGAAGGCCAGGTGGTTGACCAGCATGCCGCCCGCCGGCACCTCCTTGATCACCCGCTCCCGGGTCGCGCGCGACTTGGTGAACAGGTAGGCGGCCAGCGGCTTGGGCCGGGCGTTGACGAAACGTATTGCGTCGTCCAGGTTCTGGGCGGTGACGACCGGCAGGATCGGCCCGAAGATCTCGTTGCACATCAGCGGCCCGTCCAGGTCGGGGTCGACCACCACCGTCGGCTGGATGCGCAGGGTCGAGGCGTCGCAGTCGCCGCCGACGGTGATCCGGCCGTCCTTGCCGGACAGGTAGCCCTTGAGCCGGTCGAACTGGCGCTGGTTGACGATCCGCATCCCGGCCCGGTCCTGGGACCGGAACTTCGTGATGGCCGCGCCGATCTTGTCCACCAGCTCGTCGCGGATCTTCACGTCGGCCAGCACATAGTCGGGCGCGACGCACGTCTGCCCGGCGTTGAGCAGCTTCATCCAGGCGATCCGCTTGGCGGCGACGTCGATGTCGGCGTCGGCGGCCACGATCACCGGGCTCTTGCCGCCGAGCTCCAGGGTGACCGGGGTCAGGTGGGGTGCGGCCCCCTCGTAGACCTTGCGGCCGATCTCGGTGCCGCCGGTGAACATCACCCGGTCCAGGCCCTGCGCGATCAGCTCCTGACTCACCGAGCCGTCGCCCTCGACGACCGCGATCGCGTCGCGGTCCAGGTAGCGGGGCACCAGCTCGGCCATCAGGTGCGAGGACGCGGGGGCCATCTCGGACGGCTTGAGGATGACGGCGTTGCCCGCCGCGATCGCGCCGACCGCCGGGCCCAGCGTCAGGTAGAACGGGTAGTTCCAGGCGCCGATGATCAGCACGGTCCCGAACGGCTCGTACTCGATCCAGCCGCGGCCCGGCAGCTGCGGCAACTCGAGCAGCACGTGCTTGCGGCGCGTCCAGCGCCGCAGGTTCTTGGCCGCGAACTTCGCCTCGCCCGCGGTCGTCGCGATGTCGGCGATGTACGCCTCGAACGGGTTGCGGTCCAGGTCGTCGGCGAGCGCGGCGGCCAGCGCGGCCTCGTTCTCCTCCATCAGCTTCTGCAGTTGCAGCAACTGGCGCTTGCGCCACTCGATGTCGCGGGTGCGCCCGGTGGCGAAGGTCCTGCGGAGCCGGTCCACCGTCGCGGCGACGTCGACCGGCGCGGCGGCCGGGCCCCCGTTCGTGGATGCGGGTGTCTTCGGTGCAACCGATTCGGTGGTCATCGTTGTCCTTCCTGAGCGAAGGCACCGCCAGGTCGCGGGGCCGCTCATCGGTGATACCCGCGATCCTAACCATCCGGTTGGGAGAGCAATAGGAAGGATCTGGAACGCCCGCCCGGGCGCCCCGTTCCGGGACGCTACACGCGCTCCGCGGTCACGAAGTCGGAGAACGCGCCCTTGTCGTCGGCGAACGGGACGCCCTCGATCCAGCGGTTCAGGCGGCGCATCTCATCGACGGCGGCTTGCGATTGGGCGCGCCAGCCGTGGTCGTTGAGCCAGTCGGCGACGTGGGCGCGGTCGTCGTCGCGGTACATCAGTTCCCCGACGTCGATGGTCTCCTCCAGGCCGATCTCGTCGGCCACCTTCTTGAACCGCTCGCGCATCTGCTGGCGCCGCTCCTCGGCGTGGGCGGGCGCGGTTTCGGCGGACACCCGGCTGCCGGGCGCGCTGAGCTCGCTGATCTGGGCGAACAGCCGGTCCTGCGCGTCGGCCGGCAGGTACATCAGCAGCCCCTCGGCCAGCCACGCCGTCGGCGCGCCCGGGTCGAAGCCCGCCTCACGCAGCGCGGCCGGCCAGTCCTGCCGCAGGTCGATGGCCACCTCGCGGCGGTCGGCCGACGGCGTGACGCCGTTCTCGGCCAGCGTCGTGGACTTGAACTCCAGTACCTGGGGCTGGTCGATCTCGTAGACCGTCGTCCCGGCCGGCCAGTCCAGCCGGTAGGCGCGCGAATCCAGCCCCGACGCCAGGATGACCACCTGCCGGATCCCGGCCGCCACCGCGTCGTTGAAGTACGCATCGAAGAAGTGTGTGCGCACAGCCTGGTAGCTGCGCATGTGGTGCAGGTGGGCGGCCGAGTCGGCGTCGATCGCCTCGACCCTGGCCACGATGGCCGGGTCGAGCATCTTCTCCCAGAGCACGTTCGCGCCGGAGTTGCCGACCAGCAGCTTGGCGTACGGGTCACGGATCAGCGCGTCGGGCCGCTCGGTCTCGACGGCCCGGGCGGCGGCCACCATCACCGCGGTGGAGCCGACGCTGGTCTTGATGTCCCAGGTGTCGTCGTGGCTGCGTAGTGAGCTCATGGGGTGTTCCTTCTGCTTGACGTGCTTGACGTGCTTGACGGTCAGTCGGGTGGCGCGCCGAGGCGCGCGCGCAGCAGCGTGCTGCTGACGGCCTCGTCGGCCAGGTCTTCGGGTACCGGACGGCCCAGCCGGGCCATCTCGTCGCGGTTGCTCACCGCGTCCACCGCCCAGCCGTGTCCGGCCAGCCACTCGACGGCGTCGGAACGGTCGGGCTCGTGGTAGGTCAGTGCCTGCACGTTGACGTCCAGGCCGAGCCGCTCCCGCATGCGCAGCCACCGCTGCGTGTTGCCGCGCGAGTTGAGGCCGAACACCTCGACGGCGATCTGGCTGCCCGGCGCGCTGAGCGCGGTGACCCTCTCGAAGAGCCGGTCCTGGGCGTCGCCGGGCAGGTAGGGCAGCAGGCCCTCGGCGAGCCAGGCGGTCGGCCGGCTCGGGTCGAAGCCCGCCTCCCGCAGCGCCGCCGGCCAGTCGTCGCGCAGGTCGACCGGCACCGGGCAGCGCCGGGCGGTGGGCGCGGCGTCGTGCGACGCCAGGACTCCGCTCTTGTATTCGAGCACCTTGGGCTGGTCGATCTCGTAGACGGCGGTGCCGGCCGGCCAGCTCAACCGGTAGGCCCGGGAGTCCAGCCCGGCGGCCAGGATGACCACCTGCCGCAGCCCGGCGCCGGCCGCGTCACCGAAGTACTCGTCGAAGAAGTGGGTGCGCACCGCCTGGTAGTCGACGCCGAGGCGGTGCACCCGCCGCCCGTGCTCGTCGCCGTCGAGCCAGGCCAGCTCGGGGTCGGCCAGCCGGGCCCAGGCCGGGCCCGCCGACGACACCAGCAACGGGGCGAACTCGTCGCGGATCAGCGGATCGGCTCCGGCGGTCTCCACCGCCCGGGACGCGGCGACGCCCAGGGCGGTCGCGCCGACGAGTTCGGTGATGGCCCAGGAGTCGCCCGCGGTCCGTCGCGAAGCGGGCGGCGCGGCCTCCGACGAGGACCCTGCGGACGAGGAGTCGCCGAGATCAGTCATCAGCCGGCCATGCTACCCGAATAAGTTAGGCAATCTATGCGATTGTGCGCGATGTCACTGCCGCCAGAGCGCGCCTTCCAGCAGCCGCCGCAGCGTGTCGGTGACGGCGTGCATCTCCTGGTGGCTCCGCAGATACCCCGCATAGAATCCCGTGCCGCAAAACAGCAGCAGCAAGGCCTCGACCAAGGCCGGCGCGTCGATTCCCGCGCCGATCTCGCCGCGCTCCATCCCATCCCCGACGGCCCACGTCAGAAATTCCCGGGTCATTGCGACGGCGTCGTTTTCCCGGGCATTCAGTTCCGGATGCCGCCGCGCTTCGAGCACATTGGTGACGAGAAACGCCGATGTGGCGGAATTATCGCTATCGGCCCGGCGGGCGACGGCGAGAAATGCGCCCAGTCGCCCGATCAGGGTGCCCTCGTGCCGCGCCCGCTGGATGCCGGCGCCGACGACATCGTGGTTGGTCTGCTGGACCACCTCCAGATACAGGGCTTGTTTGGAGGAAAAGTAGTGATTGATGGCCGGCCTGGTCAGGTCGGCGCGAACGGCGATCTCCTGGAACGTCGCCCCGTCGAATCCGCGTTCGCTGAACACCTGGCGAGCGGCACGCAAGATGCGCTTACGCGTCTCGTCCGCCCTGGCTGCAGCGGGGCGGCCCGGGCGGCGACCCGCCGTTGGCGACATCAATAAAGTGTGCCACCCCCGCGATGCGGCATTAAGGCATTCGGCGGAACGGCGCCGAACCTGCCCGCTTCGTAGTCCTGCAGCGCCTCGATCAATTCCGCGCGAGAGTTCATCACGAATGGTCCGTAATGGAATACCGGCTCGCGAATCGGCTGTCCGCCGAGAAGCAACACGTCGATTCCCGTCGGGCGTCGGTCCGCCACGGCGCCGACGATGACGCGGTCGCCGGCACCCAACACGGCCAACTGACCCCGCCGGATCGGCCGTTCGACCGGACCCGCATACCCGCTGCCGGACAAGACATAGACCAACGCGTTGAAGTCGCGCCGCCACGGGATGTCGAGCCGGGCGCCGTTCTCGATCGTGGCGTGGGCCAGGGTGATCGGCGTGTGGGTGACGCCGGGGCCCCGGTGGCCGTCGATCGCGCCGGCGATGACGCGCACCAGCGCTCCCCCGTCGCCGGAGGACAGCAACGCCACGTCGCCGCCGTCGATCGACTGGTACCGGGGTGCGGCGAATTTGTCCTTCTTGGGCAGGTTCACCCAGAGCTGGATGCCGTGGAAGAGGCCGCCGCTGTCGACCAGTTCGGCTGGCGGGGTCTCGATGTGCAGGATGCCCGCACCGGCGGTCATCCACTGCGTCGCGCCGTCGGTGATCAGGCCGCCACCGCCGTGCGAATCCTGGTGCGCCATCTTCCCGTCGAGCATGTAGGTGACCGTTTCGAAGCCGCGGTGCGGATGCCAGTCGGTGCCCCGCGGTTCGCCCGGCTGGTAGTCCACCTCACCCATCTGGTCCATGTGCACGAATGGGTCGAGGGCGGCGGCGCCGACCCCGGCGAACGCCCGGACGACCGGAAACCCCTCCCCTTCGAAGCCGCGCCGGCCCGTGCTGACCGCCCGCACGGGGCGTTCGGTGTCGGCGGGCCCGGCCGGGCCGATCCGGGGCAGGGTGAGCGTGTCTGCGGTGACGGGCGGCATGTGTTCCTCCAATTCGAGAGCTACCCGTACAACCGGACTGCGGTCCGATTATTCCGCGCCAGGCCGTCCCGCACCGTCGGTCCGGGATGTGTGACCTGCGCCGCGACAAATGTGCGGCGCGACAATTCCCGGTGCCCACCAACGCTGCGCCCGAACATGATTCGGCGGCCCGATCCGACAACCGGACCTGACCGCCGGCTCCCCGTCAGCCGCGGGCGCTGCTGGCGGCGTCCCGCTCGCTCGACGAACCCGCGTGCGTCAGCTTGCCGCCCGCGCTCTCCAGGTGTGCCCGCACGAACCACTGGAACTTCTCCAGCGAAGCGGCGTGGCCTATCAGCATGTCCTGGGTGACGGGGTCGAGTTCCTCGGTCTCGGCGATCGCCCTGCGCAGGTCCTGGATCACGCCGGTGTAGACGAGGTCCAGTGCCGCCAGATGGGCCTGCGCACAGTCGCGGCCCACCGAGTAGTCGTCCCATGTGCGGTCGTTGATGATCGCCCCCGGCGTGCCCTGCGGCGAAGCCCCCAGGGCGGCGATGCGCTCGGCCACCTCGTCGGCGTAGCCCCGTACCGTCTCCACCTGCGGGTCGATCATCTCGTGCACCCCGATGAAGTTGGGGCCCACCACATTCCAGTGAATGTGCTTGAGCGTCAGGTGCAGATCGTTGTAGGTGCTCAGCTGCTTCTGCAGCAGTTCGGCGAGCCGTGCCCCCTGCTTGTCGGTCAGTCCGGGAATGGTGAACTGCGTCATTCGATTTCTCCCCTGCGTTCGGACACGGTCACGTTCCCCCAACGGGTACCCGACCCGGCCCGTGGGTAATCCCGGCGCGCTACCGGCCGCTGATGTGCTGCACCGGCAACCGTGCCCCCCGACGCGGTTCGCGGGCCAGCCCGCTGGCATAGAGCAGACGCACCACCCGGTGGCGGTGCGGCCGCATCGGCTCCAGCAACTCGAGCATCGCCGCGTCGTCGACGGGGCGGCCCAGCAGCGTCCAGCCGATCATCTTCGACACGTGGTAATCGCCCACCGACAGGGCATCGGCGTCGCCGAACGCCCGTTGCGCGGTCTCGGCGGCGGTCCACACCCCGACGCCCGGCAGCGAGCTGAGCGCCTCGCGCGCCTGGGCCGCCGGGCGGGACGCCAGCCGTTCCAGCGAGTCCGCCCGGCGCGCGCAGGACACCACCGTCTGCGCGCGCCGGGGATCGACGTTGGCGCGATGGAACTCCCACGACGGAATGCTGCGCCAGACCTCGGCCGAGGGCGGGACCCGCATGCCGGGCGGCGCCGGGCCCGGGGCCGGCGTGCCGTACCGCGACACCAGCAGGCGCCACGACCGGAACGCGTCGGCGCCGGGGACCCGCTGCTCGATGACGGCCGGGATCAATGCCTCCAGGACCTGGCCGGTGCGGCCCAGGCGCAGGTGCGGGACCCGCCGGTGCGCGGCGGCGACCGTCGGGTCCCGGGGCACGAAGTCCGAGGCGTCGTCGTCGGCGCCGAGCATCGCGGGCAGCATCTCGACGAACTGCGGCGCCCCGCCGCCCCACGCCACGCAGTGCACCGAGTTGGGCGCCACGCGCACGATCCGGGCGGCCACGGGGCCGTCGGGCAGCAGGCAGGCCCGCCAGACCGTGCCGTCGCCCACAACCTGGAAGCACGGATCGCGGGGCCCCCGCCGCAACGGGGCCAGCGTGGTCCGGAAGCCGACCGGCCCCGGCAAGGCGACTGTGCGCTCGCTCCGCACGTGTTCCCCTCCGATCCCGGCCGGCCGGGTCGATTGACCGTCGACCGCCTCCCAGGACAGTATTGCGATGTGGCGACGCCGTTCGACGATCCGCAGGGCGAACTGGCCTGGATGTTCCTGCAGAGCACGAGCGAGGGCGGCGATCTGGAGGAGGGCTTCGCGCTGCTCAGCGAGGACTTCACCTATTGGACGCTCTACACGCGCACGTCCTGCGACAAGGCGACGTTCCGGCGGGCGGTCGAACGCCGCAAACGCGACCTCGAAGTCACCGTCGACCTGCTGCGCTGCGTCAACGAGGGCCACACGGTGGTGGTCGAGGCGCAGGCCACCGGCACCACCGCCGACGGCACCGACTACGACAGCCCGTTCGTGTGCATCGTCGACACCCGCGACGGGCTGATCGTCTCGATGCGCCTCTACAGCGACACCCGGGCGCAGGCCGCGGCGATGCCGGGCTGGGTCCCCTACTGAGCGGACACGCTGATGTCGGCCTTGTCGGGGTAGAACGCCACATGCCCGGCGATCGCCGCGACGGCGGGGTAGGGCTTTTCGTACGTCCAGATCACGTTGTCGACGGTGTCCCCGGCGCCGGTGGTCACGCTGTAGTAGCTGGCCTCCCCCTTGAAGGGACAGTAGGTGCTGGTGTCCGTGCGGGTCAGCCGCTGGGTGACCACATCGTCGAGCGGAATGTAGTGCACGACAGGCAAAGTCGCTTCGCGCAGGTGCAGCGCCGCGGTGGTGTCCGCGACCAGCTCGCCGTTGACGCGCACCTGCACCCGGCCCGGTGCGGGCTCGATCGTGATCGGGTGCCCGGCGCTGGGTTCCTTGATTTCGGGGTGGCTCATGGTCGTTACCTCCTCGGGCGCGTGCGTCGTGCACGGCCCACCACCGAGCCTAGGCGCGCTATTCCTGCCGGGCCGTGGTGCTGGTGTCCTTCGGCCTGCGCATCGCCGCCCAGAACCGGGCGGCTTCCCGGATCGACTCCTCGACCGGGCGCGGCTGCCAACCCAGTTCCCGCTTCGCTTTGCCGCTGTCGACGGGAGCCTCGGCGCGCATCATGCGCACCGAGGCGAGGCTGAGCTGGGCGTCCTTGCCGCCGAGCCGGGCCCGCAGGCTGCCCAGCGCGGCCATCGCGTAGAGCACCGGCACCGAGATCGAGCGTCGCGGCGGCGGCACCCCGGCCTCGTCGGCGGCGATCCGCACGACGTCATTCAGCGCGATCATCTTTTCGGAGACCAGGTAGCGCTCGCCGATGCGCCCGCGTTCGGCGGCCAGGATCATGGCCCGGGCGGCGTCGTCGACGCCGACGACCTCGAGTCGGATGCCGTTCATCAGGAAGGGCAGCTTGCCGAACACCGCGCCGGCGATGAACGCACCGTGCGGGGTGCCGCCCCAGTCGCCGCTGCCGTAGGTCGTCGAGACGCACATCGCCACCGCGGGCAGCCCGGCCTCGGCCACGTACTTCATCACCAGGTTCTCGGCCTGCACCCGGGACTGGACGTAGGGCGTCAGACCCCGCGGGGCGATCACGTCGTCCTCGGTGGCCACGTGCCCGAGCCGCCGGCCCACCGTCGCGTAGGTGCTGGTGAAGACGAACCTGCGCAGGTCGGCCTCGGCGGCGACGTCGAGGACGTTGCGCAGTCCTTCGACGTTGGTGCGGAACAGCGGCGAGGGATCGCGCAGCCATGCGCGGGTGTCGACGACGCAGTAGTAGACGTCGTCGACGCCGTCCATCCCCTGCCGCAGGGTGGCGGTGTCGAACACGTCGCCGTGGAACCGGGTGAGCTCGAGGTCGTCGATGGCACGGGTGTTGGCGTTCGGGCGCACCATCGCCCGGACGTCGTTGCCGTCGGCGACGAGCCGGCGGGTGACATGGGCGCCCAGGAAGCCGTTGGCGCCGATCACCAGCTTGGGTTTGGCGCTCACCGGCCGCCGTCGTTCTGCTGCATCCAGCGCGCGGCGTCCTCGTCGAGGGTGCCCAGGGCCCGGGCCTTGCGGCACCATGTCATCCCGGCCTTCAGGAAACGCAGCGGGTTGTAGATGTCTTCCTGCCGACACCACTGGCCGTCGCCGCCGTAGGTGACGATGGAGATGTTGGTGGCGCTGATGACGGTGCCGTCGCCGGGGTCGCGCATCGGGTTGTCCAGTTCGCAGATGACCCGGCCCGTGGGCTCGTCGACCACCGACCACAGCGAGGGGAACGCAACCATGTGGCTGCCCGGGAACGTGGTCATCGTCCGCTGGATCCACGCGCGGACCTCGTCGCGGCCGCGCATGGTGCCCATCGCGTGCTCGATGTAGTCGACGTCCGTCGTGTACTGCTCGACCCAGGCGTCCCAGTCCCGCGTCTCGGCGGCCCGGGCGACCGTCTTCTCGAACTTCTCGAAGGCGGCCGACAGCTCGGCCCGGGAGAACTCGCGCGTGGTCACGAGGGCTTCTTCGCGCCGTTGCACATCATCGCCGGAGTGTAACCTGGGCAACATCATCGGTTCCCGAGGAGCGCGAGCCCGAGGAGGAAAGCTATGACAACGCAAAGGGCCATCCTCGCCGGCGGCTGCTTCTGGGGCATGCAGGACCTGATCCGCAAGCAGCCCGGTGTCATCTCCACCCGCGTGGGCTACACCGGCGGCGACGTCCCGAACGCGACCTACCGCAACCACGGCACCCACGCCGAGGCGATCGAGATCGTCTACGACCCCGCGGTCACCGACTACCGCAGGATCCTGGAGTTCTTCTTCCAGATTCACGACCCCACAACCAGGAACCGCCAGGGCAACGACCTGGGCACCAGCTACCGCTCGGCCATTTTCTACCTCGACGAGGAGCAGAGGCGGATCGCGTTGGAGACCATCGCCGACGTCGACGCCTCGGGCCTGTGGCCGGGCAAGGTCGTCACCGAGGTCAGCCCGGCCGGCGACTTCTGGGAGGCCGAGCCCGAGCACCAGGACTACCTGCAGCGCTATCCGCACGGCTACACCTGCCACTACGTGCGTCCCGGCTGGGCGTTGCCGCGACGGGCCACCGCGGACCAGTAGGGCCGTCGACCGGCGCCGCGCTCAGCGCCGGTGCACGACCACCCGCCCGCCGTCCTTCGGCGTGAACGCGACACCGCGCGAGTGCCAGCGCTCCCCGGGCGCGGTCGTCGTCTCGATAGTGAAGTGGCGCAACACCGTTCGCAACACCACGTCCATCTCCATGTTGGCGAACGCGGCCCCCACGCACCGGCGGGTACCGCCCCCGAACGGGATCCAGGCGGCCGCCGGCGGCTTGTTGCCCAGGTACCGCTGCGGGTCGAAGCGCTCCGGGTCGGGGAAGACCTCGGGGTTGCCGTGGATCTGCGAAATGCAGACCAGGATCGAATTTCCTTGCGGAACAACCCATTCCCCGAGTTGGTAGGTCGGCGGATAGACGTGGCGGGCGGCGAAGTCGATGACCGTGCGGACCCGCTGCACCTCGAGGATCGCGGCCTGGCGCAGCTCGTGGCCGCCGGCGTCGGCCTCCTCGACCAGCGCCCGCAGCACGTCGGCGTGCCGGCTCAATCGTTCGAACGCCCAGCCCAGCGTGGCCGCGGTCGTCTCGTGCCCGGCGGCCAGCAGCGTCAGCAGCTCGTCGGCGATGTCCTTGCGCGACATCACCGATCCGTCGTCGTAGGTGCTGCGCAGCATCAGCGCGAGCACGTCGGTCCGCTCGGCGAAGTTCGGGTCCGCGCGCTCGGCGTCGATCAGCCTGTCGATGATGACGTCGTAGCGGCGGCGCCACTCCCGCAGCCTCCCCCACGGGCTGTAGCGCCCATAGGTGCGCCGGGGTTTCGGCAGCGCCGCCAACCGCGAGCCCAGCGTGACCCACGGCGGGATGAGCCGGCGCAGCTCGTCGAGTTCGGCGCCCTCGGCCCCGAAAACCGCACGCAGGATGGCGTTGAGGGTGATCCGCATCATCGAGGGCAGCGTCGCGAACGGCACGCCTTCGGGCCAGTCCGCGATCTCGCGCAGCGTCTCTTCTTCGATGATGCTCTCGTAGTTCTTCATGCTCTTGCCGTGGAACGGCGGCGCCAGGAGCCGCCGCCGCTGCCGGTGGTCCTCGCCCTCGAGCGCGAACACCGAGCCGGAGCCGAACAGCCGGCTCAGGTTGGGCTGGATGTTGCCGAGCACCTCGGGGCTGGTGGTGAAGACCTGTTTGGCCAGCTGCGGATCGCCAACCACGACCTGTCGGCCGTAGAGCGGGATGCCGACCGTGAAGACCCGGCCATACCGGCGCGTCAGGCGGTTCATCATCCAGCGCCGGCACGTGGCGAACGCGAAAGCCTGCACCATCGGCGGCAGGCGCGTTGCCGGGGGCATCCGCGCCGCCGGGGGCGTCTCGGTGACGACGTCGCTCATCTCGGTGATCTCCCAACCCCTGCCGACCCCCCGCGGGGTGGTACCGCCATGTACCGCAGGCCTTCCCCGGTACGGTACTTTGAGGTACCACTGCCTGACAAGGGTGTCATGACAAGGGTGTCGCACTCACCGAAAGGGGCGCCGACCGTGACCTCAGCACTGACGGCGGCGGCGGCCGGCCACGCGGTACCCGACCCGCCGGCCGGGGCCGATCCGTTCCGGCTGCGACTGCTCGAGGGCCTCGCCACCTCGATCGACGAGCGCGGCTACCGCGCCAGCACCGTCGCCGACATCGTCCGCAACGCCCGCACGTCCAAACGCACCTTCTACGACCGGTTCACCAGCAAGGAAGCGTGCTTTCTGGAACTGCTGCAGGCCGACAACGAGAGGCTGGGGCACGGCATCGCCGCGGCCGTCGACCCCGAAGCCGACTGGCATCTGCAGATCCGCCAGGCCGTCGAGGCCTACGCCGGACACATCGAGTCCCGGCCCGCCCTCACGTTGAGCTGGATCCGCGAGCTGCCGTCCCTCGGCGCGATCGCCCGGCCCGTCCAGCGCCGCGGGATTCACCTGCTGTCCGACCTGCTGATCGACCTGAGCGCCAGCCCGGGGTTCCGCCGCGCCGACCTGCCGCCGCTGACCGGGTCGCTGGCCGTGATCCTGCTGGGCGGGCTGCGCGAACTGACCGCCCTGACGATGGAAGACGGGAGGGCGGTCCGCGAGATCGTGGAGCCGGCCGTGGATGCCTCCATAGCCCTGCTCGGTCCGCGCGGTTAGGCTCGGCGCACACCCCTTCATCCCCTGGAGGACCGCGATGCGGCTATCGACCCGAAACCAGCTCAAAGGCACCATCACCGAGGTCAATCTCGGCGCCGTGATGGCGATCGTGAAAGTGAAGCTCGACGGCGGAGACCAGATCGTGACGTCCTCGGTCACCAAGGACGCCGCCACCGAACTCGGCCTGGCGGTCGGTCAGCCCGCGACCGTGTTCATCAAGTCCACCGAAGTCACCATCGGCGTCGACTAGCGCCCGAGCGCCGTCGCGACACATAAACCACGCACACGACACGCCGAAAAGCGCCACCGTAGTTTATGTCTCGCGGTCGCCGCGCAGAAACGTGCGCAGCCGGTCCAGGACCAGCCCGGGTGCATGCTCGACGATCCAGTGGCCGACGCCGGCGACGTGGATCACCACGCCGCCGGGCAGGTCCACCAACCTGTGTTCGACGCCGTCCAGCGCGGGCATGGTGACCATGCCTGGTGACCGTACCGGTCAGGCCAGGAACCGCTCGACGTACGGCGCGAAGCGCGCACGCAGATCGTCCTCGCTGAGCCCGAACATGTCCGCGGACGTCTCGACATTGCCCATCCGGCCCCGCCGGTGCCCGTCGCGGTAGCCGATGATCGCCGTGCGCGCCTGCTCGGTGCACGGCTCGCCGGCCAGGGCGTAGACCCGCTCGGCGACGCCGAGTTCGTCGGCCATGAAGTCGTCGAAGCGGACGTCGATGGAACGTTGCGAGCCGATGGTGTCGCGATCGCGCACCAGCGCGGTGAGCATCCGCTCGAGCCGGTCGACCCACGAGCCCGCGATCCGCTCCACCGGCACCGGCGAGCGGTGCATCCGCGCGGAATAGGTGATCATCGCGATCATCGACAGCGCCACCGGCACCGGGTCGCGGTGGGTGAACACCACGATGCTGTCGGGAAAGACCCGGTCCAGCACCGGCACCTGCTCGAGATGCTGCGGCGACTTGAGCAGCCAGCGCCGCCCCCCGCGCAGGAACTGCATCGCCCGCAGCTGCCGGGCGAGATAGCGGTAGTGGGGCGTCTGGTCGTGGGTCTGGTAGTACTCGCGCCAGCGTGGCACCTCGGCGAGCGTCTCGAACAGCATCGTGGAGAAGTCGTTGGCCAGCAGCTGAATCTCTTCGTGGGCGTGATCGGTGGTCATCTCGTGCATGAGCGCGAAATGCGGCATCACGGTGTTGATCACCCCGACGGCGACGTCCATCCGGCTGCGCCGTGGATCCGGTTCCACACCGGCCTCCGCCGGCAGCGGGAACGGTTCGACGCTCTCCCAGTACGGGATGGTGCGGAAGGTGGGCGCCGCCGCCAACAGGTTGTGCAGGTGGGTGGTGCCGGTGCGGGGCAGCCCGGCGATCACGACGGGTGACCGCACCGCGACGTCGTCGATCTCGGGGTGCCGGCGCAGCAGGTCGGTCAGCAACAGCCGGTTCTTGAGCAGCTGCAGCAGCTGCCCGTAGAAGTTGACGACGCCCGCCTGGTGCAGCCCGTCGAGATCGCGCAGCGCCGCCAGGTAGACGTCGAGCCGCTCACGGTAGTCGTCGGGACCGAAGTCGTGCAGGCCGGTGTCGGCGCTGGCCTGGGCGTGCAGCGCGTCGGCGTCCAGCGGGCACAGCGGCGCCATCGACGCCATCATGTCGAGGAGCTGCCTCGCGTCGTCACCGAAGCGGGGCTGGGCGAGGTCGTCGAGACGGACGGGGGTCACGGCGAGTTATGTTACTTTGAGTTCCGTAATGTCAGTGGATTTTGGGCGACCCCGCGACCCGCGCATCGACGAAGCGGTGCTGCGCGCGACGGTCGAACTGCTGGCCGAGACCGGCTACCCCGGGTTGTCCGTGGCCGCCATCGCCGAACGGGCCGGCACCAGCAAGCCCGCGATCTACCGGCGCTGGCCCAGCAAGGCGCACCTGGTGCACGAGGCGGTGTTTCCGGTCGGCGGCGCCACCGCGATTCCCGAGACCGGGTCGCTGCGGCACGACCTACGCGAGATGTTCTGCTGCACAATGGCTTTCCTGTCAACGCCAGCAGCCCGGGCGGCGCTGCCGGGCCTGATCGGCGAGATGGCGGCCGATCCGACGCTGCATTCGGCCCTGCTCGAGCGATTCGCCGACGTCATCTCCGGTGGCCTCGCCGGTTGGCTGGCGAGCGCCGCGACCGCGGGCCTCGTGCGCGCCGACGTCACCGCCTTGGAGCTGGCCGAGGCGATTGCCGGCATCGCACTGCTGGGCCTGCTCACGCGCCCCGGGGAACTCGACCCCGAATTCGCCGACGCGTGGATCGATCGCACCACCGAGCTACTCCTGAAAGGAATCAGCGCATGACGCACGAGTCGACCGCGGCGTGGCAGGAGTTGCTGGAAACACTTGGCAGCCTTGACCGCTCATTCCTGGAGGGCGACCGGGCGGTGACCGACGACCGGCACGTCGCCGACGGCTACCGCATGCTCGCCACCACGCTGGGCGTGGCGTTCGACGCCTACCTGTTCGCCGATCCCGGCCGCCCGCAGTTCGTCGCGGTCAACACCCCGTTTCGGCGCGACCGCCGCTGGGGCGGGGACAACACCGACGCCTACTACTTCCTGTGCCGGGTCGATCCGGCGCGGCGCTACCGCGTCAGCGGCAACAGGGGTGACAGCGTGTACTTCTCGTTGACCGCCTACAACGAACCGGCGCCGGGCGCGTGGTCGGACCGCGTCGTGGCGATCGTCCGGGACAGCGACCTCGACGTCCTCGAATTCGATGCCGACGGCAACTTTTCCTTCGAAGTCGGGCCCACCCCGGACGCCGCCGTGCTGATGACCCGCGACTACCAGGCCGACCCGCTGACCGGCCGCCCCGTCGACTGGCGCATCGAGGCGCTCGACGATCCGGACCCGATCCGGCACGGCGACGCCGAAACCGCCGCGTCGCTGCGGGCCGCCGCGGCGTGGCTGCGCACCATGTTCGCGATCGTCCCGCTGGCCGTCGGGACCCGCGCCGGCCAGGAGCATGCGCTCGGACACCAAACCGCCCATGCCGCCAACGAATTCGCCGCCCCCTACCAGGTTCCCGACGCCAACTTCGGCTGGTCGGCGCGCGACGCCTGCTATTCCTACGGCAGCTTCGTGCTCGAGGACGACGAGGCGCTGGTCATCACCCACCGGCCGCCGTCGTGCCGGTTCTGGAACCTGGTGGTGTGGAACCAGTTCATGGCCACCTACGGCGCCGCCGAGGGGCCCGATGCCCGCTGCTCGGTCAACGGCCACAGTGCCGTGCCCAACGGCGACGGGTCGGTCACGGTCGTGTTGTCGCGCACGTTGACCGCCCACCCGAATTCGCTGACCACGCTCGGGTATCCGCGCGGCAACCTCGTCTTCCGGTGGTTTCTCGCCGACGCGGTGCCGGCGCGGCCGCAGGTGAGCCTCGTCAAGGCCGCCGAGGCCCCGACCGTGGTGCATTGAATTGAATTGAATTGAATCAGCCGAGGTCCCGGACCAGCTCGATGGCCCGGCCCAGCGTGCTCAGCTTGGCCTCCAGCGTGTCGCCGGCGGGATACAGCCGCACGGTGTCGACCCCGGCGTCGCGCCAGACCGCCAGCCGCGCGCGCACCATCTCCGCGGTCCCGATCAGCGTGGTGCCCAGCACCATCGCGTCGGTGACCAGGGCGGTCGCCCCCTCGCGGTCGCCGCGCTGCCAACGTTCCCGCACCGCCGCGGCCACCTCGGCCCAGCCCTGCCGGCTGTAGGCCCGGTTGTAGAAATTCGTGCTCGCCGACCCCATGCCACCGAGGCTGAACGCCAGTTCCCTCTTGCGGCCGGCGATCATGCCGCGCAGTTCGTCCTCGTCCGCGGCGAAGGCGACCTCGGCGCCCTGGCAGACGTCGATGTCGCCGCGGGCGCGGCCCGCGGCGGCCAGGCCCTTGTCGAGGTGGGCGAAGTAGGCGCCCGACGCGCCCTCCGGGACGAAGCTGGTGCCCAGCCAGCCGTCGGCGACCCGGCCGGTCAGCCGCAGCATCGCCGGCGACAGCGCGGCCAGGTAGACCGGGATGGCGTGTTCGGCCCGCGTCGACAACCGCATCGGCACCGCCTCACCACCGGGACGGGGTATCTGGAACTCGTTGCCGGCGTGCGAGATTTTTCCGCCCGCGAACGCCTGCCGCACGATGTCGACCGTCTCCGCGATGCGGGCCAACGGCCGGCCGAACGCGACGCCGTGCAGGCCCTCGATCACCTGCGGGCCGGAGGCGCCCAGCCCGAGCAGGAACCGCCCGCCCGACAGGTTCGACAGCGTGATCGCGGTCTGGGCGACCAGGACCGGCGAGCGGGTACCGGCCTGCAGCACACCGGAGCCCAGCAGCATGCGGTCGGTGCGCGCGGCCAGGTAGCCCAGCGCCGACACCGCGTCCGCGCCCCACGCCTCGGCGACCCAGCACACGTCCAGACCCAGCTTCTCCGCCTCGACGGCGAACGCGACGACGTCGCCGCCGGTGGTGGTGGTGGCGGCGGTGGAGAACTCGACCGTCGTCGCGGTGCGCATCACATCACCGCACGCCGTGCTCGGCCAGCCGTTTGATCGCCGACAGCGTCTTGCCGATCGCCGTCTCGAACTCCCGCAGCCGCACGAACACGATCTTCTGCTCCTTGTCGGGCATCGCGTCGATCGCCGCCGACAAGCCCGACCGTCCGGGCCCCATCTGCATCCAGTAGTTCAGGACGGTGCCCCCGTCGCGGGGGGTCAGCCGGAATCGCCAGGTCGCCGCGGGGGTGCCGGGTTCGCCGACCGCCCAGGCGAATTCGCGGGGCTCGTCGCAGGCCACGATCTGGGAGGTGGTGCTCCACTGCCCGAACGCCTGGTGTTCGTTGTGGCCGACGAACCGGGCGCCGCCGCGCGGGCCGTCGGCGCCCCCGACCCACTCCACCGACTGCAGCTCGTTGCTCAGCGTCGGCATCAGCTTGATATCGGAGACCAGACTCCAGACACGGGCCGGGTCGGCGTCGATCCACGTCGACGCTTCCACCGTCGGTCGGTCCGCGTAACGCGCGCCGGTCCATTCCACGCCGACCATTGTCCCCCGCCGGCGGCCGAATGTGGCCCCACCAACCGAATCGAGACTGCGCCCAGTGCTATCCGTTACCGTGCAGGCACGCCGTGAGCGCAGGCTCGACGCCCGGTCACGCCGCGACCGGGACCCGCTCGGCCGGCTTGTCGGCGCGGCCCGTTCCCAGCACCGAGTCCGGCAAGCTCAGCTTGACGATCTTGCGCACGACGGTCCCGAACTGGCGCAGCAGCGGGCCGCGGTTGTACGGGATCCCGTAGCGCTCGCAGACCTCGCGCACCTCCGGCGCGATCTGGGGGTAGCGGCGCGCCGGCAGGTCCGGGAACAGGTGGTGCTCGATCTGATGCGACAGGTTACCCGACAGCAGGTGGAACAGAGTGCCGCCGGTCAGGTTCGCCGAACCGAGGACCTGCCGGAAGTACCACATGCCGCGGGACTCGTCCTTGGTCTCCTCGATGCTGAATTCCTGCGTGCCGTCCGGGAAGTGGCCGCAGAAGATAATCATGTACGACCACACGTTGCGTATCAGGTTCGCCGACAGGTTGCCCGCGAACACGAACGGCGCGAACGGCCCGGCCAGCAACGGGAAGGCGACGTAGTCCTTGAGCGTCTGCCGGCGGGTCTTCTTCAAGATCTCGCGGAGCACCTCGCGCTTGTCGGCGAGACGGATCTCGCCGCCGCGGATGCGCTCGGTCTCCAGTTCGTGCAGCGCGACGCCGTACTGGAACAGCACCATCAAAAGGAACGCGTAGAGCGGGTTGCCCAGGAAGTAGGGCTGCCACGGCTGGTCCGCGCTCATCCGCAGGATGCCGTAGCCGATGTCGCGGTCCATGCCAACGATGTTGGTGTAGGTGTGATGCATGTAGTTGTGCGAGTGCCGCCACTGGTCGGCGGGGCATGCGGTGTCCCACTCGAAGGAGCGGCCGGAGATTGCCGGGTCGCGCATCCAGTCGTACTGGCCGTGCATGACGTTGCGGCCGATCTCCATGTTGTCGAGGATCTTCGACAGGCCCAGCATCGTCGTGCCCGCCAGCCAGGCCGGGGGCAGGAACAGTAAGGCGCGGCCGCCGACCTCCAGCGCGCGCTGGACCTTGATGACGCGACGAATGTAGTCGGCGTCCTGTTGGCCGAGGTCGGCCATGACGCGGTCCCTGATGGCGTCGAGTTCGCGGCCGAAGGCGTCGGCCTGTTCCGGGGTCAGCGTGATCTTGTTCGGTGACATGACATTTCTCCCGTGGGGTTGTGTGTGTGGCGTTGTCAGTTAGAGCGCGATGTCGACGTCGCCGACCGGGACGGAAACGCAGATCTGCACGTCGTCATCGGGGACGGTCGAGACCGCGCCGGTGACCAGGTTGCGCACGGTGCCGGCGGTCTTGCGCCGGGTGCAGGTGTGGCAGATGCCCATCCGGCATCCGCTGGCCGGCGTCAGGCCGGCCGACTCGGCTTGCTCGAGCAGCGGACGGCCGTCGTCGACGACGTCGACGACGCTGTCGGAGAACGTGATTCGTCCGCCCGACGCCACCGGCGGCGCCTCGGGTGCCGGCGGCACGAAGCTCTCGGTGCAGACGCCGGGGCCGCAGTGCTGGCGGACCGCCTCGATCAGTGCGGTCGGGCCGCAGACGAACACCGCATCCGGTGCCGGCATGGCGGCGGCGAGGTGTTCGGGCCCGCAGCGGCCGACGAGGTCGCCGCCGCCGGATCGGGTGTAGCCGTGCAGCACCCGGACGCCGGGCAGCGCGGCCAGCTCGTCGCGATAGCACGCCTCCGCGGGGGTGCGTGCGTAGTGGACGAACGCGATCTCGGCGCCGGGCGTGCCCGGGTGGCCCTCGGTGACCAGGGTGCGCAGCATCGCCATGACCGGCGTGATGCCGCTGCCGCCGGAGACGAACAAGATCCGCCGGGGCCGCCGGACCGGCAGGACGAAGTCGCCGCCGACCCCGGACAAGCCGACCACCATGCCGCGTCGGGCGCGGTGGTAGAGATAGTTGGACACCAGCCCGCCGTCGTGACGCCCAACCGTCAACTCGAGGTTGCCCGCCCCTTCGGCGTTGGCCGGTGAGTAGCAGCGGGTGTGCCGGCGACCGTCGATCTCGACGGTGAGGTTGACGTACTGACCGGCCTTGACGGCGTGGGTGGTGGTGAAGGTGTCGTTCGGAGCGAGCGTGAGGGTGACGCTGCGCGGGGTCGTCCGGCGGACGTCGACGACCTTGGCGCGGGCTTCTCCGCGCGTCCAGGTCGGGGCCACCAGCTCGGTGTACCGGTCGACGCCGTGCGGACCGGTGAGCAGGTCGAGCAGATCGGAACCCAGAACTCGCTTCCGGAAAGCCCGGGCGAGCGTCCCACCGGAGGTGTGCGTAGTTTGAGTGAACATGTGTACACAGTGCTACCGGTAGTCGCAGGTAGTCAAGGGCTTTTCCCAGTCCTGTGTTAGGGTTCACACAGTGAACAGCCGTACGCCTGGCTCACGGCCGCGGGGTTCGGGACGCGAGCGCTCCCGCGACAGCCCGTCGCGCGAGGAGCGCAAGGAGGCCACCAGGCGCGCCATCATCGACGCGGCGCTCAAGTTGCTGGGAGACCGCAGCTTCTCCAGCCTCAGCCTGCGCGAGGTCACCCGGGAGGCCGGGATCGTGCCGGCCGCGTTCTACCGTCACTTCGAGTCGATGGAGGCGCTCGGCCTGGTGCTCATCGACGAGTCGTTCCGCTCGCTGCGCGACACGCTGCGCGCGGCGCGCGCCGGCAAGTTCGACCCGAACCGGGTCATCGAGTCGTCCGTCGAGATCCTGATCGCCAGCGTCGCCGACCGCCGCGAACACTGGCGCCTGATCGGCCGCGAGCGCAACAGCGGGCTGAGCGTGCTGCGCTACGCCATCCGCACCGAGATCCGGCTGATCACCTCGGAGCTGGCCACGGACCTGGCCCGCTTCCCGGGGCTCAACGCGTGGAGCACCGAGGATCTCAACGTGCTGTCCACCTTGTTCGTCAACGCGATGATCGCCATCGCCGAGGCGATCGAGGACGCGCAGAGCGCCGCGGCGCTCGAGGAGATCCGGCGCATCGCGGTCAAGCAACTCAGGATGATCGCGGTCGGCATCGCCGGCTGGCGAAGCACCCCCTGACCAGGTCCCGCGACTGGTCACTGCGCGCCGGGTGAAGTCCGGGGCGGCGCAGACAAAGCTCGCGACCATCGCCCGGCGCGCCGTGGACACCCGCGGCGACGGCCACTGCGGTCCGGTGCCGTCAGCGCCACGACCGGGTTGCTGCCTCTACGATGGTGGGACTCCATCAGCGATGCCGGTGCGGCGCTGCACCGGGGAACGGTTGGCGACGGTGTGGGACTTCGAGACGGACCCGGAATACCAGGCGAAGCTCGACTGGGTCGAAAAGTTCATGGTCGACGAACTCGAGCCGCTCGATCTGGTCGCGCTCGATCCCTACGACAAGAAGAATCCCGAGACGATGGCGGTCCTGCGACCACTGCAGCAGCAGGTCAAGGACCAGGGGTTGTGGGCGGCGCACCTGCGGCCCGAACTCGGCGGTCAGGGCTTCGGACAGGTCAAGCTGGCGCTGCTCAACGAAATCCTCGGGCGCTCCCGCTGGGCGCCGTCGGTGTTCGGCTGCCAGGCGCCCGATTCCGGCAACGCCGAAATCCTGGCGTTGTTCGGCACCGACGAGCAGAAGGCCCGCTACCTGCAACCCCTGCTCGACGGCGAGATCACGTCCTGCTACTCGATGACCGAACCCCAGGGCGGTTCGGACCCCGGGCAATTCGTCACCGCCGCCACCCGCGACGGTGACGACTGGGTCATCAACGGGGAGAAGTGGTTTTCCACCAACGTCAAGCATGCGTCGTTTTTCATCGTCATGGCCGTCACCAACCCCGAGTCCCGCACCTACGACAAGATGTCGCTGTTCATCGTCCCGGCCGAGACGCCGGGCATCGAGATCGTGCGCAACGTCGGCGTGGGCGCCGAATCGTCCACGCGCGCCAGCCACGGCTACGTCCGCTACAGCGACGTCCGGGTTCCGGCCGACCATGTGCTGGGCGGTGAGGGACAGGCCTTCATGATCGCGCAGACCAGGCTGGGCGGGGGCCGCATCCACCACGCGATGCGCACGATCGCGTTGGCACGCAGCGCTTTCGACATGATGTGCGAGCGCGCCGTGTCTCGCAAGACCCGGCACGGCCGGCTCGCCGACTTCCAGATGACGCAGGAGAAGATCGCCGACAGCTGGATTCAGATCGAGCAGTTCCGGCTGCTGGTGCTGCGCACCGCCTGGCTGATCGACAAGCACCACGACTACCAGAAGGTGCGCCGCGACATCGCCGCGGTGAAGGTCGCGATGCCGCAGGTGCTGCACGACGTCGCCCAGCGGGCGCTGCACCTGCACGGCGCCCTCGGCGTCTCCGACGAGATGCCGTTCGTCAAGATGCTGGTGGCCGCCGAGTCGCTGGGCATCGCCGACGGGGCCACCGAGTTGCACAAGATGACGGTGGCCCGGCGCACGCTGCGTGAATACCAGCCGGTGACAACGCCTTTCCCGTCCGCGCACCTACCGACCCGGCGCGCCGAGGCGCAGGCCCGACTGGCCGAACGCATGGAACACTCGATCGCCGAATTCTGACCCGCCGACACCCCGACTTCGCGACACATAAACCTCTGCGACGACACGCCGGAAGACGCCGCAACCGTTTATGTTTCGCGGGAATCAGGAGATGTAGCGGACGATGCTCTCGGCCACGCAGGCCGGCTTGGGCGAGCCCTCTATCTCGATGGTGGTCGACACTGTCGCCTGTGCGGCGCCGTCGCCGAGGTCGTCGACGCTGACCAGTGAGCTCTGCGCGCGCACCCGGGAACCCACCGGAACCGGGGCGGGAAAGCGAACCTTGTTGAGCCCGTAGTTGATTGCGAGCTTGATGCCCTTGACCGTGTACATCTGATGCTGCAGCCGCGGCAGCAGCGCCAGGGTCATGAATCCGTGGGCGATGGTGGTGCCGAACGGACCGGCGGCCGCGCGCTCCGGGTCGACGTGAATCCACTGGTGATCGCCGGTCGCGTCGGCGAACAGGTTGACGTCTTCCTGGGTGATCGTCACCCAGTCGCTCTGCCCGATGGTCTCGCCCGTGGCGGCGCTGAGTTCGGCTACCGATTCGAAGGTGCGCATGCGGTGTTCTCCTTGGGTCCGGGTGGTAACAATAGCGCCGGAGGCGGGCCGTGCCGGAGCGGGGCTTCCCGCGCCAGTAGCCCGGTCCGGTTTGCCGGCACCCGCCAGGGGCACCCAGGAGCAAACAGCGAATGGACCCGAGATGGCCGGCCCGAAGGGCCACAAGGCCGAATCCGACGTCGAACCGGAGACCCGCGAGTCGCGCTCGCACGCCGCCCGCGGGGACGAGGACGGCACGTACGCCGGCCAGGCCGGAGCCGAAGCCGGCGCCAACGAGAAATGGCCTGGTGCAAGATGGGCGCGTGCGGCTGCTGCTCATTGCCGATACCCACCTCCCGCGGCGCGGGCGCGACCTGCCCACCCGGGTGTGGGAGGAGGTGTCCGCGGCCGACGTCGTCGTCCACGCCGGCGACTGGACGACCGTCGAACTGCTCGACGAGCTTCAAACTCGGGCCACGCGCCTGGTGGCGTGCTGGGGCAACAACGACGGGCCGCAGTTGCGCGCGCGGCTGCCCGAGCGCGCCGACGCGGTGCTGGACGGACTGCACGTCACGGTGGTGCACGAGACGGGCGCGGCGGCCGGGCGGGAGGCGCGGATGTCGCGGCGCTATCCCGACAGCAACGTGCTGATATTCGGCCACAGCCACATCCCCTGGGACAGCACGACGGCGACCGGCCTGCGGCTGCTCAACCCCGGCTCGCCGACCGACCGCCGCCGGCAACCCCACGGCACGTACATGACCGCGACGGTCGACAAAGGAGATCTGAGCCGCGTCGACCTCCACCGGCTTGAAAGATAGCTTCCCTAAAGAGGTATTATCGGCGGGGTGACCACCCGACCCGAGCTCGCCGCCGAGGTGACCCGCGCCGTCGGCCGGTTCCGTCGCCACCTGCGGCGCTCCGCCGGGACCGGCTACGCCGCGGGGCAACTATCGGAATCCCAGGCCGAGCTGCTGCGGCTGATCGCGCGCCGGCCGGGGATCTCGGTCAACGAAGCCGCCGCCGAACTCGGGCTGGTGCCCAACACCGCGTCCACGCTGGTGTCCAAGCTGGTCGGCGCGGGGCTGCTGGAGCGCCACGTCGATCCCCGCGACCGGCGCGTCGGACGGTTGCATCTGGCCGAACCCGCCCAGCAGGTCATGGACGCCTCGGCCGTGGCCAGGCGCGCGCTGGTCGCCGAGTTGCTCGACAAGCTCGACGACGGCGAAGTCGCGGCGCTGGCAAAAGGGGTGGAGGTTCTGGAGAGGATGACCATGATGTTGCGGGAGAAATCGGTATGAGCGCGGCGAACCCCCCGGCGATCGACTGCCGCGACCTCACTTGCCGCTACGGGGACTTCACCGCCGTCGACGGCCTCAGCCTGCAGGTGCAGCCCGGGGAGACCATGGGCCTGCTCGGCCCCAACGGTGCGGGGAAGACGACGGTGGTGCGGGTGCTGACCACGCTCACCGCCGTCCGCCGTGGCGAGCTGCACATCTTCGGGCTCGACGCGCGCACCCGGACCGCAGACATCCGCAGCAATCTCGGCTATGTGCCGCAACAGCTTTCGATCGAGCCGGCGCTGACGGGCCGGCAGAACGTGGCGTGGTTCGCGCGGCTGTACGGGGTAGCCCGCGCCGAACGGGCCGAGCGCGTCGACCAGGCGCTGGACGCCATGCAGTTGCTCGACGTCGCCCACCGGCTCGCCGCCACCTACTCCGGCGGCATGGTCCGCAGGCTGGAGGTGGCCCAAGCGCTGGTCAACCGGCCGTCGTTGCTGGTGCTCGACGAACCGACCGTCGGCCTGGATCCGATCGCCCGCGACGGCGTGTGGACGCAGGTGCAGGACATGCAGGCCCGGTTCGGCATGACCGTGCTGCTGACCACCCACTACATGGAGGAGGCCGACGCGCTGTGCGATCGCGTCGCGCTGATGCATCGCGGGGTGTTACAGGCGGTGGGCACACCCGGCGGGCTGAAGTCGGCATTGTCCCCGCAGGCCACCCTCGAGGACGTGTTCCGCCACCACGCGGCCTCGGGCTTGTCCGGCAACACGACGGATGCGGGTGAGTCGTTTCGCGAAATCCGTTCCCGCAGAAATTCAGCCGCCCGTGTCGCGTGACCAGCAGGCTCCCGCCGCACGGCTGGTCCGCGCACCGCGCGGGTGGCAACGGGTCGGTGCGACATGGAGCCGGGTGGGCGCGTTCGCGATCGTCGAACTGCAGAAGTTGCGGCACGACCGGACCGAACTGCTCACGCGCATGGTGCAGCCCGCGCTGTGGCTGCTGATCTTCGGCACCACGTTCGGCCACCTGCGCGTCATCGACACCGGACCGGTGTCCTACCTGGCCTTCCTGGCGCCGGGCATCATCGCCCAGTCGGCGCTGTTCATCTCGATCTTCTATGGGATACAGATCATCTGGGACCGCGACGCCGGTGTCCTGGCCAAGCTCATGGTGACACCGGCGCCCGCGCCGGCGCTGATCACCGGGAAGGCGTTCGCGGCCGGGGTGCGCTCGGTCGCCCAGGTGGTCGGCGTGCTGGCGCTGGCCTATGCGATGGGCGTCGGGCTGACCGTCAATCCACTGCGCATCCTGGCGGCGATGGCCGTCGTCATGCTCGGCGCCGCGTTCTTCGCGTGCCTGTCGATGACGCTGGCCGGGCTGGTCCGGAGCCGCGATCGCCTGATGGGGATCGGCCAGGCCATCACGATGCCGTTGTTCTTCGCGTCCAACGCGCTGTACCCGGTCGCCGTGATGCCCGGGTGGCTGCACGCGCTGAGCGTCGTCAACCCGTTGAGCTACGAGGTGGACGCCCTGCGGGCACTGCTGATCGGCGCCCCGTTCAACGCCCTCGACGTCGTCGTGCTGGTCGTGGCGCCGGTGATCGGAATCGCGACGGCGTCAACGCTATTGCGCCGCCTGGTGGCCTAGACGCGCCACCGTGACGTCGCAAGACATCCGGTGGGCCGCCATGCGGCGTAACCGCGCTCCCGCCGGGGAGGTCGTGGTCGCATTACGGGGGGGGCGATCGTGCAGTCGGGTAACAGCGACGTGCACCGCTGTCACGTCCCCGGCGATCCCCGGGTGCACGATGCACGGCACGGTGGGTGCGCACCGGCGCGACTACCCCGACCCGGTGGCGGTGATGGCCGCGTTCGGCGACGCTCGATGGCCGAAAGCGCCCGGCCGTCAACGCCGCAACATCGCCGATAGCCGATCGCGATCTCCCCGAGACCTATTCGGGCGCGATGCCCAATCGTTAGCCAACCGCGATGTCGCGCCGCGGCCACGACGGGCCGATCGCACCCTTGCGCTGTGTTTCACTCGCCCAGAACAGATTCGACCGCGTCATGCGGCAGACAGAAAAGTTGGGATGGATGGGTGCCATGAAGTTCGTGGAAACGGTGCGTGGCGCGGCGGCGGGTGTGCCACGCCGGCTGGCTATCGCGGCTGTCGGGGCTGCCCTGTTGTCCGGTCTCGTCGGCGCCGTCGGCGGCTTGGCGACGGCGGGGGCATTCTCCAAGCCGGGCCTTCCGGTCGAGTACCTGGAGGTTCCGTCGCCGTCGATGGGACGCAACATCAAAGTCCAGTTCGAATACGGCGGCCCGCACGCGGTGTACCTGCTCGACGGTCTGCGCGCCCAGGACGACTACAACGGTTGGGACATCAACACCCCGGCCTTCGAGGAGTACTACCAGTCCGGCCTGTCGGTGATCATGCCCGTCGGCGGCCAGTCCAGCTTCTACAGCAACTGGTACCAGCCGTCCCAGGGCAACGGCCAGACCTACACCTACAAGTGGGAGACCTTCCTGACCCAGGAGATGCCCGCGTGGATGCAGGCCAACCGCAACGTCTCACCGACCGGGAACGCCGCGGTGGGTCTGTCAATGTCGGGCGGCTCCGCGCTGGTCCTGGCCGCGTACTACCCTCAGCAGTTCCCCTACGCCGCCTCCCTGTCGGGCTTCCTGAACCCGTCGGACGGCTGGTGGCCGACGTTGATCGGGCTGGCCATGAACGACTCGGGCGGCTACAACGCCAACAGCATGTGGGGTCCGTCCACCGACCCGGCGTGGAAGCGCAATGACCCGATGCTCCAGATTCCGCGCCTGGTGCAGAACAACACCCGGATCTGGGTCTACTGCGGCAACGGCGCACCGGGCGACCTCGGCGGCGACAACATGCCGGCGAAGTTCCTGGAGGGTCTGACCCTGCGCACCAACCAGCAGTTCCAGAACAGCTACCTGGCCGCGGGCGGAAACAACGGGACGTTCAACTTCCCGGCCAACGGGACACACTCGTGGCCCTACTGGAACCAGCAGCTGGTCGCCATGAAGCCCGACATCCAGCACGTGCTTCTCACCAGCGCCGCACCCGCCCCGGAGGCGCCCGCCGCCTGATAGAACCAGCAGCGGCAGAACCAGCAGCGGCAGCGGCGCACCGGTCAGCGTCGCTGCCGCTGCCTTTTGGGTGCCTGGTCGAGCAGGACTCGGCGGTCCTGGTGGAAGTAGGTGTAGGCGGTTGTCAACGCGCACAGGGCCGTTGCCAGCACCAGCATCCAGGTCCCATTCGCGACCACGCTGATCAGGCCGCCCACCGTGGCGCCGATGACGAAGCTGGCGAACAACAGGAAGTAACCCAGCCAGTCCGCGGCGCTTCCACCTCCAGCGATGTGGCGTTCGATGCCCTGGCCCATCTTGACGGTCGTGCCGGTCACATAGCTCAACGGCACCGACACCTCGCCGTCTTTGACAAACGACGTATTCAATGCCCCGGTGCCGAAGGCCATCAGCATAATTGCCGCGAAATCCAGAGAGACCGCCGCCCATCCTTCGTCGATGACGTCCACCGCGGTGGCGGCCACCAGACTCAGGGTTGTCAGCACCGTCGGACCGTGCGGATGGTCGACCCACAAATATCGCCGGCACAGTGACGCCACCACCACGCCGGCGACGAATGCCGCAATGAGCAACCCGGCGCTTGCGGCAAGCCACACGTCGCCGGTGAAATACCCGAGCACGGCGCGTTGGGCGTTGCCGGTAATGAAAACCACGAAGTATCCGGCGGAGTGGGTGAATGAGATCGCGCCCACCACGCCGGCGAGCACCGCCAGCACCCACGACAACCGCGCTTCACTGTTGAATGTCTCACCCGCCACCCCCACATGCTTTCAGACACACGCCGAACGCGCAGCGCCGCGGCGGTCAGGCGGCGGTGAGCCGTGCGATGGAACGCAGCGGAATCGGCAGCCATCCCGGGCGGTGCCGCGACTCGTACCCGGCCTCGTATACGGCCTTGTCGAGTTCGTAGGCGGACAGCAGCTCCGCCGAATCGCGCGGATCGACCCCGGACGCGGCCGCATAGCCCTCGCAGAACGCGGTGCGGTTGCGCTCGACCCATTCCCGGGCCCGGGCCGCCAGCTGCTTGTCGGCGGCCTGGTCCGCCAGCGGCCCGTAGGCGGCGTACTCGAAGGACCGCAGCACACCGGCCACGTCGCGCAGCGGTGAGTCCGGCGCCCGCCGTTCCGCGAGCGGTTGACCCGGCTCGCCTTCGAAGTCGATCAGCAGCCAGCTCTCCGGTGTCCGCAGCACCTGCCCCAGGTGCAGGTCACCGTGGATGCGCTGGACGGTGATCGTCTCGCCCGCCAGCTTCTGGAACCGCTCCTCGACGATCGCCGCGTACTGGTCGAGCTCGGGCACCTTGGCCACGGTCGACGACAGCCGCGCCAGCACGGTGTCGAGCGGAAACGTCGCCCGGGTGGTGCCGAGGGTCTCGGCCAGTGTGGCGTGCACCGAGGCGACGGCTTCACCGAGCCGGAAGGACTCGCCGGCGAAGTCGCCGCCTACTTCGTAGGCATACAGGTCGGCCTCGGCGAACAGGTCACGGACGCTGGCGGTGGCCATCGCCCAGCCTTCGGCCGCGTTGGACGCGAATTCGGTGACCATGCCCAACGGCCACGCCGTGTCGGCGGCGCCATTCGGCCCGGCGATCTCGTAGGTGCCCAGCAGCCGGGCGACGTGCGCGTTGCCGGCGCGGGCGAGCACCCGGTTGAGTTCGATGTCCGGGTTGACGCCGCTGCTGACCCGGCGGAACACCTTGAAGATGGCCCGCCGGTCGAAGATCACGCTGGTGTTGCTCTGCTCGGCATCCGCGACGTGCGGCAGCGCCTCCATCGGCAGCTCGGCGTCCGGTTCCTTGACGAATCTCAGCTGCGTGCCCGACGCGTCACGCACGGCCGACGAGTCGATCAGCGACAGCAGGAACTGCGGTGCATCGGTGTCGTAGAGGGCGTCGAAACCGGTCCGGTCCCCCGCCGCGCCGATCGTGGCGATCGTGCCGTACTCCGAAACCGGCGCCGTGTCCCAGCGGACGAGCACCTGGTAGCGCTCCGACGAACCGTCGGCATAGTCGGCGTCGACCAATACCAGGTCGAGGTCTTCGCGCAGCGGCACGACCAGGCCCGCCTCGGCGGCGGACAGCTCCCGGTTACGGCCGGCATACCAACGTTGCTGTGGCAGCCACTCCGCCCAGGGCAGCTTGGCCGGCAGGTTGGCTGGCTCACTCGTGCTCATGTGCGCCGCTCCTCCTCATCGCTACGCTCTGCATCGTCGTCGGCGTGCTCATGTGCGCCGCTCCTCCTCATCGCCACGCTCTGCATCGTCGCGCCGGTGCGGGTCGTGCCTCTCCTCCGAACCGCCCAGTCGGAACCAATAAAAACCGTGCCCCGGCAGCGTCAGCAGGTAGGGCAGGTGGCCGATCCGCGGGAAATCCACCTGCCCGGTCAGCTCCGTCGGCGTGTAGCCGCTCCAGTGCTGCAGGTTCAGCTCGATGGGCTGCGGGAAACGCGACAGGTTGTTGACGCACAGCACAGTGTCGTCATCATCTGCCGCGTGGCGCACGAAAGCCAGCACCGAAGGGTTCGACCCACCCAATTCTTCGAAGCTCCCGACGGCGAAGGCCGCGTGCCGCCGGCGCACCGCCAGCATCGTGCGGGTGAAGTTGAGCAGCGAGGTCGAGGTGTCGCGCTGGGCCTCGACGTTGACCGCCTGATACCCGTACACCGGGTCCTGGCTCGGCGGCAGGTAGAGCCGGCCCGGGTTGGCGGCGGAAAACCCGGCGTTGCGGTCCGGTGTCCACTGCATCGGGGTGCGCACCCCGTCGCGGTCGCCCAGCCAGATCACGTCGCCCATGCCGATCTCGTCGCCGTAGTACAGGACCGGCGACCCGGGCAGCGACAACAGCAGCGCGGTGAACAGCTCGATCTGGTTGCGGTCGTTGTCCAGCAGCGGCGCCAGCCGGCGACGGATCCCGACGTTGGCCTTCATCCGCGGGTCCTTGGCGTACTCGGAGTACATGTAGTCGCGCTCTTCGTCGCTGACCATCTCCAGCGTCAACTCGTCGTGGTTGCGCAGGAAGATGCCCCACTGGGCCATATCGGGGATCTCGGGCGTCTGCGCGAGGATCTCCGAGATCGGGAACCGCGATTCCCGCCGGACCGCCATGAAAATGCGCGGCATCAGCGGGAAGTGGAATGCCATGTGACATTCGTCGCCGCCGGTGCTGGGCTCGCCGAAGTATTCGACGACGTCGGCGGGCCACTGGTTGGCCTCGGCCAGCAGCACCCGGCCCGGGAACTCGTCGTCGACGACCTTGCGGACCCGCTTGAGGAACGCATGGGTCTCGGGCAGGTTCTCGCAGTTGGTGCCCTCCCGCTCGAACAGGTAGGGCACCGCGTCGAGCCGGAACCCGTCGATCCCCAGTCCGAGCCAGAAGCGGATGACGTCGATCATCGCCTCCTGCACCGCCGGGCAGTCGTAGTTCAGGTCGGGCTGGTGGGAGAAGAACCGGTGCCAGTAGAACTGCCGGCGGACCGGGTCGAACGTCCAGTTCGACTCCTCGGTGTCGACGAAGATGATCCGGGCGTCGGTGTACCTCTCGCTGGTGTCGCTCCACACGTAGTAGTCGCCATACGGGCCGTCGGGGTCGTGGCGCGACTCCTGGAACCACGGATGGGAATCCGAGGTGTGGTTCATCACCAGGTCGGTGATGACCCGGATGCCCCGCCGGTGGGCGGCGTCGAGCAGCGCGACGAAGTCCTCCACGGTGCCGAACTCGGGCAGCACCTTGTAGAAGTCCCGGATGTCGTATCCGCCGTCGCGCAGCGGCGAGTCGTAGAACGGCGGCAGCCAGATGCAGTCGATGCCCAGCCATTGCAAGTAGTCCAGCCGTTGGTGCAGGCCGCGCAGGTCGCCGGCGCCGTCGGCGCTGGCGTCGTAGAACGCCCGGACCAGCACCTCGTAGAAAACGGCGTGTTTGAACCACGTCGGATCGGCCGGCAGTGCCGCGGCATTGCGGAAATCCTCGGCGTTCGGGTGCTCGACCACGCCGTCCTGGACGTGACTGCCTCCCGCGGGATGGTGTTCGACAGCGTCTCGTGCGTCGTTCATCAATTCCACGATGCCACGGGTACCCGAGGCGCGACGCCGGGAATCACGCTCGCACCGGCGCGGCGAACCGCGCCGGGCGACAAGCGGATTGGACTGCGGGCATAGCCCCGGGTGGATATCAGGCCGGCGGGCCGTCCGCCAGCGTCACGGTGGCGGTGCGGTCGCCGCCCGAGGCGGAACGGTAGCTCACCGTGATGGTGTCCCCCGGGTGATGCGGGACGAGGGCGTCCGTCATCGAGGTGGCCCCATAGATCGGGGCACCGTCGATCGCGGTGATCACGTCACCCGGCGCGAAGCCCGCTGCCGAGGCGGGCCCGTCGCTGACCACGCGTTCGACGCGCGCACCGCTGCCGCCGCTGTCGACGACGCCCAGGCCGAGGAAGGCCGTCGGGCCGACGTGCACGCTGTTCGAGCCGGCCCCGGAGCGGATCTGGCCCGCCACCCCCATCGCCTGGCCGATCGGGATGGCGAAGCCCTGCCCGCCGGACATCTTGTAGTTGTCGGTGGCGGCGGTGTTCATCCCGATCACCTGGCCGTTGCTGTTCACCATCGGCCCACCGGAGTCGCCCGGCTTGATCGGCGTGTCCGCCTGGATCAGCCCGCCCAGCGTCTCCTGGGCGCCGGTCAGGGTGTCGGTTGCGTCGACCGTCTGGTTGAGAGCGATGACGTGGCCGGCCACCGCGCTGGGCGTTCCGCCCTGCCCGCCGGCGTTGCCCATCGCGACCACCGGCTCGCCGACGTTGACCCCGCCGCCGATCGCGGCGGTCGGCAGCCCTGCCGCGCCACGAAGCTGCAGGACGGCGATGTCCTGCGCGCGATCGTAGCCGATCACGTCGACGCCGTAGGTTTGGCCGTTGCCGACGTCGAACGCGCTGATGTCGGTGGCGCCGGAGATCACATGGTTGTTGGTCAGCACGACACCGTTCGGGTCGATGACGATCCCGGTCCCGGCCCCCACCGCGTTGTTGTAGCCGAACTTGGTGTTGATGTTGACCACCTGCGGCCCGACCTGCGCGACCAGCAAGGTCGGGTCGAGGGACAACATGGGCCGGTCGGCGACCCGATCCAGCGCGGGGGTGGACACCCCGGGAGGTGCGGCGGACGCCGGCACCGCGCCCAGGCCCGCGCCCAGGCCCAGGCCCAGCCCGACCACAGCCAACACGCTGGCTGACCGTGACCACCAGACTGAGCGGTGATGCCCTTTGCTCATCCGTACCTCCTGTAGCCGAAAATCAGAAATCGCCCCTGTCTCCGGCTCTGAGGCGGGACGACTTTGTACGTATAACCGTAATGCAGATAGCTGTACGGGCGTTGGTCAGGTTTTCCATCTGACCGCATTTCCCCTGGTGCGCGCGAGCGCGGCCTTTCGCTGTCGCCGCAATCGGGCGGGTGGCACGGGCGCAATCGCCACGTCCGCCGACGCGTCCGGCGCCCTCGCCCGCCACCGGAATCCGCCCGGCCGTGCAGCAAACCGGCAGAGCCCGCGGGCCGCCGCGCCGGGCAGCCCGTTTCCCTAAGCTGAGGCGGTGGGCGACTTCGACGCCAGGGCCAGGTTCGGCCGCTGCCCGGTGGCCCGGCTGGCCACGATCACACCCGACGGCGCCCCCCACCTGGTGCCGGTGGTTTTCGCGCTCGACGACTCCGGCGGCGGCGACGTGGTGTACACCGCCGTCGACGCCAAGCCCAAATCGACCCGCCGGCTGCGGCGCCTGGCCAACATCGCGAAAAACCCCCGGGTGAGCCTGCTCGTCGACCACTACGCCGACGACTGGACGCGGTTGTGGTGGGTGCGGGTCGACGGTGTCGCCACCGTGCACGAGAGCGGCCCGGCGATGGACACCGGCAGGCGGCTGCTACGCTCCAAATACCCTCAGTACCAATCGGTTTCATTGGACGGTGCGGTCATCGCGGTCACGGTCCACCGGTGGTCGGACTGGCAGGCCTGAGCACGCCCCACGGGGACCGCGGGCGGGGCGGTCAACGATTCGCCGCGGGCTCTTGTGGTCGGCGGTGGTTGGGTGAAGGGTAGCTGGATAGATGCACGGCAGTAAGCGACCCGGGAAAGTCGGAGGGAAGCCATGGCGGACAGGACAAATAGTTCCCAGGGCGCGACGACCGCCCCCACCGCCACCGGCCCGGGCGACATTCGCAACGTGGTTCTCGTCGGACCGTCCGGAGCGGGCAAGACCACCCTCGTCGAAGCCCTGCTCGTCGCGGCCGGGGTGCTGTCCCGGGCGGGCTCGGTCGCCGACGGCACCGCGGTATGCGACTACGACGACGCCGAGATCCGCCAACAGCGGTCGGTGGGGGTAGCCGTCGCGTCCCTGTCGCACGACGGCATCAAAGTCAACCTGGTCGACACCCCCGGATACGCCGACTTCGTCGGCGAGCTGCGGGCCGGACTGCGGGCGGCGGACTGCGCCCTGTTCGTGATCGCCGCGAACGAGGGGGTCGACGAACCGACGAAGTTGCTGTGGCAGGAGTGCAGCCAGGTCGGCATGCCCCGCGCCGTGGTGATCACCAAGCTCGACCACGCGCGGGCCGACTACTCCGAGGCGCTGACCGCGGCGCAGGACGCGTTCGGCGACAAGGTGTTACCGCTGTACCTGCCCACCCCCCTGCCGGCCTGCGCCGGCCTGATCGGCCTGCTGTCGCAAACCTGCTACGACTACGCGGACGGGCGACGCGCGACCCACCCGCCGGACCCGTCGGACGCCGACCGCATCGAGGACGCCCGCGGCACGCTGATCGAGGGGATCATCGAGGAGTCCGAGGACGAGTCCCTGATGGAGCGCTACCTGGGCGGCGAGACGATCGACGAGCCCGTGCTCATCGCGGACCTGGAGCGAGCCGTCGCCCGGGCGTCGTTCTTCCCGGTGGTCCCGGTGTGCAGCGGCACCGGCGTCGGAACGCTGGAGCTGCTGGAGATCATCACCCGCGGATTCCCCTCGCCGATGGAACACCCGCTCCCGGAGGTGTTCACGCCGCAGGGCGCCCCGCACACCACGCTGGCCTGCGACGTCGACGCGCCATTGCTCGCGGAGGTGGTGAAGACGACGTCGGACCCCTACGTCGGCAGGGTCAGCCTCGTCCGGGTGTTCTCCGGCACGGTCAGGCCCGACGCGACGGTTCACGTGTCGGGCCATTTTGCGTCGTTTTTCGGCGCGGGCAACCCGAACGGCGGGGCCCACCCCGACCACGACGAGGACGAACGCGTCGGGACGCTGTCCTTTCCGCTGGGCAAGCAGCAACGCCCGGCGCAGGCCGCGGTCGCGGGTGACATCTGCGCGATCGGCAAGCTGAGCCGGGCCGAGACCGGCGACACGCTGTCGGACAAGTCCGAACCGCTGGTGCTCAAGCCCTGGAAGATGCCCGAGCCGCTGCTGCCGGTCGCCATCGCGGCGCACGCCAAGACCGACGAGGACAAGCTCTCCGTCGGGCTGGGGCGGCTGGCCGCCGAGGACCCGACACTGCGCATCGAGCAGAACCCGGAAACCCACCAGATCGTGCTGTGGTGCATGGGCGAAGCCCATGCCGGCGTCGTGCTGGATGCGCTGGCCAACCGCTACGGCGTCACCGTGGATACCGTCGACGTCCGAATTCCGTTGCGGGAGACGTTCACCGGCAAGGCCAAAGGCCACGGCCGCCACGTCAAGCAGTCCGGCGGGCACGGCCAGTACGCGGTGTGCGACATCGAGGTGGAGCCGCTGCCGGAGGGCTCCGGGTTCGAGTTCGTCGACAAGGTGGTCGGCGGGGCGGTGCCGCGCCAGTTCATCCCGAGCGTGGAGAAGGGTGTGCGTGCCCAGATGGAAAAGGGTGTGCAGGCCGGGTATCCGGTGGTCGACATCCGCGTCACCCTGCTCGACGGCAAAGCCCACAGCGTCGACTCCTCGGACTTCGCCTTCCAGATGGCCGGCGCGCTGGCGTTGCGGGAGGCGGCGGCGGCGACCCGGGTGGCGCTGCTCGAACCGATCGACGAGATCTCGGTGCTGGTGCCCGACGACTTCGTCGGTGCGGTGATGGGCGACCTGTCGAGCCGCCGCGGCCGGGTCCTGGGCACCGAGGCCGGCCGCGACCGCACGGTGGTGCACGCCGAGGTGCCGCAGGTGGAGCTCACCCGCTATGCCATCGATCTGCGTTCGCTGGCGCACGGGGCCGCGTCGTTCACCCGGTCGTTCGCCCGCTACGACCCGATGCCCGAGTCGGCCGCCGTCCGGGTGGCGGCTACTGTGTGACAAGGTATGTCGACTTTCAACGGACTTCCCGCCCACATCCTGCTGAACCATTTCGTCGTCGTCCTGGCGCCGCTGACGGCGGTCCTGGCGATCCTGTGCGCGCTGTGGCCCGCGGCGCGACGGCGGCTGATCTGGCTCGTCGTCCTGCTGGCGGTGGCCACGGTGGCCTTGACCCCGGTGACCGCCGGCGCGGGCGCGTGGCTGGCGGCGCGGGTCAACGTCGCGCCGGCCATGGCGCCGGTACTGGCCGCACACGAGCAACTGGGGTCGATGTTGATCTACATCGTCGCGGCCCTGCTCGCCACCGTCGCGCTGCTGGCCGCCGTCCATGTCCGCCAGACGCGCGGAACGTCGGTCAGCCTGGTCGCGCAATCGGTGATCGGGGTGCTGGTGATCGTCGCCGCGGCCGCCACGCTGATCCAGACCTACCGCATCGGCGATTCGGGCGCGCGGGCGGCGTGGGGCGACGTGTCGTCGTCGGCCCCCTGACCGCAAGCCCCCTGACCGCAAGCCCCCTGACCGCAAGCCCCCTGACCGCGAGAGTGCGTGTCCGCGAGCGTGCGTGTCCGTGCGGCGACACGCCGCTGCGCCCGGCATTTTGCGCACGCTCACGCTCGGCGATGGCGGCGATGCTCGGGCGATGGCGGCGGCCGGCTCAGCCCGGCGTGCCGAACTGCTGAGCCACGGCGCGGCGGTCCAGCGAGCCCTTCGCGGTGTGGGGCAGTTCGCCCGCCTCCTGGAAAGTGCTGGGCACCTCGAAGGGCGCCAACCGGTCCCGGCAGAAGGCCACCAGTTCGTCGGGGGTCGGTGCCGCGAATTGCCGGGGAACGATCACCGCGGCCACGGTCTCCCCGTACAGCGTGTCGGGCATGCCGAACACCGCGACCTCCAGCACACCGGGGTGGCTGGCCAGGACGGCCTCGACGCGCTCGGGCGAGATCTTCTCCCCGCCCCGGTTGATCAGCTCCTTGATCCTGCCGCGGATGCTCAGATCGCCGGCCGCCGACAGTGAACCCAGGTCGCCGGTGCGCAGCCACCCGTCGGTGAAGTTGGCCGCGGTGATCGCCGGGTCGCCGAGGTAGCCGCGCACGACGGTGGGTCCGCGCAGCCAGACCTCGCCGACGGCCTCGGCGTCCAGCGGTTCGCCGTCGAGCCCGGCAATCCTGATCTCGGGGCCGGTCGAGCGGCCGACGAGACCCGGTGTCTCGGACGGGTTTTCGCGTTGGTCGATGCCCGTGCTGGACACCTGGTGGGTGGCCTCGGTCATGCCGAACGCGCACACCACCGGGGCGGAGAAGGTGTCGTGCAGCGCCTGCGCCGTCTCCGGGGTGAGCGGGGCGCTGCAGCTGCGGATGAACCGCAGCGCCGCCGGCCGGGTCGTCGCACGATCGGTCCTGGCGCGCTCCAGCAGGATCTGGTGAATCGTCGGCACCGCGGTGTACCAGGTGGCCCGCACGGCGGCGATGTCGTCCCAGAACGTGTGCGCCGAGAACCGTCCGCGCGCCGGCAGCAACACCGCACCGCCGGACGCCAGCGTCGCCAGCAGCGCGGCGAGCAAGCCGTGACCGTGGTAGAGCGGCATCACCGCGACGGTCGCATCGTCGGGCCCCAGGCCGTAGCCCGCGACGATGGCGCGCACCGAGGCCGCGAGGTTGGCGTTGGTCCACGGAACCATCTTCGGGACGCCGGTGGTTCCCCCGGTGAACATGATCATGGCATCGTCGGGCCGCAGCCCCTCGGGCGCCGGGGCCCCGGGCGCCGGCGCGGTCGCGGCGTCCAGGGCGACCGCCGGGCCGCGGTCGGGGCCGACGGTCACCGCGATCGGCCACCAGCGCAGCCCCGGCTCCCGCTCGTCGGGCACGTCCCCGTCGACGAGGACCACCCGGGCGCCCACGGCCTCGCTGCGCCGCCGCTGCTCGCCGACGGGCAGGGCCGGGTCCAACGGAACCGCGATCAGCTCCGCGCGCGACGCCGCCAGCAGCCCGACGACGAACTCGGCGTTGCTGCCCGCGCGTAGCGCGACCCGGTCGCCGGCCACCAGGCCGGCCGCCCGCAGCCGGCCGGCCAGGTCGTCGACCAGCCGGACCAGGTCGCGGTAGCCGATCCGGCTGCGGCCCTCGGTCACGACGAGCGCCGCCGCCGCCGGCCGTCGGGCCGCCGCCTCCTCGACCAGGTCGGCGATGCGCGGGTGTCCGGACGCCGCGGCCGGCGCCGTCCCGGCCCCGGCTTCACCTGCGATCGCGTCGATCCCCATCGCCATCTCCCTTCTCGAGTCCAAGACTTCCCGAACCGACTTCCCGAGCCCTTCCGGCCCCGAAAGCTCCTGCTCGCACCATGCCGCGCCACCGTGCCGGCCGTCCAATACCGATGCCCTCACAATTGATAACCGACGGCTATCGAGCCGCGGTGGCCGGCCCGTGACTGCCGTCGATAAATTGCGTGAATCGGGGCATAGCGGCTTAGTCTTGGACACCTGCGGACCCCGGGAACACAGTGATCAGGAAACACCGTGATCACGGACCCCATCGACCAGCAGGACACCAGGACACCAGGAGTTGCCACCATGACCACCGATTCGGCATCTCCGGAGTCGTCGCGTTTGACCGACGGCTTCCACCTCGTCGTCGATGCGCTCAGGGCCAACGGCGTCGACACCATCTACGGGATCGTCGGCATCCCGATCACCGACCTGGCCCGCGTCGCGCAGGCGTCCGGCATCCGCTACATCGGCTTCCGCCAGGAGACCTCGGCCGGCAACGCCGCCGCGGCCGCCGGGTTTCTCACCCGGCGGCCCGGCGTCTGCCTGACGACGTCCGGGCCCGGATTTCTCAATGGCCTGCCCGCGATCGCCAACGCCACGACGAACTGCTTCCCGATGATCCAGATCTCGGGTTCCGGCAACCGCGCGCTGGTCGATCTGCAGCGAGGCGACTACCAGGACCTCGACCAGCTCAGCGCCGCAAGACCTTTCGTGAAGGCAGCATACCGGATCGCCCGGATCGAAGACATCGGGCGCGGCATCGCGCGCGCCATCCGCACCGCGGTTTCCGGCCGGCCGGGAGGGGTATACCTCGACATCCCCGGTGACGTGCTGGGCCAGGCGATGGACGCGGCCGCTGCGGCGCAGACCGTGTGGCGCGTGGTGGACCCGGCGCCGCGCCAGCTCCCGGCTCCGGAGGCGCTCGATCGCGCGCTGGCGCTGCTCGCGCGCGCGCAACGACCGCTGATCGTGCTCGGCAAGGGCGCGGCGTACGCCCAGGCCGACGACGTGATCCGGAAGTTCGTGGAGGCGACCGGGATTCCGTTCCTGCCGATGTCGATGGCCAAGGGGCTGCTGCCCGACTCGCACCCGCAGTCCGCCGCGGCGGCCCGCTCGCTGGCGATCTCGCGCGCGGACACGGTGTTGCTGGTGGGCGCCCGGCTGAACTGGCTGCTGGGCCACGGCGCTTCGCCGCAGTGGTCCGCCGATGCCGCGTTCATCCAGGCCGACATCGCGACGTCGGAGTTCGACAGCAACCAGCCGATCGCGGCGCCGCTGGCCGGCGACATCGGTTCGGTGATGTCGGCGCTGCTCGCCGGTGCGGTGCAGCGCCCGATCACCGCGCCGGCGGAATGGGTCGGGGAGTTGGCCGAGCGCAGATCGCGCAACGACGCCAAGATGCGCCAACGGCTGGCCGAAAACCCGCATCCCATGCGGTTTTACAACGCCCTGGGCGCGATCCGCTCGGTGCTGCAGGACAACCCCGACGTGTACGTGGTCAACGAGGGGGCCAACGCGCTGGACCTGGCCCGCAACGTCATCGACATGGCGGAACCGCGCCACCGGCTCGACACCGGAACCTGGGGCGTGATGGGCATCGGCATGGGCTACGCCATCGCCGTCGCGGTCGAGACCGGTAAGCCCGTGGTCGCGATCGAGGGCGACAGCGCATTCGGCTTCTCCGGCATGGAAGTCGAGACCCTCTGCCGCTACCGGCTTCCGGTGACCGTGGTCATCCTCAACAACGGCGGTGTCTACCGCGGCGACGAAGCGCCGCCCGGCGGCGACCCGGCGCCCACCGTGCTCAACGCGCGGGCGCACCACGAGCTGATCGCGGAGGCGTTCGGCGGCAAGGGTTATCACGTCACCACGCCCGCCGAGCTGTGCTCGGCACTGACCGAGGCGATCGCCTCCGGCGGCCCCTCGATCATCGACTGCGAGCTCGACCCGGCGGCCGGGGTGGAAAGCGGGCACCTGGCGAACCTGAACCCGACCAGCGCCGCCGCGAAGCCGGCCGGGGTCAGCGCCGGTGCGTGAGGCCCAGCAGTTGGGCGTCGAAGAACTGGTCGAGTGCCAGCTCCTGGGCGGAGGCGGCGAGCGCGCGGGCGATCGGTGAGCCGGGCCCGGCGGAGTTGGTGGCGAGCGCGATCTCGGCCTTCAACACCGGGTCCACCATTTCCACCGCGCGGATCTCGGCATTCAGCGGCGAGGTCCACAGCCAGGTGTGGGGCACGATGCACGCCCAGTTGCCGGTGGCGACTTGCGCGAACAGCGAAGCGACGGAATCAGTTTCGACTTGTGGAGTGACGGCGATGGCGTGGCCGGCGAAGGCCTCGTCGATGATCTGGCGGTCCCGCATGTCGCCGGTGAGCAGGGCCAGCGGCAACTGCGCGGCCTGGGGCCACGTCAACGTCGTCGCACCGGAGGGCAACATGTCCGCCGGTGAGAGCAGCACGTAATGCTCCTCGTAGAGCGGGACCAGGTCGACGTCGCGTGCCTCGTCGGGCGCGGTGTGCACGATGGCGGCGTCCAACTCGAACTCGCGCACGCGCCGGTACAGTTCGCTGGCCGCCAGCCGGGACAGGATCTGGACCTTGGCCAACGGGTGCGCCGAGCAGAAGGCCGAGAGCAACAGCGACGCCGTCGTCGAGGCGGTCGGAACGGTGCCCAGCCGAAGCGTCCCGGTGATGCCCGACCGCACGGCGTGCACCTCGGCCTTGAACGCGTCGTGTTCGGCGAGAATCCGCTTGGCCCACAAGACCAGTCGCTCGCCTTCGGGGGTCAGGCCCTCGAAGCTGTGTCCGCGGTTGATCAGCGTGACGTTCAGCTCGCGTTCGAGTTTGGCGATCGCCGAGGACAGCGCGGGCTGCGAGACGTAGCACCTCTCGGCCGCCCGGGCGAAATGGCGTTCCTGCGCCACCGCGACGAAGTACTCCAACTGACGGAAAAGCACCCGCACCTCCTGGCCTTCGGGCACCGATTCGCCGAGGCTAACGTGTCGCGGGCACGCCGGCCAATCCCGCGGCGCGCCCGGCAAACCCCGGCAAACCCACGTGGCGCGCGGTGACGAAATCGCGTCCGAGGGGTGACCGGATCGTGATCCGATCACCCCAGTAATCAAACCCCAATAATCAATCATCGTTTGCTGAGACCGGCATCGGGTAGACAGCAACTAGAATATCGTTGTGTTGATCGCACCATCTCGGAGGGCGGGCGCTATGCGTCGATGGGTTCGTTATCTATTTGTTATGGTGGCGATCACGACGACGGGCCTGGTGGGCTCCGCGGCCCGCAGCACGGCCGCGGTCCCGGTGCCCGAGCCGGCTCCCCGGGTCGCCTCGATTTTGCCCGCCGACGGTGCAGTGGTCGGCGTGGCCCATCCCGTCGTGGTGGCCTTCGCCGCGCCGGTGTCCGACCGTGCCGCCGCGGAGCGGTCCATCCGCGTGTCGTCGCCGGGCAATGTGCCCGGACACTTCGAGTGGGTCCGCGACGACGTCGTGCAGTGGGTGCCGGACCGGTACTGGCCGGCCCACAGCCACGTCTCGTTGGGGGTGCAGGCACTGACGACGGGTTTCGACGTCGGCGACGAGGTGCTCGGCGTCGCCAGCATCTCCGCGCACACCTTCACCGTGAGCCGGAACGGCGAAGTGCTGCGCAGCATGCCGGCGTCCATGGGCAAGCCCACCCGGCCCACGCCGATCGGGCATTTCACCGCCCTGCAGAAGCAGCGCAGCGTGGTGATGGACTCGCGCACCATCGGCATCCCCCTCAGTTCCCCCGAGGGCTACAAGATCACCGCCCAGTACGCGGTCCGGGTCACCTGGAGCGGCGTCTACGTGCATTCGGCGCCGTGGTCGGTGGATTCGCAGGGCTACGCCAACGTCAGCCACGGATGCATCAACCTCAGCCCCGACAACGCCGCCTGGTACTTCAACACCGTCAACGTGGGCGATCCGATCACCGTCGTGGCCTGACGCGCCCGCCGCCGGCACGCCGGTTTCGGTACCTTGCCGGCCTCAACGCCACCGCGGAGGCCAGACCAATACCGTTGTGGCGGAGCGCTTTACACATCTGTCGAGGAGCTACACGGTCAGCCGGGCAGCGCGTTCTTGATCACGGCGTCCTGCTTGCGGCCGATGTCGATCACGGCGCCCGGATCCATCGGAGCGCTCGGCGGGCTGTCGAATTCCAGGTTGACCAGCACATTGCCCTCGGTGAACACCAACACGGTGACCGCTTTGACGTCGTCGGGCGCGGCGCCGGAGGTCCCGGAGATCCTCGCCCCGTTGGAGCCGACGTCGACCGGCTGCCACGTGCCGCTGACCTTGCCCGCGTAGTTGTTCTTGGTGTTCTCAACGCCGGTCGCGGCCGCCGCGGGATCCGCGAGGATCACGATGATGTCCCCGACCCGCCGGCTGCTGTCGGCGCTGACGAACAACTGCGCGACACCGAGGCCGTTATCCGGGTTCAGCACGGGGGGTTGGGGAGCGGTGAAATCGGGCCCGATGTCGGCCGGATTGACAAGCAGCACGCTGTAATCCGATTGCCGTCCCGGCGGCGGGCTCGTCACCGTGCTCGGTGGGGTCGACGCAGACGTCGTGGTGCTCGACGGCGACGGCGCGGAGGCGGTGTGTTCGTTGCCGCAACCGCAGACCGCCGCACCGACCGCGACCGCGAGCGCCCAGCCGACGACGGTGGTGCCGGCAGTCTGCATGGGCGTTCCTTCCCCGTCGAGAAACCCCTGATCGCGCGGCGCCTGACGCTGCTGCGAAACGCCGGCGCGGACCGGCCAGCTTATGAACATACGCGGGATGACCGGCGATGGGTACCGCGTTACAACCTATGCTGGCGGCCGGGGCCCCGTCACGGGGAAGGGGCACGGTCAAGGGGAAGGGGATCGCGATGGCGCGTGCGGTGCGGTTCGACCGCTACGGGGGCCCCGAGGTCCTGTACGTGGCGGACATCGACATGCCCTCAGCCGGTCCGGGCGAGGTGGTGGTCGAAGTCCGCGCCGCCGGGATCAACCCCGGTGAGGCCGCCATCCGCAGCGGGGCGATGCACGACATGTTCCCCGCCACCTTCCCCTCGGGGCAGGGCAGCGATCTCGCCGGCGTCGTGACCGCGGTGGGACCCGGGGTGACCGAATTCGCCGTCGGCGACGAGGTGCTGGGCTTCAGTTTGCGCCGCTCCAGCCATGCCACGCACACCGCGGTGCCGGTTCGTCAATTGATCGCCAAGCCTCCCGAATTGCCTTGGGAGGTGGCGGGTTCGCTGTATGTCGCCGGGGTGACGGCGTACGCCGCCGTCCGCGCGGTCGCGCCGCAGCCGGGCGAGACGGTCGCCGTGTCGGCGGCCGCGGGCGGGGTCGGCAGCCTGGCCGTGCAACTGCTGGTGCTGCGGGAGGCCGTTGTGGTCGGCATCGCGGGGCCGGGCAACGCGGGGTGGCTGCGCGACCACGGCATCGTCCCGGTCAGCTACGGCGACGGCCTGGCGGAGCGGTTGCGGGAGGCGGCGCCGCGCGGAATCGACGCGTTCATCGACCTGTTCGGGCCGGACTACCTCGACCTCGCGGTCGATCTCGGTGTGGCACCGGATCGCATCGAGACCATCATCTCGTTCCAGAAGGCCGCCGAGATCGGCGCCCGGACCGAGGGCAGCATGGACGCCTCGACGCCGGAGGTTCTCGCCGAACTGGTCGGCCTGATCACCACCGGCGCCGTCGACTTCGAGGTCGCCGCCACCTATCCGCTGGACCGGGTCGCCGACGCCTACGAAGAACTGGAGAAGCGACACACCCGCGGCAAAATCGTGCTGCTGCCGGGCCTCTCACAGTGACGTGGCGGGTGCAACGATGCCGGCCTGCACGATCTTGACGACGACCAGCACGACGGCCACCACCAGGTAGGAGCGCAGGGTGAACAACCCCATCCGCCGGATCGGTGACATGGCGGGGCGCGCCAGCCCGGCCAGATCCGGTGTCCGCCAATCCAATCGGTCCTGCAGGCGCACCGCACGGCGTTCGGCACGCGAGAGCAGCGCGGTGTCGTCGAGCCGGTCGACCTGCTCGGGGTCCAGGCCGCCGCCCAGTGCCCGCACGATGGCTTCCGCCTCGCGGCGGTCGGTGTACCGCCGGCCGGCGACGATCCCGGCGGCTCCGCCCGCGATGCCGATCACCGCGCCGCCGGCGAGCCCGGCCTCGATGACGGCCGTGGACAGGCCCGGGAAGAACGTCGTCGCCGTCAGGGCCAGCGACAGCAACACCAGCGACCACACGATGGCCCACGCGATGATGTTCTGCCGCACCGTGTTCACCCAGGGCCCCAGCACCGCGCGGTCGTTGCACAGCAGGACCAAGAACACCGTCGCCGAGGGCAGCAGCACACCGGCGAGCGCCTGAACGCCCTGGGTCACCAGGCCCAGAACGTAGTCGGGGCTGAACGCCACCGCCGCCGACACCGCGAGCAACAGCGCGTAGCCGCCGTAGAACATCGGCGCCTCACCGATCTTCCAGTGCAGGGAATGTCGCCGTCCCAGCGCGTCGCCGACGGCGTAGGTGGTGGCCAGCCCGACGGCATTCGCCCCGATGAGCGACGCGTCGAGCAGGAGGATCGCGAACAACGTCCCCACGGTGCCGCCGAGGTGGGCGGACAGGGCCGAGGCGACCGCGCCCGCATCGGTGAAGTCGCCCGCGCCGGCGCCGGCCAGCCCGAACGCGGTCACCGCCATCAAGGCGGTGGCGCCGACGATGACCACGACGATCCCGATGACCAGATCGGCTCGCGCGTAAGGAATCCAGCGCGCAGTGATGCGCTTGTCCACCACATTGGACTGCTGGAAGAACAGTTGCCACGGCGCCACCGTGGTACCCACGATCGCGACGACCAACAGCAGCACGGTGGAGTCCAGCCCGCCCGGGAACCGCGGCACCAGGCCGCCGGCCGTCCTCGCCAGGCCGGGATGGACCAGCAGCACCATCGGCACGACGAGCACGTTCACCGCGATCAGCAGGAACATCAGCGCTTCCCAGCGGCGAAACGAACCGCCGGCCACCACGGCGAACAACAGCACGGCGGCGGCGGGGATCGCGACGACCTTGGGACAGCCGAGATAACCGAGCGCCAGGGCCACCCCGATGAATTCGGTCACGATCGTCAGGGCGTTGAGGATCAGCAGATCCCCGACGCTGAACGCACCCCAGAACTTGCCGAACCGCTCGAATATCAACCGCGCGTGCCCCACCCGGGTGACCGCACCGAGGCGCAGCACCATCTCCTGGTTCACGTAGAGCACCGGGATCAGGAACACCAGCGTCCACAGCAGGGCCATCCCGTAGTTCTGTCCCGCCTGTGCGTACGTCGCAACGCCACCGGCGTCGTTGTCACCCACCATGACGATCAGTCCCGGGCCGGTGATGACCATCAGGGTGCGCAAGCGGCGCCAGCGGCCGCCGCCGGCGCCGTCGTGCCGGATGCGGCCGAACGCGCCGACGATGTCGCCGGCGTGCGCGGAGTCCAGCACGGCCTGCCCGCCCACGGGGGGCAGGCCGTGCTGCTGAGCGGAGAGAGAAGTCATCGGTTTCTCACTGTCTGTGCGGGCGGCGTTAGGGGCCTTCCCAAAAACGCTGCGCGACTGAAATCTTCGATATGACGGACCGGTGCGGACCGATCAGTGCCGGTCGTTCACACCGCCCGACGACTGCGCACCGGGCGCGGCGGCCAGCACGCTGATCGGCATGCGCGACACGTAGCGGCTCGCCCGCTCTTGTGGAGTCGGGCGGCACCGTGCGCGCCAATTGGTCAGAACCACAACAAAAGCCATGATCATCTCCTGGAGGAGGCCCGATCGGCTCACGGCGTGCAGCGCGTCAGACGCGCCCGGCGATCAAAGAGCGCACGGACGGCCGGAACCGGATGGGGGCGAGACGGAATTCGGATGGGGACTATCGCCTGGACTGGTTCTGCTCATCTCGCCCTCACCTCCTCACGGCCGGGACACGCGCGGGTGTCGTCACATCCACCTGAACGAGAGAGGAGCAAATGACGGCGGCAAACCGTCGACCGCACCCCTCTCGTCGGAGCTTCGGCACTGCACGGCGTATCCGGGACTCAGTCGATGGTCGCGACCCGCTGCGCCCGGCTTCGCCGCGCTTGCGATCGCTCCTCGTCCGGAAGCCACTTGGGCTCAACCCTTGGGTCCGGGAAGAGCTGTCCTGACCCGGGGCGTCTCTCGACGTTCGGGGTCAGTGGCCTGTATCCGTGCAGACGCCTCACCTACCGAGGTGCTTGCCGAACCATGCTCGCACCGCCACCCGCTGCGCGTCAAACGCCGCGCCGCCGGCATGTCGGACGTCGCCGATCCGCCCCGCCCGCGGCATACCCTTGAGTACGTGCCCACAACGTTGCAGGACCCCAGGGTCGCTTCGACGCCCGAGGAGATGTATGCCGAATCGCGGTGCTGCCGCACCTAGCGATTCGCCCTACTTCACCGACTCCTCGAGCCACGGCGTCAGCCACTGCACCCCTTCGGAGGTGAGGTGGACGCCGTCGCTGCGCACCTTGATGCCGTCGACCTTGGCGGTGTAAACGCCGTCCGGGCAGAGCTTCTTGTTCAGGTCGAGGATCCGGACGCCGGGGTGCCGGCTCACCGCCTTGCGCAGCATGGCGTTCCACTGGTTGACCCGGTCGGGCTGGTCCTCGGGATACAGGCGCCCGTCCGGCTTCTCCCCGCCCCGGCTGTAGGGCGCGGTGGCGACCACCACACGAGCGCCGGTGGAGCCGGCGATGTCCAGCGCCCGTTGCAGTTCCGCGTTGAGGTAGGAGTCGAACGTCGGGTCGCCGATGTGGGTCCACTGCCCCTCGTTGACGCGGTCCACCGTCTCCCAGCGGCCGATGATCAACAGCGCCACGTCGGGCTGGTCCTGGCTGACCTGGCGGGACCAGCGCATCGGCCAGCCGTCGCATTCGGCCCGCTGGTCCAGCGTCTGGCCGACATAGCGGTACGGCGTGCCACGCACGAGGCTGCAGCCGATGACGGTGTGGTCGAGGAACGCGAAACCCGGTGTCGGGGGCAGATAGTGCATCCAGGTCCACCCGATCGAATCGCCGAACACCGAAACGGTGAACGGGCGCCGGGGGTCCCGCGGCCTGGGCGCCGGGCGACCCGCGTCGGGCGGCGACGGCGAGACGGCCGCGACCGCCGAGACCCCCGGCGGCAGGCCGGCGTCGCGCAGCGCCGGTCCGGTGCCCACGGGGACGACCAGCAGCGTCACGGCCGCCGCGCTGGCCACGGTCGCCGCGGCCAGCGGCAACAGCGGCACCCGCGCCGGGCGCCACCGCCGGATCGGTTGCTCGATCAGCCACCACGACGCGGCCGCGACCGCGACGGTGGCCGCGCACCGGACGGCGAACAGCCGCAACCCGTCCCATCCGGTGCGTTCGCCGTTGAGCGCCAGAAAGATCGGCCAGTGCCACAGGTAGACGCCGTAGGAGATGGTGCCCAGCCACACCAGCGGGCGCAGCGCCAGCACCCGGGCCACCGCCCCGCGCTGCTCCAGTGCCACCGGGGCGACCACCAGAACGGCCGCGAGGGCGACCCCGATCAGCAGGCCGTGGCGGAACTCCCCGGCGGCGCCGGTGGCGAAGTGGACCGCGGCGGCCAGTCCGGCCAGCCCCAGCAGCGGCAGCACCCGGGCGACCCGCCGCCCCCACCGGCTCCGGATCAGGCACCACCCGCGGTTCAGCGACTGCCAGTCCCGAACCAGCAGCGACGCCGCGGCCGCGCCGACGAGCAGCGCCTGCGCGCGGGTGTCGGTGCCGAAATAGATCCGGTCACGCGTGCCGTCGGAGACGAAGACGACGGCGACCGCCGCCGAGGCGAGCGCCCCCGCCGTGGCGAGCAGGAAGGCGGCGAACCGCACCCCGCCCACGGTGGCCCGGGTCGACCGCCGCCTCGCCCGCGCGGCCAGCACCAGCGTCACGGCGATGAGCAGCAAGGGCCAGACGAAGTAGTACTGCTCCTCCACACCCAAAGACCAGGTGTGCTGCAGCGGCGAGGGCGGGGCGCCCTGGGTGAAATAGTCGGTCTTCTGCGCCACGAACCGCCAGTTCGCCATCCAACAGAACGCGGCGATCGCGTCGCTGCGCAACCCGGTCAGCGCCTGGTACGGGAGCAGTTCGCGGGCCGCGGCCACGGTGAGCACCATCAACACCAGAGCGGGCAGCAGCCGTCGCGCACGCCGGATCCAGAAGCCGGTCAGGTCGATTCGCCCCGTGCGCCCGAGCTCGTCCAGCAACAGCGACGTGATCAGGAACCCGCTCAGGACGAAGAAGACGTCGACGCCGATGAACCCGCCGGCCACGCCGGGGACGCCGCCGTGGCCGACGAGCACCAGCGCGACGGCGACCGCGCGCAGCCCGTCCAGCGCGGGAATCCCGCCGTGCCGCTCCGGCCGGTCCCAGACCGCGAGCCGGCCCACCCGGCGCACCGGGGCGACCCACCGGGGCCGCCCAGCGTCACGAGCCGGCGCGGAAGTCCCGCCCGGCTCAGCCCTTTCTGCTAACGCGCCCCGGCCACCCTGCTGCCCGGCGCCACCGTTGATGCCGATACGTCGCTGCCCCTCCTCTTGATCGCAGCCAGCTTAAATTCGCGCAGCGGTGATTCAGCAGATGACACGCGCGGAGTCCGGGCCGCTTTTCCGGCGGCGGGGCCCCGCCGGCGCACCGCGCCGGGCGGGCGGCGGGCCTCGCGACTAGGGTCGGAACCAGGACCGAACGATCACTCGACGGGAGGCAATCGATGCGTGGTGTGGTGATGCATGGCCCGGGCGACGTGCGGGTCGAAGACCGCGACGACCCCCGGATCGTCCACCCGACGGACGCCGTCATCCGGCTGTCCGCGACGTGTATCTGCGGTTCCGACCTGTGGCCCTACCGCGGCGAGGACGAGGTTCACGACGCGCCCATGGGCCACGAGTACGTCGGTGTCGTCGAGGAAGTCGGCAGCGACGTCCGCAACGTCAAGCCGGGTCAGTTCGTGGTCGGGTCATTCGTCTCGTCCGACAACACCTGCGAGATCTGCGCGGCCGGCTACCAGAGTCGCTGCGTGCAGGGCGAGCTGATGGGCAACATCGGCACGCAGGCCCAGTACGCGCGCATCCCCCTCGCCGACGGCACGCTGGTGGCCACCCCCGGGATGCCGCCGGACGCGCTGATACCCAGCCTGCTGGCCGCCTCCGACGTGCTCGGGACCGGCTGGTTCGCCGCCGTCGCCGCCGACGCCGGCCCCGGCAAGGTCGTCACCGTCGTCGGCGACGGAGCGGTCGGGCTGCTCGGGGTGATGGCCGCCAGACAACTCGGCGCCGAACGGATCATCGTGATGAGCCGCCACCGCGATCGCCAGGCGCTGGCCCGCGAATTCGGCGCGACCGACGTCGTGGAGGAACGCGGCGACGAGGGCGTCGCCGCGATCAAGGACCTCACCGGTGGCCTCGGCGCCCACAGCGTCATCGAGGCGGTCGGCACCCAGCAGTCGATGATGCAGGCAATCTCGGCGACCCGGCCCGGCGGTCACGTCGGCTTCGTCGGGCTGTCCCACGACGTCAATCTGCCCGGCGACGAGCTGTTCTTCTCGATGGTGCACCTGCACGGCGGCCTGGCGCCGGTGCGCCGGTTCCTGCCCGAGCTGATCAGGCTGATCTGGAACGGCAAGATCGACCCGGGCAAGGTCTTCGACCTGAGCCTGCCGCTCGCCGACGCCGCCGAAGGGTACAAGGCGATGGACGAGCGGCGCGCGATCAAGGTGCTGCTCACCGTGTGACGGCCGCGGCGCCGGTCACCCCAGGGTCGCGCGCAGCGCGCGCTTGAGCACCTTGCCGTAGCTGTTCTTCGGCAACTCCGCGACGAACGCGTAGCGCCTGGGCCGCTTGAAGCGCGCGATGCGCCGCAGCAGATGCGCGTCCAACTCGGCGGGGTCGGCCGCGCCGACGATGAAGGCGACCACCACCTCACCCCACTCGGCGTCGGGCGCGCCCACCACGCACGCCTCCGACACCCCGGGGTGCTCCAGCAGCACCTCCTCCACCTCCCGGGGGTAGATGTTGGTTCCGCCGCTGATCACGACGTCTTTCGACCGGTCGCGCAGGGTGAGGTAGCCGCGCGCGTCGAAGGACCCCAGATCGCCGGTGTAGAGCCAGCCGTCCTGCAGCGTGGCGCGGGTCGCGGCGGGGTCTTCCCAATAGCCGGACATGACCGCGTCGCCGCGGCACACGACCTCGCCGACCTCGCCGACCGGCGCCGGCCGGCCGTCGGCGCGCAGCACGGCCACCTCCATGCCCGAACGCGGGTAGCCGACCGAGCCCAGGACGGCGTCGTCGCCCGACTCGTGGTCGGCGCGGCGCAGCCCGGTGATGGTCATCGGCGATTCGCCCTGCCCGTAGATCTGCGCGAAGATCGGACCGAACGCCGTCATCGCCTCCTTGAGGGTCTCGACGTACATCGGCCCGCCGCCGTAGACGACGGTCGCCAGGTTGGCCGGCCGGGGCCGGCCCGTCCGCACCAGGCGCTGCACCATCGTCGGTGCCAGAAACGCGCTGCAGGCCGGGTGGTGCTCGCACAGGTCCAGGAACTCGTGGGGATCGAACCGTTCCGACTCGGGCACCACCTGGCGGGCCGCGCGCAGCACGTACGGCACGACGTAGAGACCCGAGCCGTGCGACATCGGTGCCGCGTGCAGCAGACTGCAGTTCTCGGTCGGGGCGTCGATGTCGGCCAGGTGCGCGACGGCCATCGCCATCAGGTTGCGGTGCGAGAGCATCGCGCCCTTCGGCCGGCCGGTGGTTCCGCTCGTGTAGAACAGCCACGCCGGCGCCGACGGCTCGGTGCAGGTGGGTGCTGCCGGGGCGGCGCCCAGGAGGCGCGAACAGCTCTCGGAGCCAAGCGTTTCGATGGGACGGCCGGTGACGGGGGCGAGCGCGGCGCCGATCTGCGGGGAGGCGAACACCCGCGACACCCCGGCGTCGTCGACGATCTGGGCCATCTCGCGCGGGTGCAGCTTGTAGTTGACCGGGACGACGACGCCCCCGGCGGCCCAGATCGCGAACATCAGCTCGACGATCTCCGGCCGGTTGTGGGTCGCGATCGCGACCCGCGCGCCCACGCCGTCTCGTTGCCGGATCCAGCCCGCGATGCGTAAGGCCCGGTCGCACAACTCGTTCCACGTGCAGACCCGGCGTTGCCCGTGATACACCGCCCCGCGGTCGGGGAACCGGTTCGCGGTCTGGTCGAGCACCGCGAAGAGGTTCACCGCCCAGTCCACCGGGATGTCAGCGCGAACTCCGACAGGTATTTCGTGGAGCTCCAGCCGCCGTCGACGACGATCGTCTGCCCGTTGATGAAGCTTCCCGCCGGGGAGCACAGGAACGCGACGGTGCCGGCGATGTCGTCGATGCTGCCCAGGCGCTGATGCGGCGTCATCTCCACGTTGATTTTGCGGAATCGCTCGTCCTCGAGGCGTTTTTCGACCATCGGTGTCTGCGTCACACCGGGCGCGACGGCGTTGCAGCGGATGCCGGAGGCTCCGTACTGGCAGGCGATGTGGGTGGTCAGCGCGGTCAGCCCGCCCTTGGCCGCCGAGTAGGCGCCGCCGCGCAGCCCGCCGATGACCGCGAAGGTCGACGTGACGTTGATGATCGCCGACCCGGGACCCATGTGGGGCAGCACGTCGCGCGCGAGCCGGAACGGGGCGCGCAGCATCAAACCCAGGAATTGATCCAGGGTTTCGTCGTCGGTCTCGTGCAGCGGCTTCGGGCTGCCGACGCCTGCGTTGTTGATCAGGAAGTCGACGCGGCCCCAGCGGGACACGGCAAGGTCGACGATGCGCTGCGGTGCGTCGTCGCGGGTCAGGTCGACGGCGAGCGTCGCGACCCGCGCCGGATCGCCGATGGCTTGCGCCAGCTCGGCCAGCCGGCGCTCGTCGCGACCGGTGCCGAGGACCGCCATGCCCGCCTCGGCGAGTTTCGTGGCGCAGCCGAAACCGATGCCACTGCTGGCGCCCGTGACGATCGCGACCTGCATCTCACCCATCCTGTGCCGCCTGCGCCGTTTTCTGGCGGCGACCCGCCGCGCCCGGCTCCGCCGCGCTTGCGATCGCCTGCGCCGTTTTCTGGCGGCGACCCGCCGCGCCCGGCTCCGCCGCGCTTGCGATCGCCTGCGCCGTCAAAGCCGCCCGGATCCGGTGCTTGAGGATTTTTCCGGCGTCGTTCTTCGGCAGAGCATCCCAGACGACCACCTGTTCGGGCGCCTTGAATTTCGCCACGCCCTTGCTCTGCAGCAGCGCGCGCAGGCTCGCGACGTCCGGGTGCCGGTCACCCGCCGGCACGATCACCGCGCACGCCCGTTCGCCGGTGCGCTCGTCGGGCAGCCCGACGACCGCGATCTCGGCGATCCCGGGGTGGTCGGCGAGCAGGTCCTCAACCTCCTTGGCCGAGATGTTCTCGCCGTTGCGGATGATGACGTCTTTGACGCGGCCCGCCACGACGAGATACCGGTCATCGACCCAGCGCCCCAGGTCACCGGTGCGGAAAAACCCCGCGTCGTCGAAGCAGCCGGCCTCGTCCTCGGGAGACCGGTACCCGAGCAGCATCTGCGGGCCGCGCACGCAGATCTCCCCCTCACCGGCCGGCGCGGCCACGTGGGCGGCGAGCTTGACCTCGGCGATGCCGGGCCTGCCGTCGGTGGCCGCGGCGCGGTCGGCTTCGTCTGGCCGGAGCGCGCCGACCGTCGCGACGGGCACTTCCGTGCAGCCGTACACCCTGGTGACCACCGCCCGGTCGAAATAGTCCGCGGCCCGGCGGATCAGCGACGGCGACACGGAGGCGCCGCCGCAGACGAACACCTTCAGGTCGGGCAGCCGCGTGCCGGCGTGCTCGGCGGCGGACAGCAACTGCCGCAGGAACGGGGTGGCGCCGGCCATGTGGGTGCACCGCTCGCCGTCCATCAGCGCCACCGCCGCCGCCGGATCCCACCGCTCCATCAGCACCGCGGTGGTGCCCAGCAGCAGCGGGCATTCGAACGCATAGATCGAGCCGCCGATGTGGGCGATCGGCGAGGGAACCAGGAACACGTCGCCCGCCTCGACGCCCCAGTGGTCACGGAGCTGGCAGATCAGCGCGTGCATCGAATTATGGCTGTGCAAAACACCTTTGGGGCGTCCCGTGGTGCCGGAGGTGTAGAGCACCATGCGCACGTCGTCGGGATCCGGGGCGGGCAGGCTCGCATCCCCCGGACCCGACAGCGCCGCGAACGGCGTGTGTGCGCCGGCCTCGCCGCGCAGCACCACCACCTCGGGCGGTGCGCTCATCGCCGCGGTCACGCGTTCGAGCATCGCCGGGTAGTCGTGGCCGCCGAACCGGTGCGGGACGAAGATCATCGCCGCGCCGGCGTCTTCGAGGATGAAGCGCAACTCGTGGTCACGCAGCGACGGCAGGATCGGGTTCACCACCATCCCGGCCAGCGTCGCGGCCAGGTAGATGACGGCGGCCTCGTGCCAGTTCGGCAACATGAACGACACCACGCCGCCGGGCGGCACGCGCTCCAGCAGGGCGGCCGCCAGCGCGGCGGCCCGGGCGTGCAGCGTGCCACAGTCGACCCGTACATCGTTGTCCACCAATGCCGTTCGCTGTGGCGAGGTTCGAGCGGCCGCGCGCAGCGCATCGGCGAGGGTGGTGTGCACCCACAGGCCGCGCGCGTATGCCTCGGCCGCGCGCGCCGGGTCCCGGCGGTAGTGGGTGATCACCGTCGACTCACCTCAGCCGGCCTGGCCGTTCACCCGGCGCATGGTGATCGCGTAGCGAAACCTCGACGACAGGTGGGTGTTGATGGTCACCTGTGCGACGTCGCCCTCGGAGGTGCGGTAGGTGCGCCGCATCTGCAGCGCGGCCGTGCCCGCCTCGACCCCGAGGCCGTCGGCCAGATCGGGCGAGAGCAGCACCGCGGCGATCTCCTGGTGCAGCTCGGCGACGCTCACCCCGAACAGGTCCTCGATCAGCGGGAAGATGGGTCCGGTGTGGCGCTGCAGCAGCCTGCCGACCGCGGCGAAGTCGCGGCTGATGTAGTACTCGGTGCGGCACAGGGGCGCCGGCGCGCCGTCGGCCATCCGGTAGCCCCGCACCGAGAGCCACTGGGTGCCGGCCTCGAGCCCGGTCCGGGCGGCGAGGTCGTCGTCGAGCGTCACCATGGCGTTGGACTCGATGCTCAGGTGCGCACCGGAGGCGAACGCGAGCAGGTCGTCGATCGACATCGCGTCCTGCGCATAGGAACTCGACGCCGGCCGCGGAACGACCCGGGTGCCCGCCCGCGGCCGCGACGCCACCAGGTTGTCCTCGCGCAACCGGCGTATCGCCTCGCGAACGGTGTAGCGGCTCACCGCGAACCGCTCACACAGCTGGTGCTCGGTCGGCAGCTGCGAGCCCACCGGGTACACCCCGTCGACGATCTCCTTGCGCAGCGCACGCGCGATCTGCAGGTAGCGGTGGTCGTTCGAGACGGCCTGCGTCATCAGCGGCCGTCCCCTGTCCGGCGCAGCGCCAGGACGCTGCCGTCGCCGTCGGCCGAGACGAACAGCGTGCCGTCGGCCGCCGCGGCGATGCCGGCGAACGGACCCTGCGGGCCGGAGAACGGCGGCATGCCCTTGAGCGGCTTGGGCCGGACCCCGGCGGGCGGGCCGATCGGCAGCCCGGCGGCGATGGTGCGGCGAACCCTGGTGTCCAGGTCGAACGCGATCACCTCCTTGGCCCCGGCGTCGACGATGTAGAGCACGCCGTCGCGCACCGAAAGCCCTTGCGGGCGAACCAGATCAGTGACGATGGTGCCGGAACCGTCGGCCCGGACCACGCGTCCGGCACCGGATTCCGCCACCAGGCACGCGCCGTCCGGGTCGATGGCGACGCCGACCGGGTCCCGCAGGCCGGCCGCCAGCACCTCGATGCGGCCCGCGGCCCACGACAGCACCCGTCCGGTGCCGAACTCGGCGAACACGACCCGGCCGGACCCGAGCGCGACGCCGTAGAGCTGGTCGAAGCCGTCGGCCAGCACTTCGGTTTCGCCCGCGGCGGGCCGGTAGCGGCTGACCTGGCCGCCCGAGGTCGTCACCACGAACTCGCCCGGGCCGCTGGCCACCACACCGCGCACGAAGCCGGGATAGCCGGGGCTGAACAGCATCCCGACCGTCCGCAGGGAGCCGTCCGGCTGGACTGCAGAGAAAAACGTGCCGTCGGCGACGTACGGCTTCCCGTCGTGCCCCACGGTCAGGTCCAGCGGCCAGTTGAGCCCACCGGGCAACACCGTCCGGGTCGCGCCGTCCGGTGCGATCTCGGTGATCTCGCCGGTGAAGTTGGACACCAGCACCCGGTCACCGACCAGGGTGCAGTTGTCCAGACCCGGGGTCAGCTGGGCCAGCACCCGCCGTTCGCCGCTGCGGGGATCGATGCGCAGCACCTGCCCGCTGGCGACCTGCGTCGACACGATGTGCCCCCGCGGGTCGAACTTAACCGAGTCGGGAACCCCGAGATCGCCCGCGACACACTGCGGTTCGCCACCTTCGGGATCGACACGCCAGATCGCGTTGGCGCCCATCACCGGGAAGTACAGCAGCCCGTCCGGGCCGGCCTCCATCGCGTTGGGCGAGGGCACGTTCTCCAGCAGCACCCGGGGTGGCCCGCCGCGCGGGTCGAGTTCCAGCAGGCGCCCGGCCTCGCGGCATTCGCCGACGAACAACCGGTCCCGATGAAACGTGATCCCGTTGGCCGATGGGAGGTCGTCGCGCAGCACCCGGGTCCGGCCGGCGGTGTCGAGTGTGCTGACCCGGCCGTCCATGACCTCGGTCGCGTAGAGGTTGCCGCTCGCGTCGAACGCGACGTCGTCGGGTGCGACGATGCCGCCGCCCGTGGCGCTCACGGTCTCCAATCGCCCGGTGCGATGGTCCAGCGCGCTGATCTGACTGCCGGTGACCTGCGCGATGTAGATCCGGCCGTCCGGACCGGTGCGCAGCCCGTTGGCGCCGAACAGCCGGCTGGGGGCGGTGACCCGCTCGAGCCGCCAGCCCGGCGCGACGTCGGCAGGGTGAGGTCCGGCATCGGGGGAGGCATATCGCGATGGCTGCGCCGCGATGGTCATGGTCTCGTCGGGATCCTTCCCTATAGACCCGGAAGTGCCTGTTCGGGCTGGACGTTATCAAGTCACGCTAGTCCAGACAATAGCTGCCGACAGCTCGGCGCCCGGCCTTGACAGCGGTGTCCGTCGATGGGAATAGTGTTCTCCTAAGGGCAGAACCCAATATGTTGTCCGGACAAAACATCGGCGCGTCGCGTCGCGGGCGGTGACCGTGTCCGCGGCCGGGAAAGCAGGTCATGGCGGATCTTTTCGGGCTCGACGGTCGCATCGTGGTGGTGTCCGGCGCCGGCGGCGGCGGCATCGGCACGGCCGTCGCGGAGCTGAGCGCGCGGGCGGGGGCGACCGTCATCGCCGTGAGCCGCTCGCAGGAAAATCTCGACGAGCACGTCGCTCCGCTGGCGGAACAAGACCTGTCGGTAGTGCCGGTTGCGGCCGACGCGTCGACCGATGAGGGCATCGCCGCGGTGATCGACCAAGCGCGGAATGCCGACGGACGCCTGTACGGCCTGGTCAACGTCGCCGGCGGGGCCGCACCGTCGACGTGGATGCCGGCGACCCGGGTCAACCGCGGCGACTGGCGCACCGTCTTCACCGACAACCTCGAGACGGCGTTCTTCATGAGCCGCGCGGTGGCCGCGGAGCTCGTCGCGCAGCAGCGGCCCGGGTCGATCGTGTCGATTTCCTCGATCAGCGGCATGAACACCGCGCCGTTTCACATCGCCTACGGGACGGCCAAGGCCGCCATCGCCGCGATGACCCGCACCATGGCGCTCGAGCTGGCGCCGGCCGGAATACGGGTCAACGCCGTGGCGCCCGGCGTCACCGAGACCGCGGCGTCGCGCAGCTATGTCGAGGAGGACCCGGCCCGGGACCGGCAGGCGATCGCGATGGGCCGGCGCGGCCGTCCGGAGGAACAGGCCGGCGCCATCCTGTTCCTGCTCTCGGATCTGTCGAGCTACATCACCGGGCAGACGCTGCTCGTCGACGGCGGGCTCGACCTCCGATGGAGCCACCTCGGCGCCGACAACACCTCGCTGTTCCTCAAGGACGAGTCCTTCCGCGCCGCCATCAGGAGGATGTGATGACCGATCTGGCCAACAATTCGGCAGCGGCCGAAGACCTTTCGCGGCCGATGACGATCGGCGTCGAGGCCTACGTCAGCGCGGACTATGCCCGCGCCGAGCGGGACAGGCTGTGGCGCAGGGTCTGGCAGCAGGTGGGCCGCGTCGAGGAGCTGCCCGAGGTGGGCAGCTACCTGACCTACGACATCCTCGACGACTCGATCATCGTGGTGCGCACCGGTCCCCACGAATTTCACGCCCACCACAACGTCTGCATGCACCGTGGCCGCCGGCTGATCGACACCCCCGCGGGCGCCAAGAACGCCTGCGGCCGCGCCCGCAAGTCGTTCGTCTGCGGCTTCCACGGCTGGACCTATGGCCTGGACGGCGCCTGCACGCACATCCGGGAGCAAGACGACTGGAAAGGGGCCCTCACGCCCGACAACACCCGGCTGCGGCCGGTCAAAGTCGACACCTGGGGCGGCTGGTTGTGGATCAACATGGACCCCGACTGCGAGCCGCTGGCCGACTACTTGTTTCCCGCGGCGAAGATCCTCGACCCGTTCGGGTGTGAGAACATGCGCTGCAAATGGCGCAAATGGCTGTACTTCGACTGCAACTGGAAGGTCGCGCTGGAGGCCTTCAACGAGACCTACCACGTCTACACGACGCATCCGGAGTTCAACAAGTTCGGCGAGTTCAAGGGCTGGGCCAAGGCGCAGGGCAAGCACAGCAACATCGGCTACGACGCCCCGGACGATCTGGCAGCCACCAAGTCCAAGATCCGCCTCGGCGCCGGCACCGACCCGCGGGTCTCGACCGCCCAAATGCAGATCTACACGATGGAGCAGACCAACACCTCCACCACCGAGACGTTGGTGAACGCCGCCAAACGGCTGGTCGACGAGTTACCCGAGGGCACACCGGCCGACCGGGTCCTCGAGCACTGGCTGGCGTCCGCCCGCCGCGACGACGCGGCACGCGGCGTGATCTGGCCGACGATCCCGGCCGACATCCTCGGGCAGGCGGGCACCGCGTGGCAGATCTTCCCGAATTTCCAGATCGGTCAGGGTCTGACGGTTGCGCTGTGCTACAGCGCCCGGCCACATCCCAGCTACGACCCGAACAGATGCGTCTTCGAGGTTTCGGTATTCGAGTTGTACCCGAAAGGCGAAGAGCCGCAGACAGAATGGCAGTACACCCCGCCCGACGATCCGCGGTGGCTGTCGGTGTTGCCGCAAGACTTCTCCAACATGGCCGCCGTCCAGCAGGGGATGAAATCCCTCGGCTTCGGCGGCACCAAACCCAACCCCTACCGCGAACGCAGCACCGTGAACCTGCACTACCAACTGTCGAAGTACATGGGCACCGGTGCACCGCAGGAACTTCCGGACGAGGAGCGCCCACCGGCATGACCCCCGACAGGAAAAGACGCCGGAACGACTGCGGCCCGACGCAGACACCCGACGACATCGACATCGACGCGCTGCGCGAGAAGTACCGCCGGGAGCGCGACAAGCGGCTCCGCCCGGAGGGCTCGAAGCAGTATCTGGAACTCAAGGATGACTACGCAGAATTCTGCGAGGTCGATCCCCACACTCCGGTGACGCCACGGATGCCGATCGACGAGAACATCGAGGTGGCCGTACTCGGCGGCGGCTTCAGCGGGCTGCTGGCCGGCGCGTATCTCAAGAAGGCAGGCGTCGATGACGTGCACGTCATCGAGATGGGCGGGGACTTCGGCGGGGTCTGGTATTGGAATCGCTTCCCGGGAATCCAGTGCGACAACGACGCCTACTGCTACATCCCGATGTTGGAGGAACTCGACTACATCCCGTCGAAGAAGTTCGCCGACGGGCCCGAGATCTACGAGCACTGCCGTCGCATCGCAAAGCATTTCGGGCTCTATGACGGCGCGATCTTGTCCACCCAGGTTCGTGCGGCGCGATGGGATGAGGGGATCAAGCGCTGGCGTCTGAGCACCAACCGCGGTGACGACATCCGGGCCCGGTTCGTGGTGATGGCGCAGGGCTCGTTCAACCGGCCGAAACTGCCCGGCATTCCCGGCATCAGGGACTTCAAGGGACACATGTTCCATTCCGCTCGCTGGGATTACGACTACACGGGTGGGGATGCCAACGGCGGACTGCACAAGCTGCACGACAAGCGGGTGGCGCTCGTCGGTACCGGTGCGACCGGCGTTCAGCTGGTTCCGCACCTGGGTCGAGACTCCCGGCACCTCTTCGTGTTTCAGCGCACGCCGTCATCGGTGGACCTACGCGGCAACGAGCCGACCGATCCGCAGTGGGCGGCTTCGCTGCAGCCAGGCTGGCAGGAGGAACGCAAGCGTAATTTTCACCGCTGGTCACCGTTGGGTGACGGGGTGGTGTTCGACGAGCCGGACATGGTCTGCGACTTCTGGACCGAACTGGGGCGCAACCTGACCGCGCGGGTCGCGGCTGCCGACGATCCCGCGGCCCTGACCGCCGAGCAGATCATGGCGATGCGCGAGGAAGAAGATTACAAGATGATGGAGCGGCTGCGGCGACGCGTCGCGGCAGTCGTCGAGGACCCCGAAACCGCCGAAGCGCTCAAACCCTACTACCGGTTCATGTGCAAGCGACCCTGCAGCAACGACGAATACCTGCCGACGTTCAACCGCCGCAACGTCACGCTGGTCGACGTGTCGGAATCCAGAGGCGTGGAAGGGCTCACCGGGAACGGGATCGTCGCGGGCGGCGTTGAGTACGAAGTCGACTGTGTCATCTTCGCCAGCGGTTTCGAGATCACCACGGACATCAGCCGCCGGTACGCAATCGACGTGATCGAGGGCCGCGGGGGCCGGTCGCTCTTCGAACACTGGCGCGACGGCTACACGTCGCTCCACGGGATGACCAGCCGAGGCTTCCCCAACCAGTTCTTCACCGGCTTCATCCAGGGTGGCGTCGCAGGGAACACCACCGCCATGCTCGAGCAGCAGGCCGAACACATCGCCTACATCATTTCCCAAGCGGTGGCGCGCCGCGCGACCACCGTCGAGCCGAGCCGGGAAGCCCAGGAGAACTGGATCAAGACGATCCGCGAAACCTCGATAGACGGCTCGGAATTCGCGGTTTCCTGCACGCCCGGCTATTACAACAACGAGGGCGGCGGTGGCGGCGAGGGCATCCGCTCGGCCATCGGCGATCCGTACCTGCCGGGCTTCTACGCGTTCGACGACTTGCTCAGGGAATGGCGTGCCCAGGGCAACCTGGACGGTCTGGTACTTGAGAACGTCGATGACTGACTTGAGATCCTTGAACTTCGACGGCAGGGTGGCGGTCGTCACCGGAGCCGGCCGAGGGCTCGGCCGCTCCTATGCCATGTTGCTCGCGTCGAGGGGCGCGAAGGTTGTCGTCAACGATTCCGGGGGCAGCCTCACCGGTGACGGCAGCGATGCCGCTCCGGCCGACGACGTGGTGCGTGAGATCAACGCCGCCGGCGGTCACGCGGTCACCAGCACGGACTCGGTAGCCACCCCCGCCGGCGGTAAGGCGATCGTCGACGCTGCGCTCGACACCTACGGCCGCCTCGACGTCTTGGTGCACAACGCCGGCAACGTCCGCCGCGGCTCGCTGAAGGAGCTGAGCCACGAGGACTTCGACGCCGTACTCGATGTCCACCTGCGCGGCGCGTTCCACGTGGTGCGGCCGGCGTTTCCGCGCATGTGCGACGCCGGTTACGGGCGGATCGTGCTCACCTCGTCGATCGGCGGCCTGTACGGCAACCATGGGGTGGCCAACTACGCGGCCGCCAAGGCCGGGGTGATCGGCCTGTCCAGCGTCGCGGCGCTCGAGGGCGGCGCCGAGGGTGTCACGTCCAACGTGATCGTGCCCGCCGCGGTGACCCGGATGGCCGCCGGTATCGACACCTCGGCCTACCCGCCGATGGACCCGGAACTCGTTGCGCCCGTTGTCGGCTGGCTCGCCCACGAATCGTGTTCGGTCAGCGGCGAGATCTTCGTCGCGCTGGCCGGCCGGGTCGCGCGCGCGATGATCGCCGAAACCCCGGGCGTGTACCGGTCGTCGTGGACGGTCGAGGACGTCGAGGAGCATCTGGAGGCGATCCGGCGCGCGGACGCACCGCTGATCTTCCCGCCGCTGCCCGACGGCCACGGCGAGCACATCCGCTACAGCTTCGAACTGGCGCACCGCTCCCGCGATCAGGGGGCGCTGCATGGCTAGCCCGTCCACGGGCCCGCTGGCCGGCATCCGGGTGATCGACCTCACCGCCATGGTGATGGGGCCGTATTGCACGCAGATCATGGCCGACATGGGCGCCGACGTGATCAAGGTCGAACCGCCACAGGGCGACGACACCCGCTACGTCTCGGTCGGCCCGGCGCCCGGCATGAGCGGGGTGTTCGTCAACGTCAACCGCGGCAAGCGTGGCATCCTGCTGGACCTGCAGACCGACGCCGGACGGGATGCGCTGCGTGCGCTCGTCGAAACCGCGGACGTGTTCATCCACTCGATGCGCGCCAAGGCGATCGTCAGGCTCGGCTTCGGCTACGGCGACGTCGCCGCGATCAACCCGTCGATCGTCTACACCAACTGCTACGGGTACGGCCGCCGCGGACCCGACCGCGACCGGCCCGCCTACGACGACACGATCCAGGCCGAATGCGGCCTGCCGGCGGTGCAACAGCAACTGACCGGCGAGGCCGACTATGTCGCAACGATCATGGCCGACAAGGTCGCCGGGCTGACGGCGCTGTACGCCACGACGATGGCGTTGTTCCACCGCGAGCGCACCGGGGAGGGACAGGAGGTCGAGGTCGCCATGTTCGAGACCATGGCGTCGTTCATGCTCGTCGAACACGCCAACGGCGCCATCTTCGACCCGCCCCTGGGGCCGGCGGTGTATCCGCGCACCGTGGCGCCCAACCGGCGCCCCTACCGCACCAGCGACGGGTATGTCGCCGCGTTGATCTACAACGACAAGCATTGGAACGCGTTCGTCGACGCCGTGCGGCCTCCGTGGGCCTGCGAACTGTATTCCACCCTGGAGCAGCGTGCCCGCCAGATCGACACCGTCTACGGGCTGCTCGCCGAGACGCTGAAGCAGCGTTCGACCCGGGAGTGGCTGGCGCTGTTCGGCGAGCTGGAGATCCCCGCGGCACCCTTGAACACCCCCGGCGACCTCTTCGAAAACCCGCACCTCAACGCCGTCGGCATGTTCGAGACCGTGCAGACCCGGCACGGGCCGGTGCGCTTCCCGGGCGTGCCCACCTGGTTCTCCCGGACACCGGGCCGCGTCGGGGGACCGGCCCCGGAGCTGGGCGCCCACACCGAAGAAGTACTCGCCGAAGTTGGCGCGAGCGCGCCACCTGATGCGGGCGAAGAAGAGGAGTTCTGACAATGGGTGTGCCCGTCTACCAACGCATCCTGGACCTGTTCGAGGCCGAGGGCGTCAACACGTTGTTCGGGATCCCGGACCCGAACTTCGTGCACATGTTCCTCGAGGCGGAATCCCGCGGCTGGCAGGTGGTTTCGCCTCACCACGAGGAGAGCGCCGGGTTCATGGCCGAGGCCGTCTCCCGGATGACCGGCACGCCGGGCCTGTGTATCGGCACGCTGGGCCCCGGCGTCGCCAACATCGCCGGGGCGATGATGTGCGCCAAGGTGGAGAATTCGCCGGTCATCTTCCTCGGCGGCCAGCGGGCGCGCATCACCGAACGGCGGGTCCGCCGGGGCCGCATCCAATTCGTCCGTCAGGAAGGGCTTTTCGCCCCGGCGGTGAAGTACAGCGCCTCGATCGAGTACGCCGACCAGACCGACGAGATCGTCCGGGAGGCGATTCGGCGTGCGATGTCGACGACGCCCGGCCCGGCCTACATCGAATACCCGTCCCATGTGATCCTGGAGGAACTCGATGTCGCGGCTCCCCTGCCGCCCAACGCGTATCGCCTTGCCGGGCACGGCGCCGGCGCCCGGGAGATCGCCGAGGCCGCCAGGCTGATCCGGGAAGCGCAGAACCCGATCCTGCTGGTCGGCCACGGGGTGCACACCTCGCGCACTCAGGAGGTGGTCAAAGAGCTGGCCGAGCTGATGGCCTGCCCGGTGATCCAGACCTCGGGCGGCACGTCGTTCATCCCCGGGCTGGAGGACCGCACCTTCCCCTACGGTTTCTCGTCCGCGGCCGTCGAGGCCGTGACCACGTCGGACGTGTGCGTCGCACTCGGCACCGAGCTCGGCGAGCCGGTGCACTACGGCAGGACCCGGCACTGGGAGCGCAACGACGCCACCCGCAGGTGGATCTACGTCGAGCAGGACCCGCTGGCGATCGGCGTCAACCGCCCCGTCGACGTGGCGCTGGTGGGAGACCTGCGCGGCGTGGTGCCCCAGTTGGTCGACGCGCTCGAGGACAGCCCGCGCATGCCGTCGGCCGACCTCGCACGCTGGGTCGAACAGGATGCCGACCGGCTCGCCGACCTGGCCGAGACCGCGCCCAGCGGCCGGACGCCGATCCACCCCGCGCGGTTCGTGGTCGAGGCGACCACCGCGTTCCCGCCCGACGGGATCATGGTCCGCGACGGCGGCGCCACGGTCATCTTCGGCTGGACCTACTCGCAGGCCAAGCCGCACGACGTCATCTGGAACCAGAACTTCGGCCACCTCGGCACCGGGTTGCCCTACGCCGTGGGCGCCTCGGTCGCCGACGGCGGCAGGCGGCCGGTCATGTTGCTCACCAGCGACTCCTCGTTCATGTTCCACATCGCCGAACTCGAGACCGCCGCCCGGTGCAAGCTGCCGCTGGTGTGCGTCGTGGGTGTCGACAACCAATGGGGCCTGGAGGTCGGCGTCTACAAGCGCACGTTCACCCAGCCCTCCGCGCAGCCGGGTGTGCACTGGAGCAAGGACGTGCGCTTCGACAAGGTCGCCGAGGGCTTCGGCTGCCACGGCGAGTACGTCGAGAAGGAGGAGGAGATCGGTGCGGCGATCAAGCGCGCCTACGCCAGCGGCCGGACCGCCGTCGTGCACGTCTGCATCGACCCGAAGGCCAACTCCGAGGAGATGCCCAACTACGGCGAGTTCCGCACCTGGTACGCCGAAGGCACGCAGTGAGTAGACGGACGCGACAAGGAGGAGCCATGCGCGAATACCTGGATTTCTACATCGACGGCCGGTGGGTTGGGCCGGTGCGGCCCAACCCGTTCGACGTCGAGAACCCCGCGACCGAGCGGGTCGCCGGCACGATCTCGCTCGGTTCGGCCGCCGACGTGGACGTGGCGGTTGCCGCGGCCCGGCGCGCCTTCGCCGACTGGTCGCAGACCAGTCGCGAGCAGCGCCTCGAGCTGCTCGAGGCTATCCTCACCGAATATCGCAGGCGCGCGAGCGATCTCGCCGACGCGGTCACCGAGGAGATCGGCGCCCCGCCCGCGCTGGCGGCGGGTCCGCAGGTCGGGCTCGGGCTCGCGCACCTGGCCACGGCCATCGACGCGCTGAAGAACTTCGCGTTCTCCGAACAGCACGGCGCGACGCTGCTGGCCCGCGAACCCATCGGCGTCTGCGGGCTGATCACGCCGTGGAACTGGCCGCTGAACCAGATCGCGGTCAAGGTGTACCCGGCGTTGGCGACGGGCTGCACGATGGTCCTCAAACCGTCCGAGGTCGCGCCGTTCTCGGCCTACGTCTTCGCCGAGATCCTGGATGCCGCGGGCGTGCCGGCCGGGGTCTTCAACCTGGTCAACGGCGACGGTCCGGGCGTGGGCACGGCGCTTGCGGGCCATCCCGACATCGACATGGTGTCCTTCACCGGGTCGACCCGCGCCGGCGTCGAGGTCGCGAAGATCGCCGCCCCGACGGTCAAGCGAGTGACTCAGGAGCTCGGCGGCAAGAGCCCCAATATCGTGCTCGACGACGCGGGCTTCGCCGACGGCGTGCGCGCCGGGGTGGCCAACATGATGCCCAATTCCGGGCAGAGCTGTAACGCGCCGTCGCGCATGCTGGTGCCGAACTCGCGGATGGACGAGGCCGTCGCCATCGCGCGGGAGACCGCCGGCCAGGTGCGGGTGGGACATCCCGACGACAAGGCCGCGATCGGGCCGGTGGCGTCGAAGGCGCAGTTCGAGAAGGTGCAGCGGCTGATCCAGACCGGCATCGACGAGGGCGCCACGGTCGTCGCCGGCGGTCCCGGCCGGCCCGACGGCCTGGACACGGGCTACTACGTCAGGCCGACCGTCTTCGCCGGCGTCACCAACGACATGACGATCGCGCGCGAGGAGATCTTCGGTCCGGTGCTGTGCATGCTCGGCTACGACGGCCTCGACCACGCCGTCGCGATCGCCAACGACACCGACTACGGCCTGGCCGGCTACGTCTCGGGGGCCGATCTCGACACGGCGCGCGCCGTGGCCCGCAGAATCCGGGCCGGCTGGGTGACCATCAACCACGCCTTCGACATGAATGCGCCGTTCGGCGGCTACAAGCGCAGCGGCAACGGCCGGGAGTGGAGTTCGTTCGGATTCCACGAGTACCTGGAGGTCAAGAGCATCCTGGGCTACGCGCCCGACGAGGCCGCGCAGTAGCCGAGCCGACGGAACCGGCACGGCATCAAGCGGATTCGAAGTGGCGTCGGATACCCGCCAGCATCGCGATGTGGGCTTTGACCGCTTCGCGCGTCGTCACCCGGGCCAGCGGCCGGGGCGTCGTGATGCGGATTCGCTCGGTGAGCCGGGTGCCGCCGCCGGCCGGCTCGAAGCTCACCGTTGCGCGCAGCCGCACCCCGGGGGACTGGTCGGCCTCGGTTTGCACGTCGCCGTCGGCCGGCACGTGCAGCGTTGCCCGGTAGGTGATCCGCAACGTGAACGGCCCCAGCGGGATCCGGTCGACCACGCGATAGCTCTGGCGGTAGCCGTCGGGGGTGTCCACGCGAGACTCGGCCGCCACGGACACGATCAGCGGATGCACGACCTTGATGTTGTCCAGGTCGACGTAGAAGCCGCGGACTTGATCCGGTGCGGCCCGCACCCGTTCGGACAGCGTCCGCTCGGCGTGGGCGAACCACCAACTCATGGGGCATAACCTAGCTCGGCGCGGGGCCCGGCAGGTGCCGACGCGCGTGCGTTGCACCGCGCATTCGGCGCAGCGGCGGTGTGTTCCCTCACCCGCGGAATTGACCTACCGTGTCACAGATGGAGCCAGATGGAACTCCGGAGTCGGTGCCGGTCGAGAAATTGCACTCGGGCGACCCGATCACCGATTGTGGTCAGCGGTACATAGTTCTCGAATCCAAAGCCCTCGGCGACAGTTGTGTGGTCCTCGAGCTGGAGTCCAGAGTGGACCACCAGCTGCAGGTCATCGAGAAAACCTTCCCGGTCGGCTACCAGGTCGGACGCTCGAACCACCGGTGCCACTGAGCCCGCTCTGCGGGGTTGCCACCAGCCGAACGATGGTCATTCGTAGCCGTTCGACGGCCACGTTCTTTTCGCGGTTCTTTTCGCGGTTCCGGCTCATGCGTGCCGCATCTCCCCATTCTTTCTGACGCCCGGATTGTTTCGTGCGCCGATCGCGTGTCGTTGTTCGGCGCGGTCGGCCGTGCGCCAACCGGTAAGCTTTCTGACAGTGAAGCGATCGGACACGCCGGTAACCACGCGAAACCGGGGCCGCCACGGTTGTCGGCGTCATCGCTCGTCGGCCTTGCCTCGGCGCACCCGTGGACACGCTCCCGGCACGCCAGGATCATTAGGCGCGGTAGACGTGATCGAAGGGTGACGGAATTGAGGATTCCCGGTGTAGCCGGCGTCATCGCCGGCGTGGCCGGTGGAGCCGCGGAGGTCGTCCGGGCCGGCGTCTCCACCGCAGCCGGCGCCGTGGGCGCGGTGCAGATGCTGACCAGTCCGGTCACCGAGCTGGCCGGCCCCGTGATGCAGTCGATGGCGCAGACGACGGGCCGGGCGATCGGGATCGGCAGCGCCTCCTCCAACGGGTCGGCGAACCACGTCATGCCGCAGGTGCGCTGGCAGAGCGGGCGGCGGGTGCACCTGGACCTCGACCCGCTGCTGCCGTTCCCCAGCTGGCACGAGCATGCGCCGGTCGTCGAGGAGCCGGTGCGCCGGATTCCCGGCGTGGCCACGGCCCACGTGGAGGGGGCCCTGGGCCGCCTGGTCGTCGAACTGGAAAGCGACGCCGACTGCGATGCGGTGCTGGGCCAGGTGCGCCGTACGGTCTCCGGCGTGGCCGAGGACCTGGCACTGGTCGGGGCGCGCCCGGCCACCCGCACCGCACCGTTCGCCGACCCGGGCAACCCGTTGGCGATCCTGGTGCCCCTGACTGCCGCGGCGATGGACGTCGCGGCGCTCGGTGCCGCGGTCACCGGCTGGGTGGGCCGGCTGCCCGTCGCGCCGCGCAGCGCGCGCGCCGCGTCGGCCCTGCTGAACCATCAGCCGAGGATCGTCTCGGTCCTGGAGTCGCGGCTGGGCCGGGTGGGCACCGACGTGCTGCTCAGCGCCTCGGCGGCGGTCTCCAACGGGCTGACGCAGGCGATCGGCACGCCGATGCTGGACCTGGCGCAGCGCAGCCTGCAGATCTCCGAGGCGGCGGCGCACCGGCAACGATGGCGCGAGCGCGAGCCGGAGCTCGCCTCGCCGCGGCGGCCACAGGCCCCGGTGGTGCCCGTGATCTCGTCGGCCGGGCCCAAATCGCAGGCCCTGCGACACAACTCGGCGGCCGCGGCCGCCGGTGAGGCGTCCCACGTCATGGTCGGCGGGGCCGTCCACGCCGCCATCGACACCGCGAAGGGGTCGATGGCCGGGCCCGTGGAGGAGTACGCCGACCAGGCCGCCAACGCGTCGCTGATCGCCGCGGCGACCGCGCTGCTGGCCGGCGGCGGCACCGAGGACGCCGCCGGCGCCCTGCTGGCCGGGGTGCCCAGAGCCGCCCACATGGGCCGCCAGACGTTCGCCGCGGTGCTGGGCCGCGGCCTGGCCAACGCCGGGCAGCTGATCCTGGACCCCGGGGCCCTGCGCCGGCTGGATCGGGTCAAGGTGGTCCTCATCGACGGGGCGGCCCTGCGCGGCGACCACCGCGCCGTGTTGCGCGCGCACGGGGACATGCCCGGCTGGGACGACGACCGGGTCTATGAGGTCGCCGACGCGCTGCTGCACGCGGAGCAACCGCCCGAGCCCGACGCCGACGAGCTGCCGGCCACCGGGGCGCGCCTGCGCCGGGTGCCCACGCAGGGCCCGTCGGCGGCGCCGGCACAGGGCCTCGAGCATGCCGACCTCGTCGTGGACGGCGAGGTGGTGGGCAGCGTCGACGTGGGCTGGGAGGTCGATCCCTTCGCGATCCCGCTGCTGCAGACCGCGCACCGCACCGGCGCCCGGGTGGTGCTGCGCCACGTGGCGGGGACCGAGGACCTCGCGGCCAGCGTCGCGGTGACCCACCCGCCGGGCACGCCGTTGCTGCAGCTGGTGCGCGACCTGCGGACCGACCGCGGGCTGGTATTGCTGATCACCGCGCTGCACCCGGACTTCGCCTCGACCGACACGCTGGCGGCGCTGGCCGTCGCCGACGTCGCCGTGGCGCTCGACGATCCCCACGCCGCGACACCGTGGACCGCGGACATCATCACCGGCACCGATCTGGCCGCGGCGGTGCGGATCTTGTCCGCGCTGCCGACCGCCCGCAAGACCACCGAATCGTCGGTGCGCCTCGCCAAGGGCGGCAGCACGCTGGCCGGGCTGCTGCTGGTGACCGGCGATCCGCGGGCCACCACCAACCCCCTGGCGCTGCAGCGCTGGCTCAACCCGGTCAACGCCGCCGCCGCGGCCGCGCTGGTGCAGGGCGCGTTCTCGGCCACCCGGGTGCTCCGCCAGCCCGTGCCCACCCCCCAGCCGCTGACCGCTTGGCACGCACTGGATCCCGAGATCGTCTACTCCCGCCTGGCCAGCCGCACCGGGCCGCTGGCCGTCGAGCCCGGCATCGCGCCGTGGCGACGCGTTCTGGACGACCTGTCCTACAACCCGGCGCTGGCGCCGCTGCGGGGGCCGGCGGCCCGGGTGGGCCGGCTGTTGTCCGCGACCCGGGCCGAGCTCGCCGACCCGCTGACACCGATCCTGGCGGTGGGGGCGGCGGCCTCGGCGATCGTCGGCAGCAACATCGACGCGCTGCTGGTGGCGGGTGTGATGACCGCCAACGCGATCGTCGGCGGGACGCAACGGTTACGGGCCGAGGCGGCGGTGGCCGAGCTGTTCGCCGAGCAGGACCAGCTCGCGCGCCGCGTCGTCCTTCCCACGATGGCGACCTCGCAGCGGCGGCTGGAGGCGGCCCGCTCCGCGCCGCGGACGGCCACGGTGAGCGCCAAATCGCTGCGCCCGGGCGACATCATCGACCTGGTGGCGCCGGAGGTGGTCCCGGCGGATGCGCGCCTGCTGGTGGCCGAGGACCTCGAGGTCGACGAGTCCTTCCTCACCGGTGAGTCGCTGCCGGTCGACAAGCAGGTCGAGCCCGTCGCGGTGACCGACCCCGACCGCGCCAGCATGCTGTTCGAGGGCAGCACCATCGTCGCCGGGCGCGCGCGGGCGATCGTGGTGGCCACCGGCGCCGGCACCGCGGCGCAGCGCGCGATCTCGGCCATTGCCGACATCGAGTCCGCGGCCGGGGTGCAGGCCCGGTTGCGGGAGTTGACCAGCAAGGTGCTGCCGCTGACGCTGGCCGGCGGCGCGGCGGTGACGGGTTTGGCGTTGGCACACAAGGGATCCCTGCGTCAGGCGGTGGCCGACGGCGTCGCGATCGCGGTGGCCGCCGTCCCCGAGGGCCTGCCGCTGGTGGCCACCCTCGCCCAGCTGGCCGCCGCCCAGCGGTTGTCCAAACGCGGGGCGCTGGTGCGCACGCCGCGGGCGGTCGAGGCCCTGGGCCGGGTCCAGACGGTGTGTTTCGACAAGACCGGGACGCTCACCGAAAACCGTCTTCGGGTGGTGCGCGGCGTCCCGCACGACACCGCCGTCGACGGGGAGCTGCCCGCGGCGACGGACCCGCGGGCCGCGGCGGTGCTGCGCGCGGCCGCACGCAGCAGCACCCAGCCCCAGAACGGGCAGGGACACGCCCACGCCACCGACGAGGCCATCCTCACCGCCGCGAGTTCCCTTAATGGTCAAGCTGATTCAGGGTGGACGCTGCTCGCCGAGGTGCCGTTCGAGTCCAGCCGCGGCTATGCCGCCGCGATCGGCACCGCCGGCGCCGGCGAGGGCCCGATGCTGGTGGTCAAAGGTGCTCCCGAGGTGCTCCTGGCGCGCTGCCGGTTCGCCGACGCCGACGCCGGCCGCGAGCACGCCGAGGCTTTGGTGTTGCGCCTGGCCGAGCAGGGTCTGCGTGTGCTGTCGGTGGCGCAGCGCCGTTGGGAGCACGGGCTTTCCGAGGACGACACCGACGCCGACGCCGTCGATGCCGCCGCGCACGACCTCGAGATGGTCGGCTACGTCGGCCTGGCCGACACCGCGCGCGAGTCCGCGCGGCCGTTGATCGAGGCGCTGATCGAGGCCCGCCGCCGGGTGGTGCTGATCACCGGCGACCATCCGGTGACCGCGCGGGCCATCGCCCGCCAGTTGGGGCTGCCGCCGGACGCGCGGGAGATGACCGGCGCCGAGCTTGCCGCCCTCAACCAGGACGAGCGGGCCAAAGTCGCCGCCGACGTGCAGGTCTTCGCCCGTGTCAGCCCCGAACAGAAGGTGCAGATCGTCGCGGCGTTGCAGGCGTGCGGGCAGGTCACCGCGATGGTCGGTGACGGCGCCAACGACGCCGCCGCCATCCGGATGGCCGATGTGGGCATCGGGGTGAGCGGCCGGGGATCCTCGGCCGCCCGCGGGGCGGCCGACATCGTGTTGACCGAGAGCGACCTGGGTGTGTTGCTCGACGCGCTGGTCGAGGGGCGCGGCATGTGGGGCGGCGTCCGGGACGCGGTGGGCATCCTGGTCGGCGGCAACGTGGGCGAGGTCCTCTTCACCATCATCGGGACGGCGCTGGGTACGGGGCGGGCGCCGGTGGGCACCCGGCAGCTGTTGCTGGTGAACCTGCTCACCGACATGTTCCCCGCGCTCGCGGTCGCCGTCACCCCGCAGTACGCCCTGCCCGACGAGGCCGACGAGGCGGCCTCCGAACAGGGCCACGACGGGTCCGACCGCGACGCCGAAGAGCTGCTTCGCGCGTTCCAGCGTGCCGCCCTCGCGGGTCCGGCGCCGTCGCTCGACGCGCCGCTGCTGCGCCAGATCGTCACCCGCGGCGCCGTCACCGCCGCCGGCGCGACGGCGGCCTGGGGCATCGGGCGCTACACGTTCGGAACCGAACGGCGCACGGCCACAATGGGTCTGACCGCACTGGTGACGACGCAACTGGCGCAGACCCTGTTGACGCGCCGCCACAGCCCCCTGGTGCTGGGCACGGCGCTGGGCAGCGCCGGCGTCCTGGTGGCCATCGTGCAGACCCCGGGCGTCAGCCACTTCTTCGGCTGCACCCCGCTGGGACCGGTCGCCTGGAGCGGCGTCATCGGCGCCACGGCGGGCGCCACCGCCGTCTCGGTGCTGGCACCCAACTGGCTGGCCAGGCGCGTCGCGACGCTCGAACCCAAGGCCACCGAGATCGCCGCGCAGATTCCGGGCATCTGGAACGGCGGCCCGCAGCCCGGATAGGCGCCGGGCCTTCCCGCGTGAGCTCAGGTGGGCAGCTCGCTGCGCACGACCTTGCCCGCGGCGTTGCGCGGGATGAGCGCGACGATTTGGATGTCGCGGGGCTGTTCGAAGCGGGAAACCCGGTCCGTCAAGTACTCTCGCAACGCCGCGACGTCGGTTCCGCGGCCCGGCTGCAGGACGACGAACGCGGACAGCCGATGGCCGAAGCGCTCGTCGGGAACCCCGACGACCGCGTTGTCGGCGACGTCGGGGTGTGCGGCGAGCGCGTTCTGGACCGCGCGGGGATAGACGTTCTCTCCCCCGGAGATGATCATGTCGTCCTCGCGCCCGACGACATAGAGCCGGCCCGCGTCGTCGCGGTAGCCCATGTCGCCGGTGCTGGTCATGCCGTCGACGACGGCCTTCGCCGCCCCGGCACCCGCGCCACCCGCGTAGCCCTCGCCGGCCAGGTCGCCGCCGACGAAGATGCGGCCGGTGACACGCGGCCCGACCGGCCGGTCGCGCTTGTCGAGGATGCGCACCACACAGCCCGCGACCGGCTTCCCGACGGTCTCGGGGGCGTCGCGCAGGTCGGCCGGCGTCGCCAGGGCGCCGATGCCGACCTCGGTGGAGCCGTAGCCGTTGTAGAGGATGTCGCCGTAGGTGTCCATGAACCGCTGCCCGAGCGTGGGATCGAGCCGGTCCCCGCTGGACATCACGACCCGCAGGTGCGGCACCGGGTTGCGCGCCCGCACGCGCTCGGGCAGGTCGAGGATGCGCGCGAGTACCACCGGCACCGCGGTGAACGCGTCCGCACGCTGCAGCGACGCCTGCGCCAGCGCGGCCTCGGCGTCGAAGTGGCGCTGGGTGAGCACGGTGCCGCCCAGGGCCACCGTGATCATCAGCATGCCGAGCCCCAGCCCGTGAAACATCGGCATCGCCACCGAGATTCGCGATCCCGTGTGCAACCGGGTGCGGTCCAGGATCGTCACCCACACGCCCACCGCCGAGCGCAGCTGCGGGGTCCGCGGCACGCCCTTGGGCGTGCCGGTGGTGCCCGAGGTGAGCAGAACGATGCGCCCCGGCGCGGCCACCCGGGGCCGCGGGTCGCCGTCGTGGGACGTGACCCCGGGTGGCCGCGCCGGGTCGACGACGCTCACCGAGGGGTCGGCGGCGCGCACCCGCCCGGCGAACTCGTCGTCGGCGACCATGGCGGTGATCCGGTGACCGCTCAGCACGGCCGCCAGCGCATCGGTGCGGAACTCCGTGTTGACCAGCACCACGTCGGCGCCGAGGAGGGCGGCGGCGAAAAATCCCTCCGCGAAGCCCCGCCCGTTGCGGCACATGACCCCGACGGCCCGGCCGGGTCCGGCGCCGTCGCCGGCCAGCCGGCGCGCCAGCGCCTCGGCCCGCCGCTGCAGCGCGCGATAGCAAAGGGCGCCGTCGTCGTCGACGATCGCGGACCGGTTCGGCCAGCGGGCCGCCGCGACCGCCAGCAGGGTGTAGGGGTTGGTGCCGCCGCGCCGCGCCGCGCGCAGGAGCCGCACCCCGGCGGCCGGGGACGGCGGGGTGAGCAGCCCGGAGCGCAGCAGCGCCCGGGCCGCGGTGGTGAGCACGCCGTCGGTCGTCATCGCGTGGCCTCGTGGGTGGCGGTCTCGGTGAACATCCGGCGGTACCACAGCCAGGCCGCATGGTCGGCGGGCCCGGCCAGCAACACCGAGGCGAGCTCGGCCGGCCACACCCAGGGCGGCTCGATGGTGCGCGGGCGTTCGATGACCGCCTTGGCGATCGCGTCGGCGGCGCCGTCCGGGGACAGGCCGGGAAGTTTGCCCAGCACCGGCGTGGGCTCGATCATCCGGGTGCGGACCAGCGCGAAGTAGACCGACGTGACGCTCACGCCGTCGTCGTGCAGTTCGGGCGCCACGCTGCGCAGCCAGCGATCGAACGCCCCCTTGGAGGCCTGGTAGGCACCCCACTGCGGGCCGGGCACCACCCGCACGCCGACGCTGGAGACGTTCACGATGTGGCCGCCGCCGCCCTCGCGCATGGCCGGCAGCAGCCCCAGCAGCAGCCAGATCGGCCCCAGGTAGTTGGTGTCGATCGTGCGCTGGAAGTCGTGCGGCCGGTCGTACTGCTCATGCAGCGAGCGGCGCAGCGACTTGCCGGCGTTGCTGACCACCACGTCGAGCGGGCCGTGGTCCTCGTTGATCTGCTTGGTCAGCGCGCTGACGGCGGCCTCGTCGGTGAGATCGGTGGGGTAGGCGACCGCCCGTCCGCCGCCCGCGTTGATCGACGCCGCGAGGTCGTCGAGCCGGTCGGCCGAGCGGGCGACCACCAGCACCGTCGCCCCGGCCGCGGCCAGCCTGCGCGCGGTGGCCTCGCCTATCCCGTACGACGCGCCGGTCACCAGGGCGGTCTTGCCGGAAACGGCGCCGCGAAGCCGGTCCGGATCGGAGATCCGCGCCGGGTTGGCCAATCGGTCGGTGGCCGCTTGAAGGGCCTGCGCTATCACGTTCATCTTTGACTGCCGCATCCGCTGGTAGGCACGCCGAGGGTTGGCTCCGGCTTGACCGTGCACCTCGACAGTTCTCTTGGTAGCAGACCACATGGCCGCGCGAACGCCTCTCGGCGGGCCCGTTCAGTCGCCGACGAAGCCCTTATTGCGCATCAGGACGTCCGCCAGGAAACCGTCGTGCGGGATCTCGGGCGCCCCGTGGCAGGTCGGGTGGCCGCCGCGGTAGACGTTGCTCACGGTCGGTTCGGCGAGCAGGGCGTCGATCAGCCCGTCGTCGCCGGTGACCGCGGTGACGACCAGGGAATGCCGCAGCGGCGCCACGCCCGCACCGGGCGACCACGGCGACACCCACACGCAGGGAAACGGCAGTTCGGCGTTGAGCGGGTCGGTGAGCCGGCCCGAGCCGGGCCCGGCCAGCAGGTGCACGGCGGGACGCAGCGCGGCGCACCCGTCACCCACCCGGGCCACCACCTGGTCGGCGCCGAGCAGCGGGGTGGTCCCGGCGGCCTTGGCCGCCAGGTGGGCCGCCAGCGCGTACGCCCTCCCGAGCGGCTGGGTGGGCAGGACGGCCCGCTCGTCGGCGCCCGGCAGGGGCTCGATCGCGGCCAGGCGCTCGGCGATCGCCGCGGCCAGCGGCGCGGGGTCGCCCTCGTAGAGCACCGCGGTGGTGTTGACGCAGGCCATGCCGCCCAGACTGGCGATCGAGTCGACCACGACGTCGAGGTGGTCGCGCCAGTCGCGGTCGGCGGTGATCAGGATCTTGGCCCGTCCCGGCCCGTTCACCACCACCCTGGGATCGGCGGCGTACTTGTCGACGACATCCTGGCCGCCGTAGACCATCGCGAGGTCGCCCGCGCGGATCAGTTCGTCCGCCCCGCCGTGATCGGTCGGCAGGTAGGCGGCGTCCTCCTCCCGAAACCCCGCCTGACGCAAGGCGTTCACCAGGCGGTGCGCCGTCAGCGGCTCGCGTCGCGACGGGCGCACCGCCACCCGGTAGCCCAGCGCGAGCGCCTGCGGCCACAGGCCGTGCACGCCGGGGCCGTTGCCGGCGGCATGCACGCCGAACACCTCCCCGCGTCGCGCCCACACCGCACCGCCGCACCGGGCCGTATGCTGGCGCCAGTCCATCGCCGCGCCGACGGGGCGGGCCGGGCGCACCGCGGCGAACGCGCCGCCGACCGCGTCGGCCACGCCGCGCGCCCCGGCCCGGGTGACCGCGATCGGCATCCCCGAAATCCGGCTCGCCGCAGCGACATAGGCCTCAAAGTCCAGTCCCGCGATGGTCGCGGTCGCGAAGACGCCGGCCGCGGCGGCCAGAGCGGCTTCTCGCTGCGCGACCGGCAGCGGCCGGGCCTTGCGCTGCGCGTTGACCGTCCGCGAAACATACAGCGGCGGAACGATGCTCAGCTCGGCCACCGCATCGCCGGCCGTGCTCAGGACGACTTCGCGGTTGCGGGTGCGGTACTCGCCCTGGGGGCCGAGCGCATCGATGTGCACCAGATCGCCTTTCAGTAGACGCCTTCGATGACGGCCTCGCCCTCGAAGGTGCTCACCGGCCGCACCGCGCTGACCGAGTCGCCGAGCTGACCCGCCGGTCCCGACATGCGGATGGCCAGGTCGCGTTCCAGGTTGTTCGGGATGAACATCCCCTTGCTGACATGGTTCATCACGACGCGGCCGAGTCGGCCGTGGGGCACTTCCTCACCGGTGTCGGGGTCGACGACCCGGAACACGACGTAGGGGCTCCGCGGGTCGAAGACGAAGGTCCCGTCGTCGAGAGTCCGGGTGACCGCCTGGGACAGCACCATAGTGCTGCCGAAGGCCATCGTGATCGTCGTGGCCGGGAAGATGCCGCGCAGCAGGTCGAGCGTGTCGGCGTCCACGTGCGCGCCGCTGAGCAACAGGTAGCGGATCTTCTCGTTCACCAGGTCCACCACGCGGTCGTCGCGGGCCATCGCCTCCACCAGGGGCGGCGTGGCGTGCAGGTTCGCGACGTTCTGTGTCTGGAGGACGAAGACGGCCTGTTCGATGACGTGCTCGACGTACGCCGCCACCTCGGTGGCCGCGTTGCGGGCGGTGAGCTTCTTGACCCAGCGCGGGTCGATGTCGATCGGGTGGAACACCGACCCCAACCGCTCGGAGACCAGGCGCGAGAAATAGCCCACCCCGTGTGGCCCTCCGGGCATCAGGCACAAAAAGCCCCGGCCGGGCAGAAATCCGCCGGCGGCGAAGTCCTCGGTCTGCCATTCGACGACCTGGGCACACCAATCCGGCAGTTGCGCCGTGCGTTTCGGAGCGCCGGTGGTGCCGCCGGACTCGAATATCCGGGGCAGCGGCGTCGCGGATCCGTGGGCTCGGTAGCCGCGGGGAACCAGGTCCTCGACCGGTACGCCGCGCAGTTCGTTGACCAGGTTGGGAAACCGCCGCAGGTCGGCGAAGGTGGTGACGTCGCTGCGCGGGTCGAAGTCCAGCGTCTCGGCCGTGCGCAGCCAGAACGCCGACCCGGTGTCATGGCCGAAATGCCAGGCGATCGCGGCGCGCAGGTAGGCCTCGGGATCGTCGACCGGTGCCGACCTCGGGATGTCCAGCAGCGAGAAGTCGATATCGGCCATGCCACCGATCCTGTCGCATGCCAGTCGGGCCAGGCAATCGGCTGGCGGTCCACCCGGCATACATATCCTGAACTTTGGCCCGCGCTGCGGCGAATTCTTTGTGTCCGAGTGGTTTTGAGCACCTGACCGGTCCCGTCATAGACGTTCGGCGTTGCCGTGCGCCGCTGGCTGCGGGAGGTCGCCCGCGTGGGCGCGGCGTCATGAAGCGCGATTGTGCAGCCCGCGCGGGTCGACCCCCGCGCGGCGCCACGCCCTGGCCGCCCAGGGCAGGTAGACGAATGACAGGGGCAGCCGGTTGATGAGCGGATTCAGCGCCCGGACGGTGGCCGCGAAGCGCGCAAAGCGCTTCTCCTTCTTGGCGTCCCATTCCAGTCGGCACACCTCACGCATCTGCGGGGGCAGGGTGCCCACCAGGACCAGCCGGGTGTAGGCGTTACTAAGGCGATCGTAAGTAAGTCGAGTCACGCCGCGATGTAGGCCAAATTCGGGTCACGGAAAAATCCCTGGACCAGGTGCGG